>JAAYDL010000308.1 GCA_012729265.1 Lentisphaerota bacterium | reverse complement strand
CACCAAGCGGACTCTCGTCCATCCGCAGTTCTACTAAAATTTCAGCACACTAATTCTCAATCACATACGCACTTTGAATACTGGAAATAAACTCCTGCGAAAAATTATCCATCTTCACCGAAAGCTGTCGAATCTGAGCGGAGAGCAAGTTGTAGCCGACCATCGAAGGCAGTGCAACAATCAGGCCGATAATGGTCGTCAGCAGCGCACCGGAAATCCCCGGCGCCACGGCACTCAGCGCTGCCGACCCCGATTCCGCCATTCCGCTGAAGGAATCCATAACGCCCCAGACCGTACCGAGCAACCCCAGAAACGGGGCGGCACTCACCGCCGTTGCCAGCATACCCATCTGCCCTTCCAGCACCAGCGCCTCGTCCGCCACGTTCCGGTCTACCACCGACCGCAGCGTTTCGAGCTGGTTCAACGATAACCGCCGCAGCGCACTGGCCGTCAGTTCGCCCATCAGCAGATCATCCGCCGCGCTTCCACGGGCCTGCAGCTCAGCGCCCAGCGCCTTGCATCCAGCGTTATAAATCGAGTTCAGCGGAGAGCCTTCATATTCCTCCCGACGTATAAACAACACGGTCGGATTCCGCTCCGCTCGAAACGCTTCCAGAAAATCTTCCGTGGCCCGACTCGCGTGACGCAGCTGAAGGCCCTTCGTCCACATAATCGTCCAAGCCATAGCCGAACCCAAAAAAAGAATAATAACGATGACCTTACCCGACAAGGTACTGTCCCAAAAAGCACTCGCAATGTCGGCCAACGGCAGCGAATTCGGCAATGAAAATAACAACCCCATAGTCCTGATAGATCCTTTGATTCGATGGTATTCTAGAAAGAGTTCGATGATCATATTTCCCCCCGCCCGAAAAGCAAATGAAAAAGGGCTCCGGCAAACATTTTTTCAAGTACGCCCCGTTTTCGGCCCCAAAACAGACGCCACAAAAAGCACTTTCCTCAATTACCCATTGACCATTCTCTTAAAACGATTTATACCTTTTCCGTTTCATGCTCAGGGCATGGCTAACTAACAACCCAATGAAGGAGAAGAGATCATGGCAGTAATCGACTTTGGCGGCGTACAGGAAACCGTCATCACCCGCAAAGAATTCACCCTGGCCAAAGCGCGCCGGGTTTTGAAAAACGAAACGATCGCAATTATCGGATACGGCGTTCAGGGCCCCGCCCAGGCGCTTAATCTGCGCGACAATGGATTCAACGTCATCGTTGGACAATCCAAACAGTTCATGAACGATTGGGATCGGGCAAAAAAAGACGGTTTCAAACCCGGCGAAACACTCTTCGAAATCGAAGAAGCCGTGCAGCGCGGAACCGTGATTCAATATCTGCTGTCCGATGCGGCTCAGAAAATCTGCTGGCCGATTGTTAAAAAGAACCTGAACGAAGGGGATGCACTCTATTTTTCGCACGGCTTCTCGATCGTCTACAGCGATCTGACCCATATCATTCCCCCGGAAAACGTGGACGTCATCTTGGTTGCTCCGAAGGGCTCCGGATTAAACGTCCGCAGAAATTTTCTCAGTGGGGCCGGCATTAACTCCAGCTTTGCCGTTCATCAGGACTTTACCGGCAAAGCCGAAGACCGCTGCAAAGCACTGGGTATCGGCATCGGCTCCGGCTTCCTCTTCCCCACCACCTTCGAAAAGGAAGTTACCTCCGACCTCGTTGGTGAACGCGGAATCCTCATGGGTGCACTGGCCGGCGTCATGGAAGCCCAATATACCGTGCTCCGCAAAAATGGTCACAGCCCCTCCGAAGCCTTCAACGAAACCGTCGAAGAACTGACCCAAAGCCTTATTCGGCTCGTCGATGAAAACGGCATGGACTGGATGTTCTCCAACTGCTCCGCTACTGCGCAGCGCGGTGCGCTCGACTGGGCACCCAAATTCAAAAAAGCCACCCTGCCCGTCTTTAACGACCTCTACAAGGCTGTAAAGAACAAAGACGAAGCCAAGCGCGTATTGAAAATTTGCGGTGCCAAAGATTACAAGGAGCGCCTCGGCAAGGAACTCGGAGCGATTCACGACTCCGAAATGTGGCAGGCTGGAGCCGCATGCCGCTCGCTGCGTCCCAAAGGCAAGAAACAGGAAATTACCAAGAATACCAAAGGCGTCGACGGCCGCGAAGGTAACTGACGCAAAAAGAAGACTGCGAATGAATGCGCGATGGATGGATGGGTAAATCCGAATCGATATGCATTCATTCGCAGTTTTTTGCCTTCATTCCTCGTAAAAGCGACGTCTCCATCGCTTAACACATGCGACGAGGACGGCGCATCTACGGGTAACAAAGAGTGGCGACCCCT
>JAAYDL010000307.1 GCA_012729265.1 Lentisphaerota bacterium | reverse complement strand
GTCTGCCCCCACAAGGTCTGTTCCTCGATGACCTTGCAGGCGCTGTTATGAACGGTGCTGTATTGCCAAACATCCTGCATCGGCATCATCCCGGAATTGAAAAATCGTTGTGATAAACCACGGACGCTAACTCGACCGTCCCGTCGGCGCACTCCCAGTAATGAAGATGGAATTCCCTATCGATATCTCGACGCTGCGCCTTATCAGAGCCACGCATTCTTTGCGGATCATTTCCACCTGGCCCTGTCCGCAGAGCATGCACGGCTGGAAGATTGTGCCCTTTGATAGTCTCAACGATTGATCGGAGAATCTTAGGCGGCACGGAATCCCCTTGGTCGGCGCAAACTTGCTGGCACAACTCCCGGAATCTGGCTCCAATGGCTGGAACAATCACGCCACCCCAGTCAGGGGAATCACCTTGAGCAATCTCGTTTTTGAATAGAGCGATTCGGACGGCGAGTTCAATTCCAAGGTCGTCAGACGCGCCAACCAGAATGGCGGATTCATCGAGACAATCGATCAGGCCCCGAAAATCGTCACAGACCAACACATCGCCTTCAAAGAACTCGGGTGGGCACGGCAAAACCGGGATATCGTCTCTGGCATGCTCGAGCTCGTGAATATGGGCTCTTACCTGGATTACCTGTTTGGGCGCTTCTCTCAGTATGAGCGAATGGCCGCCAAGAGGTTGGGAGCAGTGCTTGCGTAGGACGGCGATCAACGTGATGCATCGGGCAAGATCGGACTGGAGGCCGTCGTGTGTTGTCAGCCGAATAACATCCGGATCTGTTTCCAGATGTTCTGACAAGACATCCTTGACCCGATAGTAGGTTTCAAAGGATGGAGTGATCGCCAGAAGCTGGTTGGCAATTCTCGCAACCGTATTGACGTCGTACTCTACTATGCCATGGGCATTGAACAGTTCTCTGAGTTGCTCCCTCAGTGGATACAATCCGTCGGCAAACAGGGACTCTGAAGCCCGCTCGCTCATGTAAATGGCCACCCAGGGCTCATCAAGCAACTTGCTCCAGTCCAGTAGCGTATCCACATACTGGAAAGCATCATCCTTGGCGCAATCAACATGGGGAACAGCGAGCACGCCTGCGTCAATTGTTACGCTGGGCAGGCTATGCATCTTTATTCCTCCGGCTTGCTTTGCGCTTCATCGCCGCAGCTCTGAGGATTTCCTCGGCCTGCTGTTGGGACTGATCAAAGAATCCTTCCGGCCAGTCTGAGATGGCTCCGTACTCGTTTATCACCACCTCTCGGAAAGCTGAACCCTGCGACGGCTTTTCCACGAAGTAGATCTTGGTCTGACTGTTCAGCTCCTTCTCGGGTGTTGCCGCTGCAATTCGGAAGCGAAGGCGGTCGATGAAATACTCGCTGTGGGTTTCAACAATGCACTGCTTATTGCAGAGCGCCATCGAAAGGAAAAAGTCGCCGAGTAGTGTCTGAACTTTCGGGTGAAGATGCAGCTCCGGCTGTTCAAAAACGAGTGTAGAGTCCGTGTCGGCGAGAAGGCACATGACGAGGATCGGCAGGACCTGGCTGACGCCTACACCCACATGCGTGAGGTCATGCGTGCTATCCGAATTGGAAAGCCCCACCTTCAGCTCGTGCCCCAATTTGCCCTGGTCTCGGCTTTTGACTGAGCTGGCGACTCCCAGATATTGGAGCCAATCGATAACCGCCGCTTCGAGAGTCCGGGTAACTGTTTTACGGTCAACTACCGGCTCTTTGAAATTTACGGACGGGATATAGCGGATCTTCTTGTTTTTATGCAGTTCAAGAATGGAAGCAGTGTGCTCTCCGCGTAGGCCTACGTCATGTGGGTCCGCTGCTGGCGCGAGCGGATACAGCGGTTTGGGAGCATCCCTCAACGGCCCGAGGTATTTCAAGGCAGAGGCGAAGAAATTATCCAGATACCATGTAGCTTCCGTTATCAAGCGAGGTGGCCTGGCTTGGACGAAGGCATGGGTCTCGGGCTTCTCTGCCGTTGATGCCCTCATGGCTTGGTGGATGCGATCAAAAAGATCATCGCGCTCACGCAGGACCTGCTGAACTTTCAGGCGCTCGTCGCGTGGGAGGCTGCGCAACCTTTCATACCAAGACCTGAATGTAAGCGTATCGGCCTCGGAACCGAAGAGTGACTCCTGCCGATACTTGTCCTTGAAAGTCTGATCAAAATCGATTGTGCCTTCGAGGACTTCGCGCAACACCGCAACGATCTCTTCGGAAAGGAGAATCTCCCTTCCCATGTTGCGCCGTAAGCCAATGGCACGACGGCCATCATCCTGAAGAGCCATGGCGATGGCGTTTGCGTCCTCTTCGATGGTATCGATGGCGTAAACAATTCTCTCGGGAAGGAAGTGTCGAAGCATGCAGCCGATTGGCTTGGCCGAGCGAAAGTCATCCTTCACCTCAGCCATGGAGCCATCGTCCAGTTCAACAGCGTAAGCCAAACTGGCGCGTAGCTGATCGTCAATTTCACTGGCGCTGTCGGCTCCTTCAATCTCGGAGATGGCCTTGGTGGAATGATGGATCGATATATCGGCTTTCTGATCCACGTTGTCCTCGTCCCTGGATATGCAGGACAACTGCGTAGCAAAAAGCCGAGGTTGGATTTGGAACAAATCACGCTGGGAGCTCGAAGCATCAGCGTCGAACGAAATCTCACAAGCGATTTCCTGAAGCTGATTGGAGCGCGGTCCATAGTAAATAGCACCACGGGGCGCGAACTGAGACCGCCTGCCTATTGCAGCATCCTGATCCGGAAGTGGCCGACAGGTACATTTGATGGTGATCTGGTCTGAAGCACCACCATTGGATTTCAGGTCGTCAAACTGGCCCAGGCTCGTGAGAGCACCATTCAATACGACAGATCGCGATCCGACCTTATGGGCCAAAGTCTGTGCTACGAGAAGGACGGATTGGATGAACGTGCTCTTCCCGCTGCTGTTTGCGCCAGCGAAGATCGTGAGTGGGCCGAGGTCCAGCTCAGTCTCCTCACGAATCGATTTAAAGTTGAAGACCTTCCATTTGGTGATCATGGGCTATTCCCCTCCCATCCGTGTTACCGCCTGGTCGTACCACATGAGCAGTTTGGGATCTTCTTCCAGAACGTTGTTGGGGATCTTGTCGGCCACGGCGACGATGACGGCGTAGTCGCGTTCCTGCCAGGCTTTCTTGAATCCGGCGCGGACAGCTTCCAGGCGGAAGACCTTGAGTTTCTTTTTGACCTCTTTGTATTCCTCGAACTCCTTGAGCAGCG
>JAAYDL010000306.1 GCA_012729265.1 Lentisphaerota bacterium | reverse complement strand
CTTTTGGCGCGTTTTCGGGCTTATTTCGCGCCCATTTCTTGCACCACAAGCTCAATGCTTAATATTCTTAGTGAGACGACTAAAAAATACTGTCTTGGAGGGATCCTAACTCCGACAGGCTGCTAGAAGTATTGAAAAAATATACCGTATTTAGCGGTCGTGCTAGGAGACAAGAGTATTGGATGTTTGTTCTGATCAATATAATAATCTCATTTATACTTGGTTTTTTAGAAGGACTTATGGGTGGTCCTGGGGTCATAGGATACATTTATTCACTAGCTGTTCTTATTCCTGGCATTGCAGTTAGTGTACGTCGCCTGCATGACACAGGTCGAAGCGGGTGGTGGTTGCTAATTAGCTTTATCCCTTTGATTGGGGCTATTGTACTGATTGTATTTATGGCAACTGACGGAGCTCCCGGAGATAATCAATACGGGACAAATCCTAAACAGGCATAAAAAGCATCTAACCAGCAGCCTCCACTCAGAGCGTTTCGCAGGGCTCTCCGCTCCGGCTGTCTGATTGAATTGAAATACCTATAAGGTAAACGTCTTTTGGAGCACCTCGTAGTCAGACTCTCCATGCCCGGCTAATGTGGTGGGCATGAATACACAACTGATTAAACAGGATCGTCGGGGTCGGGCATGGCGCAGCGCAGATGCCTTCGCCGTCTTTCGGGCGGGAGGTGCGCGTAGGTCTGTCGAACCGGGTGGAGGTGCGTGTTCCGGTGGACTCTTCTGCTGAGGCTGGCCTTTGTTCTTCGGGAGGCGGCGCGATACTGAGTTTGAACGGTTCGCTGCGGGTGTTTTTGTGACCGAGCTTTACTTGGCAAAAGTTTAACGACATGTTGTTGCGGTATAAAGTTCCGCGACCAACCATCACGGAAACGTCGGGAAAGAGACGGTACGCCGTTTAAATCGGTCCGCACTGATGCGGAAGCAGCGAAAGTTTAAAACGAGGAGGCCGGTGCGGGAAAACCGCACACGGGGATCTGCCCGGGAGGCGCCCCGCAATGGGCGGCTCTACCGGAATGGCTGATAAAGATGAAACAAATCATCACAGCATTGATACTATTCTTGAGCCTAATGGGTTGTGCTCAGAATGCCGAAGAAGAAAGCAGTCGTGCTACACTGATACTTCATAAGCAAAATCAGTCGTACACTGTGTCGAGTGCGATCATCCAATGCGTGGATGAAATTGTTTCCGGAAATCCTGATACGGATGAATCCTATCACATTGCGTTGGATACAGTGATAGAACTGAGACTTGATGATTTCAGCTACACCATTGAAGAGAATGAAATCGTCCTAATGCATCCTGATGGGACTAGAATATGGAACTCCCGAGGAATCCAAAAGAAACTAATTAAATCACGAATAAACAAAATTTATCCCAACCACCATTAACCCCGAACGTTGTCAAGCGCCCGAAGCGAAGCGCAGATTGTTTTCGAAGAAAACAGGGGCAGAGCCCCGGTCCAAAAGGGTTGAATCCGGAGCTTTAGATGAGCTGGGCTACGGTCGATTTCTTTCAGAAATCATCTATCGCTTCGGACCGATTCTTGATTTTAACGGAGGAGGAGAAGTGGGCAGGCTGGTGCGGAGTTATTCTGGAGCGATAGAGTTTCCCGCGATACGGCACAGCAGGCAGGTTGATTTGAGCAGACGGAGCAACTCCCCATTCGTTGTTTCCAATCCGTTTGTAGTTCACGCTTCAGCGTGTCCCATGGTGTTTTTTTCTAACAGCCTGAAGGCTGAACTACATGCCTAACCCAGGACAATGCAAATTATTCCGCTTGGTTGGCCCACTCTTCCACTTCCGGATCAAGATAAGCGTTTTCCAGCAGTTCTTTCGCCCAGTGTTCACCTTTAATGATTAAGCGACGCAGCATGCGGAACGAAATGGCCTGAACGGCAGGGACCTCAGAGTAGATTGCATTGTTGAGGCATCGCCAGTGGGAGTGGATCATCTTTTTCGGGTTTTCAATCTGCTTGAGGCACTCTTCGCAGATAAAGACGCAACCCTCCACATACGGTTCTTCTTCCAGCGGAGGGACCTCGAAAACTTCAAGCCTTACGCCGCTTTTATCGCAGAGTTCGCAATGCGAACGCGAACGGCGCACCAATTCCTTGGCAAAGCGCTGCAATACATTCTGTCGATGAAACTTTCCCTGAAATCCTGTGGACATGGGTCAATCCTCAAATAAAGCCTTCACTTTAGAGGAATTTTGATAAATGTCCTGAGAAAACGTTTATTTATTTTTCGGTATCGGCTTCTTGGATGTGCTCAAGAACCAGCGCTGTACGGGCAGGAATGTAGACCATGATCTGATTTCGAATCTTCTCTCCATCATTGAATTCGAAGCTGTGATAAATCTGATCAGCCTCCACCAGATCGTGTCCGCCGAATTCGGGGGCATCGGTGTTTAGGGCGAGACGGTAACGGCCGGGTGAGACATCGATGGAATAATCGGCAAACGACTGCGTCGGATTAAAGTTGAAGACAAAGAGGAGTCCATCGCGCTCAAAGGCCATCATTTTATCGCCGTCATGAATCATCCGGAAGGTAACCGGAACGCGGCCGATAATGTTTTTGTTATGCACTAAGCTGACCATGGCGCGGTCAAAATCGGCGAGAAAATGGTATTTTAGCCCCGGATCATCGCGCAGGCTCCACTGACGTCGGGCATAATGGTAGGACCAATGATTTCCTTCGCGCGGAAAATCGATCCACTCGGGGTGGCCAAACTCGTTGCCCATAAAGTTAAGGTAACCATGTGCGGCCGTGGCCATTGTGACCAGACGCGCCATTTTATGCAGCGCAATGCCCCGATCAACCTGTAGATTCTGTGACTCCAGATGCATGTTGAAATACATCTCTTTATCAATCAGTTCAAAGATCATGGTCTTTCCGCCAACCAGCGCTTGGTCGTGCGATTCGACGTAGTTAATGACCTGCTCATCGTTTCGGTGGCTGGTCAGTTCGTGGTAGAGCCAATACATATTCCACTGTTCATCGGGAATGTCGTTCACCAGTTTAAACCAACAGTCAGGGGCTCCCATAGCAAGTCGATAATCAAAACCGCAACCGCCTTCTTTCTGCGGTGCGCCGAGACCCGGCATGCCTGAAACATCTTCCGCAATCGTAATTGCATCGGGACGGACAGAATGGATCAATTTATTCGAGAGCGCCAGATAGGCATAGGCATCATGATCAACATTGCCGTCAAAGTAATCCTTGTAGTCGGCAAAGTTGGTTCCCAGACCGTGATGATAGTAGAGCATGCTCGTTACGCCATCAAAACGGTAGCCGTCGAAATTATATTCATCGAGCCAGAAGCGTGCATTGGAGAGAAGGAAGTGGAGAACCTGCGGCTTTCCGTAGTCAAAGCAGCGCGAATCCCACGCATCATGGTTTCCGCGTGCACCGTCGTGAAAATATTGATAGCGCGTTCCGTCGAAGCAGGAGAGTCCTTCGGCCTCGTTTTTAACGGCGTGGGAATGGACAAGGTCCATAATGACCGCCAGACCCGCCTCGTGGCAGGCATCGATCAGCTCCTTGAGTTCCTCTGGTGTACCGAAGCGCGAGGACGCGGCAAAAAAGTTGGAGACGTGATAGCCGAAGGAACCGTAATAGGGATGCTCCATAATGCCCATGAACTGAACGGTGTTGTAGCCCATATCAACAATGCGCGGCAGCACCTTTTCCTTGTATTCAAGGTATGAGCCGATTTTCGGTTCTTCCTGAGCCATGCCGATGTGCGATTCATAAACCAGCGGGGCTTCGATGCAGCGTTTCGGGTTTGGGTATTTCCAGACATAGGGCGTTTCCGGCTTCCATACCTGTGCGCTGAAGAAGTGAGTTTTCGGGTCCTGAACGGTGCGGCGGGCATAAGCTGGAATGCGTTCGCCTTCGCCGCCGGGCCAATATACTTTCAGCTTATAAAGGTCGCCGTGGCGGAGTGCATCGGCAGGGAGTTCAATTTCCCAAACGCCGTCGCCGTCGCCGTAGTTAAGGGCAAAGCGGTCGCTCTGCTGCCAGTTTGAAAAATCGCCGACGAGATAGATGGCGGTAGCGTTGGGGGCCCATTCACGGAAAACCCAGTTTCCATTACGGAAATGGAGGCCGAAATATTCATGTGCGTTGGCAAACTCATCAAGCGTCATCGAACCGCCAATCAGGCGTTCTTCCATGTAACCGATATGGGTTTTCCGCTGCTTCAGTTGTTCGCTATAAGGCTCAAGCCACGGATCGTCAGCCAGCTTTTTCAGATTAGGGTCTCTCATTCATCCACCTTATTAGATTTATCAAACACTTCATCGATCAGCGGGCGTTGGAGCATTTGCTCATAAATATCGATATAAGCCTGAGCGGTCACCGTATGACTGAAGCGCACTTTGCTTTCCGCCATCACTCGTCCAATCTGGGCGCTGCGCGTATGCACATCCTTCTGATAAAACGCCATGGCTTGATCGATGGCCCATTCCAGGCCGCCTGAGTCGTAGGTCTCAAAGAGGAATCCATTGCCCGTATTCTGCTCCAGGTTTATATGAAAAACGGAATCGTGGAGTCCGCCAGTATCGCGAGCGATCGGCAGCGAACCGTAAATGGCGCTGGTCATCTGCGGTAGGCCGCAGGGTTCAAAGAGCGAAGGCATCAGCATAAAGTCCGAGGCGGCAAATCCGATGTGCGAGAGCCGCTCATCAAAGTTACACACTGCTATGCGGTTGTAGAGGTTGTGATGGTGAACGATGTCGTGGAATACCTGTTGATAGGCACCATTAGCCACAAAGACCACTTGGAGACTCTGATTCCAGTATTTATCGACAATCCTGTAGAGGATCTCGGCCAGCAGCTGGCAACCCTTCTGTATTGGATCAAGGCGCGACGGCCAGAACAGCATCGGTGCATCGGGGTTCATATCGAGGCCCAGTCGTTCCTGTAAATACAATTTATTCTGACGCTTGGCGTTCCTGTGGTCGGCTACGTCGTAGCGCTGAATTAAATAGGGATCGGTTTCGGGGTTGCACGCTGTATCGGGCGAGTTGAGAATTCCTACTGCGCAGCCCGCGTGGAATTTGTTGGCGACCTCCCGTTGAATATCGTGGGGGACAAAGCGGTGAACGTTATCCACGATCTCGCGCAAAAATGTAGGGCTGACGGTATTGATAAAGTGCGAACTGAAAATGCCGCTGCACAGGAAATCGACCGGATTGTTTTCGCGCGCCTCGAAATAGTTGCCCGGCGGCCTGCTGAAGAAGAGGTTGCTCCAGAATTCTGCCGCATCAATTCCTCGGTCCTCCACATGCGCGAGTGTTGTCTTGACCGTATGAATGTTATGAAAGGTAAACAGGCTTGGAATGCCGAGCATACGCGCTTCTGCGGGAATCAGTCCGGTCATCCAGTCGTTGCAGTGGATGAGATCGGGTTTGACGGTCGGAATAATGTTGTTAATGACCTCGCGCTGGAACGCGAGCGCAATCTTCAGGTCGGTCTCCGCCGAATTGCTGTAAACGCGTTCCTGATAATAAAAGATGCGGTCTTCGGCCAGATGGATGCGGTCTTCGGGCAGCTTGCTCTTATAAATTAACAGCTCGTTATCAATGAATCCGCCGATGTCCACATGGAACATTTTGCGATAGTGGGGGAGCGCCACATGAACGTCCGCTCCTAATTCATAAAGCGCTGAAACGAGCGAGGCCGAGACATCGGCTAAACCGCCCGCCTTGGCCGACAACTTGTTGGTCATATTCCCCATGCCGTCGGGAAGATAGGTGATCTCGGGAGTAACAATCAGAATGCTCGGTTTTTTTTTATTTTTCGGGGGCATTACCAACCTCTACTTGACTCTCTGAATGAAATCAGTCGATGCAGTTGTTTACAAGCATTTACTCATCGCTTTAGGCCATTAATTACCCGGAAAAGCTCCGTAACACCCCAAGCCTGGGCTCCGCAGCCGCGTTGAACGTGCGGTGTGTTACCATCGAGCACCTCCGGAACCTGCCGCAGACAGCCCTTGTTGATGACCTCTGAAGCGCTTCCCAGAATGGCCAGGGCGGTCTTTTTTGCAGGTTCGCCGTAGACCATCGCCAGCGCTTCGGCGTAAGAGGGGAACGACCAGGTCCACGCCGTGCCGTTGTGATATGCTGGTTTGCGCCTTGTGTCTTCATCGCCCGTATAATGGCCCCAATATGGACGCATCGGATCGTTGAGCAGGGCACCGTCGCGATACACGGGTGCCGGATGATGAACGGGGCGGTCGGCCAAGCTGCGCAGTCCGCCGGGGACCAGTAGCTGCTCGCAAGATTGAATAATCTCTTTGCACAACGCCGAATCGGTGACGACACCGAGCGTAACGGCAAGAAGCTGGTTTGAACGGAGCGCGTCATCCACCAGCGCTGCCGCTGCGGATGTTCCGGGCGCAGCAGAAAGATTATCGGCCAAATAGACATAATCGTCCGCATGGATCACATACAAGTTTTCGATGGACGCTTTAACCTGCGAAGCGAGTGTTACCCAGTTGCCGGATTTGTCGATGCCCGCGAGCATGTTGAGCGCATAGTGCCACAACGCCTGAATCTCAATCGGATAGCCTTGGCGCGGCGTTCCCGCCGGATAGTTGGTGTCCATCCACGTATAATGCGATGGACTAAAGATCAAGCCGGAGTCGACATCGAACGCAATGCCATTTTCGGTGCCGCCGATGAGTCCCTTGGCGAGCGAGATCAGGATCTGCTTGAGTGTGCGTTTCCCGCATTTAACGCGAAGCAGGTTTTGGTTGCCCTGCGCCTGCATCAGCTCGTTGCAGACCACAAAGAACCAGAGCGGTGCGTCGGACGTTTCGCGGTTGTTGTCGTCGTTGCCGCGGATCATGTTGGGAATAGTTCCGCCTTTTTCAAACTGGGCAAACTGCAGGAGAATGTTCTGCGCTTCCTCCAGCAGTGCGGCAGCAATCACGCCGCGCAGGCAGATGAGCGTATCGCGGCCCCAGTCAAGGAACCACGGATAGCCGGCAATGATGGTCTGAAAGGCGTCGCGCTTAACAATATACGCCTCCATGGCATCGCGCATGGCGGCCTGAATCGCGAGCGGCTCATCAGCAACAGGGGGCGGAGCAGAAAACTCGGGCACACCATTAATAGATGCGGTCAGCTCGGCGTGTTCGCCGCCGGCAAGTTGGACCTCAAAATAGCCGGGGCTGAACAGGTCGGACAATCCATCCATCCCACGCTCCAGATCGACGGGATGTTCGATCATATAATACCACTCCAGCTCGGAATGAAATGCGCCGCTCCCCAGCGCAATCTCTAGTTTACGGTCGGGGGTTGGCGTAAAGGCGAAGCCGTGCTCGCCGGGTTGTATCGCAGCAGGCCATTTTGTTTCCGGACCAGTGAACGCCTTGGTTAATTCGTGGTTGCAGCGATCCTCTATATCCGGGCGGAGAATGAGCGTAACGGCTTCGTCGTCAGCCAGATAGTCGGACAAACCGCCGCCGGATTGGCGGCTGAAGGTGAGCCGTACGGCATTGGCGTCGAGATGCATCTGTAACGTCGCTTCCAGACCAATGAGTCTGCCTTCGCCAACCGGAACCGCGAACGTCCACCTCACCGTGGAGTTATCCGCAACGTCGAATCGCTTCTGACAGTACAGCGACAATTGGTGGGAATAACCCTTGTGCACAATCCACCCACGGCAACGGGTAAACATGGTATGTCGATCAACGGGAACCTCCGGATGAAGGTTGGCGGCAAGCAGTCCGTCATATTTGCTGCGCAGCTCCGCCCATGCGATGCGCACCTGCGACAGCGCGCCGTGGCGGTTGGTGCAGATGCTGTAACGGTCGCGGTCATAAATTTCGCCCGCCTCGCAGCCGGAGAGCACCGTTGCATTTTCCTCCAAACTGAGCTGAAGAATTGGAGCATCGACATGCTGGATAGCATTTGGTTCAAAGAGTGTGATTTTAAGCTTCAGCTCCTGATGTACATCCGGTGTTTCCAGTGGAAGGAAGAGCGCAAAGAATCGACCGTTGGATTGAATAAGTGACTTTTCGTGCGCCAGCGTGGTGCCGTCGGGCCGCTTCAGTTCAGCGATAAATCCGTGATCGGCCTGCACCAGCAGAAGGTGGGAGGGAGGGAGTAGGGCAGTGCGGTGTGTATCCTTTGGCCAGTTCCAAACGGTAACCACCGGCGCATTGCCCGCGAGCTCTTCACAAAGGGCTCTCGGGTCCGACAGCAGGGCCTCGCGATCAAAGCGCTCGAGCGCATTAAAGTGGGCATAAACATCCATTGTTTTAGCGCGAAGACACTGTTCCTCGCTCTTCGCAGCGCCGTGAAACGGCGATTCAAGTGCGCTCAGAATATCGCCTAGGTAGCTGCGCTCATCGGTCAGGCAGAGCACTTCGCCGGGTTTAAGCGCCAGCGTACTGTTTTTCGGCTGGACCAATTTTCCGGTGAGCAGATCAGTCACAAAATCCGAAAAGTCACCGTGCCAGCTGACGCAGCCCTCCATTTCATGATTCAGATTTGCGAGCACCAGCAGGTGATGCGTTCCGGAGGCATCCGTACGCAACACCGCCGCCGAGTTTTGGTATCCGTTCGTAATCAGTTTCACCTGCGCGCCGGCGTGAAAGCTTGGATGTGTTTCCAACACTGCGTGGAGGCGGCGGAGCGATTCGATCTGATTTAACTCCGCGCCCCAGTTGAGCGAATGTGCGTTGTGTACATTAATCTTTTCGGTCGCCAGCCACTCCACGCCGTTGGCAAAACCAAAGGCACCGTTGTGCGAGGTCAATGCACAGAATGCCGTACGCAGACGCGCAAATACAGGCGACGTGGCCGCTAGGCGCATGTTGTCGTGTGTCTCTGCAAAATGGATCAGATTGCCTTTGCTTTCGGATACCCGGATCGACTCGGGCAGATAGCCATCGACCTGACCCTGATCATAGTTTTGGAAAATTTCCGAATAAGCCCAGTTCATGCCCGAGTCGGCCAGCAGGCGCTCGGTGACGTGTTTGTAGCCGCCGAGACCTTCGAGCAAAAAAATAGTGTCAGGATATTCCATGCGCACTTTGGCAATAATATATTCCCATGTCTCGAAAGGAATTTTATAGCCGGCGTCACAGCGAAATCCATCCACGCCACGGCGGCACCAGAATAGAAAAACATCGGCCATATAATACCAGAGGTCGTGTTTGGAATAGTCGAGCTTTAAGAGATCTTCCCAGATCACGCCCCACGCGCTGGGCGACATAAAAGAGCCGTCTTCGTTATGGTGAAACCACTCCGGGTGCGTAATCTGCAAGTGTGAAGCCCAGCCGGTATGATTGATCGGCATGTCCAGATAAAGGCGTGCATTACGACGGTGCACCTCGTCGACCAGTTCCTGAAACTGATCCAGCGGCGTGGTGTGCTGATCAAACTCCGCCAGTGCCGGGTCCACATCCAGCAGATCCATTACCGCAAACGGACTGCCGAAACGGCCCATACGAGCGTACGTGGTCGGTGACGGATGAATCGGCAACAGCTGCACAATTTTACAGCGCAACGTTCCGACAATAAAATCGAGTTCCTTAATCAGGTCTCGGAATTTTCCACTGCGCGGGAGCACTGCATAACCTGCCTCATCGAGCTGCTGCACCGCAGCCTCCTCGTGCGGAGCGACGGCACCGTGATACTTAATATTGCCGAACTGACGCACAAACGCCGTGTACATCGTGTTGCCCATGCAGGTTTCCGCCGGTTCCACCTTCAGCACTGAATTCGCCCCGTCCGGCCAGAGCAGGAGATCCGTTTTCTCCTCAATAAAATAGGCCTTTGCCTCAAAACGCCCAACTTGGAGCAGGGGGAGGGTGATCCTAAAATGCCCGTCGGCTTGAAGCTCCATCGGAAAGTCGTGCCAGTCGCGCGCCAACGGCGGAAGGCCCTCCTCGGCGTGGACAATAATTTCGCCATGCCGAATGTGCGCAAACCCAATGTTGGAGCGCAGCCAGGCTTTTCCTTTTTTGCCGGTTCGGTTTTCCAGTGCAAAGGTGACGGTGTTGCCTCGAAAATGGATAAAGTGTTCGCCCGGTGCCGGACTCTGTAATAAATCGCTCATCCCAAAACCTTTTTTTAAAGCGCTTCTTCATCGCAACTTTTGAGGACAATATAAAGGAAGCCGTCCGCAATGTCTGGGAAAAAGGAGAGATAGTTTAACCGATGGCCGAGTTCTGTGGATCTACATTGATCTCCTCGTCTGGGGGTGACTTGCCGCGGAAAGATTCATTCGGTTTACTGACTTGTTCCCGACAACTGTTAACAGAATTACTGACAATTTTTACGTCGCATAATATATCTTATGTCTAATACGTGGTGCAAAATCGCTGGTATTTGTGGGGTTTTTTGTACGGATTTTTATACATCTGATTAAAATTCCGGCTAATGGATTAGTCCCTCCTGCGAACTTGACCTCTCCATTCTATAAACTATCCTGTATCGCTCTGTCATAATTGGGAAGGATACATTGATGCCGGAAAAATTTTTTCGTAAGACGGACTGGGTTTCATGCTGGACAACTTTTGTTATCGCATTGATTGCGTATGCACTTACCCTCCAGCCCACGGTCGGATTGGAGGATTCCGGAGAACTCATTGTCGCTTCAGACTATCTGGGCGTCCCGCATCCTCCGGGCTATCCCAGCTGGACCCTGTTAACTTGGTTTTTCCAACGGATTTTTAACTTCGTAACATATCATGGTCAGCCCAATCCGGCGTGGGCCGTGAACTTTTTCTCTGCATTTGCCGGCGCAGCTGCCTGTGGAACCATTGCTCTGTTGATCAGTCGCTCCGGAAGAGATCTATTTTTTGGACTGACCAAAAATCGGGAAACTCTCACAGAAAAGAGCATCAACATCTACACGGCTGTTGCCGGTGTTGTCGGCGGTCTTCTTTTGGCTTTTGGTCAGGGAATGTGGTCTCAATCGGTCATTGCTGAAGTGTACACGCTCAATGTTTTCTTCGAGGCAATACTTCTTCTCTTTCTCTACCGATGGATGGTTCATCCCGATCAGACCAAGTGGTTGATTGTCTGCTCTTTTGCCGTCACTTTGGCATTCACAAACCACCAAACAGCGATCATCTTGGGTGGCTCCATTGCCATTGCTGTCCTTTTCCGGGATCAAAAACTTTTTCGCGATTTCGCCATTGTTGGAAGCATACTGATAGTTCTCTATTTTGCCGTTCAGTCTCGATGGATCGACAGATCCGTAGCAGATCTGATGGATATTCTTCCTCAACCGATTTCGTCTCAAGCTGATGCCGACGTACATGCAAAATATCTCAAATTTTCCCGATGCGCATGGCGGAACGGCCCCGAGTATGCAGCCTTTTGGACCTTTCTCATCCCCATTCTCTCCACCCCGATACTTATCGCATTACGGCCGCGGCTGAAGACAGGAATGGTTATCTGGCTGGGTCTCATTCTTCTTTTCACAGGGATTGACCTGAGCGCAAAAATCCGGGCGGAAAGAGTCGCGCAAGGAAAATCAGAGCCGTCTCTTAATCAATTTGAACGAAGAGAACGGGTTAAAACATTGGAACAACTGCGCATTT
>JAAYDL010000305.1 GCA_012729265.1 Lentisphaerota bacterium | reverse complement strand
AATGGGAGCTTGCACGTTCTGTCGCCGTTTGCTGCGGTTTTTACTGCAGAACCTACGCAGTTAGGTGGGGGATTTTGACCCGGCCACAAGTGGGGGATTTTGGGTGGCCATCAGGGAGCTGAACCATTCCGGTGGAAAGAACATCTGCAGGCGATCGAAAAGGATCTCTGGGAGAAGCCAGAATGGCACTCAATTTTTGGACTTATGCCCGAAGCGCTTCCGGTTTTGCATACCTTCGCCGCATACAGAGATCCAATATCCGTACAAGAGTTGATAGCATTGGAGCAGGACATCGATGCAGCCCATATAACGCGCGTTGTTTCATGGGCTGAAGCTGTCTCACTTTTGACTCCGCTACCACAGGGTAAACGGATGCTCGATCCGTTGATTCTGCGTTTCCTTAGCAGGCGGACCTGATTCATGGTTGCCCGGCTATGGTGGAATCTTCCAGGGCCCAGCCGTTTTCTGGATCTGGTTGACAAAGACCTCAACTCAGGAAAGAACGTAGTTTTGGCATTCCCTGTCACTGGGCCTGCTGGGTTTTGTGAGGCGCTCGCAGCCAAAGTGAGCCGACGCGAAATCTTTAGGTGGCGAAAAATTAATTTGACCAGCGACGATCACATGGACCCATATGATGTGATTAATGATCGGTTTAGAATCTCTGATTCCAAGATTGGGGCCGTGCCAGCCATGGAGGTCGCACTATGCAGACCCCTTGAGGCAACGATAATTTGGGTCGATGGAATTGACAGTTTAAAATGGGCTGCCTGGCGAAAGTTTATTCTCGATTATGAGCAAGCGTCACGCAACACCAAATGGGATCGTCCTCTATTTTGCGTAAATTTGATTGGTAATTCGATCGCTCATTTGCCGGCCAATGGGGTCGCTCTAAGCATAAGAAAATGGAACGGCTTTGTTGATCGCATGGACCTTATGCTCTTCTTGGCCGGGCTTTCGACAAATGGAGGCTCCGATAGTTGTCACCAGCACCTTGCTTCGGCAATTACTGTTGAGCTTGCTGGCAACGATGTCGAACTCGCATTGGAGTTATCGAGAACTGATCTCAAGACACTCATGTCTCCCCTCTCATTGCTACAAAATATTGCCAACAAGCGCGGCTGGGACGAGAAAGCCCTGAAAACCCCCGATTGGGTTTCCGGTATCTTGGAAGTATTCAATGGCAAAGAACGTCTGAACTCCGCCGCTGCCGCTGCTGCACTGGATAAAACGGAAATCAACAGACGCCTGTGGAAAGCAGAAGTCGTTGTATTATTCCCCTTCCTCGAGGATTTGCGAATAAAACTGCTTACTTCCTTGCGAAGACACCTGCACCTTCCATTAACAACGCCATTTGGCATTATCACTGATCCTTTTGATCTGGAGATTGGACATATCCTTCATCTGATCAGAAATGGCCCTGTTCCGCGCGAAACAAAACACCAGCTCGCAAAATTGAATAATATGCGTCGTGCAATTGCTCACATCAAACCGGTTGAATGGGATGACATCAATATTATCGAAGCTCGGAACGGGTGATTTCTCATCACATCTAAGCCAATTCGACTGCCAAAGCCGACCTGCTATGTTCACGAACACTTTAGAGTTTCCAATGATGCAGCTAATGATAGAAGGGTTGTCTAGGGTACCGAGTCCCGTTTGGCTGTTTTCATACCTGCATGAGTCAGTTTTGCTATCATTAACGCTGCACATTGTCTATTGCTTGTGGTTTGTTCTGTATTGAGTGCCATGACTCCTCCCATTTTTTGGGGGTATCAGAGACATTCAGCAGACCCATGGGAATGTGGGGATTATTGCACGCTTACGTTTCCGGTGAATGCACTTTCCTTTCGATGACCCTCGTTTAGCCTTAATTTTTAAAGCTACCAGTTGTGATTCTGACGAAACTTTAACCCCAAAAACAGCCGTAATAATCTGATCAATGCAAGTGTCGAAATCCTTCTCGATATCATGTTGCCACAGGCGAATAACCGCCCACCCCATCCGCCTAAGTTTTCGATGGTTTACGGCGTCTCGTGCCCGGTTCTTGTTTATTTTCTTTTTCCAAAAATCAGAGACCTTATACTCCCATAAAGCAAACCGGTATCCGTGCCAAAAATCGCCGTCCACAAATACTGCGACCCTGGCTCTTGGGAAAACAATGTCTGGGTTGCCCGGTAGATTGTGAACGTGCTTTCGGAATCTCAATCCTTTTTTATGAAGAGCGGAGCGTACGCGCACCTCCAGACCGGTATCTTTGCCTTTGACACAGGACATGCAGTAGCTTCGCTGCTGTGGTGTTAGGTTATCAACCATGAGATCCTAACGCAGTCATCCGCGCTCTCTTAAAGCTCGTTGATCTCTTGCGTGCTTCATGCCGCAGAATCCGCCGAAATCGCATTCCGCGCAACGAATCTTGTTCTTCAGGCTTCTCGGCGCTGACGTAGGTCCCGATGCGAACCTGCGGTCTCGAATACGCTTGGCGGTTTCGGCCACCGTTCTTTTCGCATCCTCAAGGGCCTTCTCATCGAGAGGAACGCCCAATTCACTCTTCGCTGGATCATCGGCATCCAGGTATCGCACCAGCCCCTGTTCAGGTCGATATTCCAACTCTTTCTTCACAGCCACTGCATAGAGACCGACTTGTAGTTGCATCTGCCTTTCATCGAGTTTCATATGCATATCGGAATCCGGGTCACCCGACTTGAAGTCGATGAGCGTAACCCGCGGCGGATCGTCCTGGCGCACGATATCGATTGCTCCCGAAACAAGGGCTCCGCCGCCCCCGTCTTCGTATTCAATCAGGCTCTCAAACTCCTTCTCCGGCTCAAACGTCATCGATGCAAGCTCCGCGGTGTAACGCTGGACGTAATCCGCAACGATGCTGACGCCCTTGCTCCGCATGTTCCCGGCCGGCTCACCCGTGGTATACCGGAGATAGAAAAGTCCTCGCTCGATGAGCGACCGGATTTCACGCTCCAAGGCTGCTCGGTCGGGGGCGAGCCGCGCCCACCTCGTCGGGTCGGAATGCACCGCTCTCATCAGGTTGTGGACGCCGCGCCCGTAGCCGAATGCCTGATCAATCGTAGGTGAGAAACCCAGCACCTTCCGCATGTAGAAATCGTGCGGGCACTCCAAATAATACCGCAGGTCCGAAAATGAAGTGACGATACGCACATCCCGCTGATGCTCTTTCGGCGCATACTTCAGCTCCTCCAGGAGTTTTTCCGGATCGCCGGTCACCAGACCGCCGGCCTCGGACATCAAGTCCCGCAGCTCCCTTACGAATTTGGACGTCTGTCGTCCAGAATGGCTGATGAAGAGAAAACGTTCCGCCCGCGTCAGCGCGACATAAAGCAGCCGTCGCTCGCCGTCGTGCTCGGGGTTGTCCGCCAATCCGGCGACGTCTATCGCTCTTACGATCTCACCTGACAACGGTAGCTGCGGCGTCCTACGTGCGTAACTGCTTGGAAAACGCCGTGCGTTGACGTCGGCCAGGAAGACCGCTGCGAACTCCAGCCCCTTCGCTGCATGGATAGTGGTGATGCTGACCGCATCAGGCTGCACCATCAGAGGCTGTTCTTCAGTCCGCCCTTCCTCCGCCCCGAACTGGTAGAGCCCGATGATCTGCCAGAGATAATCCTCCACGCTGGTCCAACCGGGAGTCTCTATGCTCGTGATGAGCCCGCTCAGAGCTCCCATGTGAAACATTGCGGCTTGGCCTCGTCCCTCGCATGTATCCCAAGCATCGACCTCAGCTTCGGACAGCAACATATGGTAGATTTGCTGCGGGAACACCCTGCGGAGTTCGTTTGTCGAGGATAGGAATTCTCGAAGTCGAGGCGTTTGAAAAGCTGATATTCGTGCTGCCGTACGTTTCCCCTCGAGACGTCCGCGGATAGATCTTGCCGCAAAAAGGAGGCGCTCTTCGACAATACGGTCGAAGGCTAAGCCGCATCGTCGCAGGACCGTCGCAGCCTCTCTAAGGACCGTCTCCGCTCTCGGAGCGCAACCGAGCACCGCTTGTATTCTGTTCGGGAGGCTTTTGGGATTGATGGGCGAGCCGACAAACTCCTCGCAGCCTCCGCTGATTGCGAGGGCCGCCAAGAAGAGGAGCACTTCAGGTTGAGAAAAGAGATCCGGGCCCGCGCGCACAACGCAAGGAATACCGGCGGTCTCCAATGCCTGCATGTATGTCCGAACGTCCGTAGACGAGCGGACCATGACGGCCACGTCCGACAGGGTCAGCCCGCGCTGTGAACCATCCTTCTTGTCGTGCAGCGCACCCTCGGCCTCCACAGGCACCAGAATCCGGATCGCCTCGGCGATCCATGCAGCCTCGGCTTGCCGGTCGTGGAAGGTCACCAACGCCACATGGGACTCGTGATGGTCGGCCCGCGTCTTGTTCCCGTGCTTCATGGGAGTCGTCGCCATCAAGCGCACAGCGCCGATCGTCCCGGACCAACGGTTGGCGAGATCAATTATCCTCGGTGTAGATCGAAAGTTTTCCTCGAGATCCACTACCTCTGCGTCCGAGGCAGCCTTGAACTCCCTCCAAAACTCGCCGATGATCTCAACCTTGGCTCCGCGGAAGCCATAGATGGACTGCCGGTGGTCGCCGACCGCCGTCAGCGTTCCGAAGTCACCCACCAACATATCTATGAGTTCGCGCTGGACGGGGTTGATGTCCTGCACCTCGTCCACGACAAGGTGAAGTTTCTGATCCGCCAACCGTGTTTGGCGGTCCCGGTCGGCGCACAGCCGCCGTACGAATTCGCTCTGCGAGGTGCTGAAATCGAGAAAACGTCGGCACCGGAGATATGCATAGTAGCGGGCTGCGGCCACGGCGAACGCACGCGCCTCAGGGCTGTCACCTACGTCCGTGAGCAGCTTGGCCTTCTTGCACCACTCTCTTTCCTCCGCACCCAGCCTGTAAGGGGGCTCGCCGGAGGGAAGCTCTATTTGAAACCGGTTATGCTCGTGGAGCTGATCGTAGGCCTGAGTGAAGCTCTCCAATGTCGCATACTGCCCCAGCCGCATTGCGTCCCTGAGCCCTTTCAAGCCGAGCAGGCCGTGGAAGCCGCGAAGGATCAGAGCGGCCCTCGCCCCCTCATCGAGGATGTCGTAGTTGTGGTAGTCGTCGGGCCAGTACTCCCTGGTCTTCGTCAAGCAGAAACCATGGATGGTTCCCACAAACATGCCACCGAGAGCGAGCTCTTCACCAGCGGGGGTGATCCTCTCAAGCCAATGCCGGATGCGGAACTTCATTTCCTCCGCGGCACGATCGGTGAAGGTGAATGCGACGATGTCCTGCTTCGGGACTTCTTCCACCCCAATCCACCATGCAATCCGGCGCGCCATAACCTCGGTCTTCCCCGAGCCGGCGCCCGCCGCCACAAGCAGGCGGCGTTTGGGGGAAACGACGGCCACCGCCTGGCTCTTGGTCAGCCTCTCAAGAAGAATATCCTTGACCGTCATGCTCTTTCCCCAGTTTTGGGAAATTTGAATCGTTCAAGCAGAGTCTTCCGAATGACATGTGCGTGCGCCCTGATGAACGGCGGCGGTAGGGCGTTGCCGATCATTAAAGCCACGGCGCATTTGTTGTCGGTGAGCGGGAACTTGTACCGGCGGGGAAAACCCTGCAGCAACGCCGCCTCGCGCATGGTGATCGCCCGGTTCTCTTCCGGGTGCAGGAACCTCCCCTTTGACGGGTTGAAGCAGCCGCTGGTGATCGTCGGCGCTACTTCCTTCCAGGCCATGCGCCCGTAGACATCATTGAAGCCGTTGCATCGCTTGTGGCAATCGAGCTGGAACCCCTCCGGAAGATCTCTCCGGCTTCCGCCGTCCTTCGGGATAAGGCGGATGATCTTCAGAACTTTCGGAGTCCGATTCTCGGGCATGTCATGCACCGGGTCGCCGCTTCGCCCCGCTTTCGGCAGACCGCCGATCGCCTCCTCGACCGTTTTCATCTTGGCGGCTTTTTCGGCGAACGGGATTTTCATGCCCAACCCCGCCAGATAGATCAACCTACGTCTCCGCTGCGGCACACCATACTCCGCCGCATTCAAAACGCGGTGGTCGCCTAGATAGCCGAGTTTTTCCAACTTCCGGAGAAATGCATCGAACCGCCTGTCATCCGCCAGCCCCGGGACGTTTTCCATCATTACGGCACGCGGCCGGAGGGCCTCCACGAACCGTTCGAACTCCAGCAACAGGTCGTTTCTGGGGTCATCCACCGTAAAGGCACCGTTCAGGGTGCGCATCGTGGAGAAGCCCTGGCACGGAGGGCACCCGGCCAGGAGATCTAGGCTGGCTTTCTCCAATCCTAACGCGTCCGCGAGCTCCTGGGGATCAAGTTCCCTGATGTCCTTTTCCCATAGTGTGACATCGCGATGGTTCGCCTTGTAGGTCTTGATGGACAGCGGATCGACGTCCACCGCGCCCAGGACCCGGAACCCGGATCTCTTCAAGCCTACCGTCAGCCCACCGCAACCGCAGAACAGGTCGACGGCAGTGGGTTTGCCGCTATCATTAGTAAAGATTCCTTTGTTTGGTTTTGTTTTGCCCTTCATCGCAAAAACCTACTCTCATTCGAATTGGCGGCTGCCCATGAGGGTTTTCAGGAGCTTCCTTGCCGACGGGCCGACCGAACCGTCGTCTTCCTGCATAGAATGGATGCGGTTCATCCCCGATTGATCACCCTCCATTTTTCAAGTATCCGCCCCCACCTTCAGCATAGGCTACATCTCCAGTGTTTTAAGCACAGCCCGGTCGACGTCGCCGTAAAACACCACGTCCAGGCGTTCGATCACGTCTTCCGGCAGCCCTGCGAACTGCGTTTTGTTGGAAACGGGGACCAGGGCGCGAAGAGCCCCGGATTCAAGCGCCAGTTGCAGGGGTTCGGTGATCGAAGCCGGGCCCTTGATGTTCCCCTGGATGGTCAGGTCGCCGAGGATCACCGTACCGGCCTGCACATGACGGTTGCGGATAACGGAAATGATGGCTGCGAAAAACGCCACACCGCAGGGACAGTCGAGGCGGCCGCCGGAGAGGTCCACGGCTTCGACATAGATGTCTTTCTGCGCCAGCATCTGTGTGAGCCCGAGTTTGTCTTTGACGCTCTGCAGATAACTGAAAGCCCGGTTGAGGGATTCTTTCAGTGATTTCTCGAGGCCCGTCGGGGTCCGGAGCTT
>JAAYDL010000304.1 GCA_012729265.1 Lentisphaerota bacterium | reverse complement strand
TCCACGTCGCCCTCCACCGCCGCGAGCTCAGCCCGGGCATTGACCAACGCCTTGGGATCAGAAACCACAACGCGACCGCGCTCGTTCAATAGCTCTTTGCACACCCGAATCGATGGACTCTCACGCGTATCACTGGTATCGGCCTTAAAGGCAAATCCGAAAACGGCAACGCGCTTGTTGGCTATCGTGTTAAACATAGCGCGGAGCATACTCTTTACAAACCGCGTCTCCTGATACTCATTCAGCTCTACCACCTGCCGCCAATACGCCGCCGGCTCGTGGAGCCCGTAGGTTTCACAGAGATAGACCAGATTCAGAATATCTTTCTTAAAACAGGAGCCGCCGAACCCAATACTGGCACGCAGAAACTTAGAGCCGATTCGTTCATCCGTCCCAATCACATGCGCCACGTCCGAAACATCCGCTCCGGTGACCTCACAC
The DNA here is from genome assembly GCA_012729265.1 of Lentisphaerota bacterium. Lineage (GTDB taxonomy): Bacteria > Verrucomicrobiota > Kiritimatiellia > Kiritimatiellales > Pontiellaceae > Pontiella. The sequence goes on along the minus strand of JAAYDL010000304.1, from coordinate 5,485 downwards.
AGCGCTGAAATCGCATTGATTGAACTGATGCGCTGCGCCAGAAAAGCATTCGCCGTCAGCTTTGAAAGCTCCGACGACCAAACATTGGTCGTCAAAATCCGCTCCCGAGGAACCCATCTTGCATAGATATCGACCAATGCCTGCAACGCCTTCTGCCCCGCCGGGGTTTCATGACCGCCGACCAGCACACGGTCAGGATTTTCCAGGTCAGAAACCGCTGTTCCTTCAGCTAAAAACTCTGGATTAGAGAGCACTTCAAAACGGAGCGAGGTATCGCCCGAGTGCAGCACCCGCTCCATCGCCTCGGCTGTGCGAACGGGCAGCGTACTCTTTTCGACAATAATTTTATCGGAGGTCGAAACCTCTTTGATCCGCCGTGCACACAGCTCCCAATACTGAAGATCTGAAGCGCAACCCGCCCCATGGCCGAAGGTTTTTGTCGGCGTGTTGACGCTCACGAAAATAATGTCCGCGTCACGAATGCCCTGATCCACATCCGTTGAAAAGAAAAGATTACGCCCACGCGCCGCCTGCACCACCTCCAGCAGACCCGGCTCATAAATCGGCAGTTCATCCGTCTGCCAGGCGGCAATACGCTCCGGATTAATATCGACCACCGTCACCTCAATATCGGGGCACTTCTTCGCAATCATCGCCATCGTCGGCCCGCCGACATATCCTGCACCAATACAACAAATCTTCATCGCCCTTCCCTTTCCGATGTCAAATCCCCAGATTACTCAACGAAACCATCCCCTTCTTGTACGGCATACATCTTCCTCATCTTTTCTAAAAACTTCAGACGCTATCCCTTCTTTCAGAACAAACCAACCCTTCTTTACGATGAAACAAATTCTCGCGCCCTCAACCCTCAGCTCGATTTCCCCAAGGAATCTTCCGTTATGCTTCCGTCACCTCAAAGGGTCGACATTGGACGGCCAGCTGAGGCGATACACGCACAAGAAGATCGGCGGATCCGCCCTCGTAATTCTGCTCCAGAATCGACGAATTTTTCTGCAACGCAGCAATCAGCTTGCCCTCGCTCAGCGGAATGGAGAGGCGCAACGTAACCTTGCGGCCTTTCAGGCAGTCGGACAGTTCATCAAACAGTTGCTCAATCCCCTCGCCCGACAGCGCGGAAATCGCCACCGATTTAGGGAACTGCCGCATCAGACGCTTGGCGGCATTGCGTCCCTTTTCGTTGTCGATTTTATTAAAAACATAGAGTACGGGCTTATCGAGTGCGCCGAGTTCGTCGAGCACCTTATGCACCGACTCTATCTGCGTATCTACTTGCGGGTGAGAGGCATCGATTACATGCACAAGCAGATCGGCCTCAACCACTTCTTCGAGCGTCGCCTTAAAGGAATCGACCAAATGATGGGGCAGCTTTTGAATAAAGCCCACCGTGTCGGTCATCAGCATCGACTCATGATTGGGAAGATCCACCTGGCGCGTTGTGGGATCGAGCGTAGCAAAGAGCTGATCCTCCGCATAAATATCTGCGCCGGAAATTCGGTTCAGCAGCGTCGATTTTCCGGCGTTGGTATAGCCGACAATGGAGACCAACGCCCATCCATGCCGACGTCGGCCACGCCGCTGTTCCGAACGCCGTGCGCGCACCTGCTCCAAATCACGCTTGAGCGAGCCGATCATTTCATTAATTCGGCGGCGGTCGACTTCGAGCTGTGTTTCCCCAGGACCACGCAGACCGATACCGCCCTGCTGTCGTTCCAAATGAGTCCACATCCGCCGCAGGCGCGGCAGCAGATATTGATGCTGAGCGAGTTCAACCTGAAGACAGCCTTCTTTTGTACGGGCACGCTGTGCAAAAATATCGAGAATCAGCTGCGTCCGATCGAGTACGCGCACTTCCAGCACTTGCTCCAGATTACGGCCCTGCGCGGGCGAAAGATCATCGTCAAACACCACCATCGAAACGGGGTTTTCCTTGATCCAGTCGGCGATCTCCTCGGCCTTGCCCGAACCGATATAGTGCCCTGCCTTAATCTTTTGCTGACGCACCAGAAATCGCCCTTTCACCTCCGCGCCGGCACTTTCAGCGAGTTGCGCCAGCTCGTCCATCGTATCGCGCGCCCGCCACTCTTCGCTGCCGTGCAGCAGTACACCGACGAGCAGCACGCTCTCGGTCTCATCACTTTTTGTTTCTAATAGATCAGACATATTTTTTCTCTACCACGAAATACGCGAACCACACGAAAAACGAAAACAACAAGCCATTCGTGTATTTAGTGTATTTCGTGGTCTATATCAAAAGAGAAGTCGGCCCATGGTTGCCCCACGCATTCATCACCGCCCCAGCGAGTTGCTCCATGGAGGAATAATCCGCCGTATGAATCCATTCAACATTCAACTGGTTTCGGAACCAAGTCATCTGACGCTTTGCCAGCTGGCGTGTGCGAATAATCGTTTTTTCTTTCGCCTCCGCTTCAGTGGCCTCGCCCCGCAGCACAGCAAGGGCCTCGGCGTAACCGATCGCCTGCAACGCCGTTGCAGAAAGCTTTAACGGCATTAACGCCCGCGCTTCATCGAGCAACCCTTCCGCATACATTTTTTCCACGCGCTCTTCGATCCGCCCAACCAGCACCTCCCGCTCAACATGCAGACCAATAATTACCGGCTTCGGTCGGCGGTTCCAGCTCCCCTGGGCACCGCAGGCGTCCCGCCTGCTTGGAGCCGCCGAGACGGCGGCGCTACGAGCGGCACTACGTTCCAAAATCCGAATCAACCGCCGAGGATTCCGACGATCATCCTCCGTCAGCGTGTCATACAGCTCCGCAGCTTCATTGCGCGCCCGCTGCTCCAGCGCAGAAAACTCGAGCACTTCCAACTCCGCACGGAGCGGAGTGCATTCAGGCGGCACTTCATCAAACCCCTCGGTGAGGCATTTTACATACAGTCCGGTTCCACCGACAACCATCACTTCCCTCCCCGAGGCAAAAGCGGGGCGCACCGCCTCCAGATAAGCCGCCACACTAAACTTTTCCGTTGGATCAATGATATCAACGCCGAAATAATTCACCTGAGCTCGATCGGCGGAAGAGGGTTTGGCGGTACCGATATCCATTCCCCGATAGAGATTCATTGAATCGGCGGAAACAAGGATTCGACCCGTGCGCTCAGCAATGTATTGCGCGACGGAGCTTTTCCCAGAGGCGGTCGGACCAACGAGAAAAAAAGCCTGAGGAACAGCCGTTGAAACGTGAGACGCCGAGCTATTCATCCGGACTCTCCACGCTCCCTCCTCTCCGTTCCATCTCAGCCTCTTTTTCTCCAACCTCCAGCCCTTTTTTCTCTTTTCTATGCGCGATAAAGGTTGAGATCATGTAGAGGCCCACCGCGATACAGATGGCAGAATCGGCGACGTTGAAGGAGGGGTAATGATAAGAGCCAAACTCAAAATCAAGAAAGTCGGTGACCCAGCCAAAGCGGATGCGGTCAATTAGATTCCCGGCAATTCCCCCGATCAAAACTCCGAGAATAATCCGATGCAGCAGTGAATCGGTCAGAAAAGAACGGCGATAAATCAGCACCAGAACAAGCACCACCGAAGAGATCAGCACCAAAATAATGCCGTGCCCGCTGAGTATATTCCACGCCGCACCATCGTTGCGGACAAATACCAGATTGAAGAAACCATCAATAACCGGACGTGAATCGCCGTGACAGAATGCTGCACGAACAGCCTGCTTCGTGATCTGATCCAGCACGAGAACGACGATTCCAATGATTAATGCCAACATGATGCCTCCAGAAAAATGGCTAAATCCGAATACTGCGGCACCAAATAAACAAAAAATCCGAGACAAGTTCTTCCATTTGAATGTTTCAAATTTGAGCCTTGTTTCGGATTTCTCTTTTCCGTGTTTTACATTTCAGAAGCGGCTGTGCCGCTTCTGCTACATACCATGAATCGTGGTGCCGAAAGGACGATATGTGGTGCGACCGCGTTCAAGTTCAGCCTGAGCCTGTACGGAATAACGCACATAAGGAAGTGCTTCCAGACGCTCAATATTGATCGGTTCCTGCGTCATTTCACAAATACCGTACGTACCGTTTTCAATACGGCGAATCGCTTCATCAACTTCAAAAAGAACGTCTTGCTCATTACTGAGCTGATTAAGTGCAAATTCGCGATCAAAGGCATCCGTGCCCTGATCAGAAAGTGAAGGATCAGGTTCCATGTTGCTCAGCGAATCGCGGTTGATCGAAATAATTTCACCCGTCACTCGCTCGCGGAGCTCCAGCAAACGACGAAGTTGCTCTTTCAACTGCTTCTGGGTAAAAAACTTACTCTTGCCAATTTTTCCAGTAAACGGAGCGCCACTGGAAATCACCTTGGAAGCGACATTGGCAGATCTCTTCGTTTTCGTAGCGGTCTTTTTTGCAGCAGTCTTCTTTGCGACAACTTTTTTCGCCGGCGCTTTTTTGACAGCAGCTTTCTCAGCAGTTTTCTTGGTAGCCATTTTCTTCAAATCTCCACTAAAGTCAGCCCTTCCTGAACTAAAAGGGGTGGGTATTTATCATCTGCCCCCACCCCTGTCAACCTACATATCCGCTTATTCTCAACACGCCGAAATTGAAAGCTTACACGGACGCCCGTTCAGCTCCGATTCGGCCTCGAAATCCCACCCACCGACAGTCGCTTCACACGACAGCGCAAGGGTTTCCGATTCAATATACTCTTGATACTTAGCAACTGCCGTGCGAATGGCCTCATCGCCCTGATACCCAATGCGAATGCGTTGTGTGACCTCCAGATCCATCTCCTTGCGCAGGTTCTGGATCGTGTGGACAAATTCGCGGGCCAACCCTTCCGTAAGCAGATCCTCGTTGAGCTGCGTATCCAGCCCAACCACCAGCGATCCCTCAGCGCTGACCGCTAAGCCTTCTTTTGGATTTCGCATGACTTCAATATCGTCGACCATCAATTCAATACACTGGCCATCCATTTCCACCGTGACGGCTTCTCCCGAAGCAATCCGTGCAATCTGCTCATTCGATAAACCATTAATCAACGGAACAGCCTTTTTCATCAACGGTCCCAGCTTGGGACCGAGTTGTTTGAAGTTTGGTTTTGCCTGAATGGTCGTCAACGCGGAAGAGTCCGTACTGAAAACCACTTCGCGCACGTTCAGTTCGTCGGAGATCAAGCTCTCCAACTCTTGAATATTGGCGAGCAGCTTTTTGTCGTCGCAGACCACAACCATTTTTGCCAGCGGCTGACGGTTTTTAATTTTGTATTCAGCGCGCAGCGTACGCCCCTGCTCCACCGCACTCATCACCAACGCCATCTGCCCTTCGAGCACCTCATCGCGCGTGGCATCGGCCGCGGTGGGGAAGTCGCACAGATGAACGGACTCCGGCATATCGTCCGTTCGCAGGTTCTGATAAATCGTCTCCGCAATAAACGGCGTGAACGGCGCAGCAATCTTACAGAGCCCGAGCAGCACTTCATACAGCG
>JAAYDL010000040.1 GCA_012729265.1 Lentisphaerota bacterium | reverse complement strand
GAGGACGGAGGGCGGAAGACAGAGGACGGAGGGCGGAAGACAGAGGACGGAGGGCGGAAGACAGAGGACGGAGGGCGGAAGACAGAGGACGGAGGACAGAAGACAGAGGACGGAGGTCAGAGGTCGGAGGTCAGACAAGGCCGGCAGGATGCCTGCGGTACGACACAGCCGGCAAGATGCCGGCGGTACGGTAAGGCAGGCAAGGATGACTGCGGTACATTTTAGCAGACGCAGGAGCTCCTTTCGTTGTTTCCAATCCGTTTGTAGTTCACGCTTTAGCGTGTCCCATGGTGCATTTTCAGACAGCCTAAAGGCCGAACTACATGCCTACCTCACGATGATGAAAATACGCTCATCAATCAATTTTTGACCATCTAAGGAATCATCATCGGGCATTTATATACATCTACGTGAATAAGAGTCCGTATTTACAGCTCCCGACCTTCGTTTCCTTTGTTTTCTCTTTGTAGAGAAGGTTTTTTTCACACAGAGGAAACGAAGGAAACGAAGGGAATTTTCAAAGCCAACAGCGAATAGCTTCTGACCGTTCATCTTAGCCATCAGATAAACAGTCGGCTGGAAGGCACGGCCCAGAATCCGTTTCCAAGGGGTTCAATCCGGTTTCCGCAGTACACGACCAAGCCGCCCAACCATTCATCACCCAAAGCCGATGCAATGCGCAGCATGGCGTGGGTGTCGGCAACGGAAACCTTCTCGCGGTTTTTCACCTCAAGAGCCAAGACACCGCGGGACGTCTGCAAGAGGAAATCAACCTCCAACCCAGAGCGAGTTCGATAGTAAAAGAGCTGCGTATTGAGCTGACGCGTTCGCAGCAGCTTGTTCAGCTCTCCCGCCACGTAGGTTTCAAAGAAATGACCATCGACAGGCGCATCCGGAGTCAACCCGGCCAGAGAACGCAATAATCCACAATCCCCCCAGAAAACCTTTGGTGTTTTCACCACCTGACTCGTCAGGTTCCTGGAAAACGGAGGAACAAGAAAAGCCTGATAGGAAAGCCGCAAATATTCCATGTATCGTCGTGCGGTTTCCACCGCCATCCCGGCATCGCGGGCCAGCTCGGAAAACGACAGGAGCTGTCCAGAGCGCAACGCCGCAAGCTTCTGGAAGCGGCGAAACGGCTTCAGATCGTCCAGACGGGCCAAATCACCGAGATCACGTTCCAGATAGGTTAACTCATAGGACCTCAGCCATTGACTGCGTCGGGTCTCATCCAAAGCAAGAAGGCCTGGCATACCGCCCCATTTAAGCATATATTGCTCATTCCGGGCGACTTCTTCCCCGGTCGGCCCCAGCAACACCGGGACTTCGTTCGCAAGCACCTCATCGACGCGCTCCGTTCCCAAGAGGCGCTCAATCAAAGCCATCTCCAATGGCCCTTCCCCGGCACAAAGCTCGGAAAGCATCAGCGGAAAAATTTCAAAGACAAAAACCCGGCCGGCCAGCGACTCGCGAACATTTTTCAGGAGTAGAATCTGCGCGGATCCGAGCAGTGCGGAAAAGTCGATTTCGCCGGCATCGTAAGCAAACTTGAGCTTATCCAGCAAAGCGGGCTCCTTCTGCACCTCATCCAGCACTGCCGCACCGACCGTTCGGGCCCAGGAAAACGAACTGACGTCGGAAAGCTGATCCCGATACTCAATCGCATCCAAATTGTAATAGGGAAGAGAAGCATAACAAGCCTTGGCGGACGTGGTTTTTCCGGTCTGCCTGGCCCCCGTCAAAAGCACCAGCCCCCGTGAATTAACCGGGGGAAGGAGCTGATCTACCCACCTATTTAAGTGAATTTCATCTTTCATGGTGAGAAAATTTACAGTAATTACTCCCTAGATCAAGATATAAAGCTGATTTTTGACAGAATGATGAACCGCGCCTGCGGCGCTATTTTCTTTCAGAAAATTATCTGCGCTTCGCTTCGGGAGGACGGAGGGGGGAAGACGGAGGGCAGAGGTCGGAGGGCGGAAAGAGGACGGAAGTCAGAGGTCAGAGGACGGAGGACAGAAGACAGAGGTCAGAGGACGGAGGACAGAAGACGGAGGTCGGACAAGGCCGGCAGGATGCCGGCGGTACAATTTCTAGGACGATGAACCGCTCCTTCAGCTCAAAAGTGCCGAAGCGGGAATCGCGGTCACGCGGTCTTCCAGCACGGTGACCACGGGATCATTACTGACGAGAAAGGCATGGAGGAGGGGTTTATCCAGCAACTCTGGCAGCCCTTTTAGCTGGCGGGCATCGGAAGAATGGATGGATCGGCTCTGCTTCACTTCAATGGCATAAAAGCCATCCGCCGTTTCCAGCAGTAAATCCACCTCCCGCCCGTCGACGGTTCGCAGGTGATAGAAATCGACCCGCACGTCGGCGGTTTTCAGTTGCTTAATCACCTCCGCAACGACGGCGCTCTCGAACTCCTGCCCCGTCAGAGAACCATACCGGCCGCTGACGGCCGACTGAACCCCGGGATCCAAGTAATGCAGTTTCGGAGACTTCACCAGCCGTTTAAGCGGATTGCGGAACCATGGCTGGAGCAAAAAAACCTGATAACTCATCTGCAGATACTGCAAAAACCGCTGTGCGGTCTTCGCGGTAATCCCCGCTTCCTTCGCCAGGGCTGAATAGTTGACCAGTCCGCCGGTCAATCGGGCGCTCATTTGTTGCGCCAAAACAAACGGCTCTAAATTACGAATCTCTGCCAAATCGCGGATATCCCGCTGCAAATAGGTCTGCACATAATCATAAAGCCAACGCCGGGCCTCCTCCACCGTACTATTTTCCTTCCAGAGAGCTGGATAGCCGCCGATCTGAAGATAGCGCTCAAAGCAGGCGCAGGCTTTTACATAGCGTACATCACGGGACAAAACGGGCGGCAGCTCAGAAAGATCCACGCCGTCACGCACCCAGCGCACCAGCCGGGATTCCTGTACCGGATCGTCCCACGACTGCGTCATCATCTCGGGAAGAGTCAGTGGATAGAGCTCCAGCAACTGGCATCGGCCCGCCAGACTTTCACGAACCTGCTTCATCAGCAGAATTTGACTCGATCCCAGCAACAAGTAACGCGGCGCCTCGAACTGATCATAAACCGCCTTGATTGACTCAATCAGTTGAGGGGTCTTCTGGATTTCATCGAGCACGGCCAGCGGGAATTGATCTGCCCAACGTTGCGCCGAAAGCCGCTGATACTCCATACGCAAAACGGGATCCTCCAGCGAAATATACTCGTAATCCGGGAACGCCTCCTTAACCAGCGTTGTCTTCCCGGTTTGACGAGCCCCCGTCAAAACCAGAATACGACCAAACGCACCCTGAGAGCGTAATTTAAGCCTATTTTTTTCACTTCTGTTCCTCATAATGGCGTAATATTAGGAATTATAATCCTGCTTTCAACAATAATCGGTCAGAAGAATGACCGGGCCTAATCTTCCCGTTTCCCCCTTCGGCTACAACGATGATGGCCCGAAGGTGCAAAGGGGAGATTCACCACGAAATCACGAAGGGCACGAAGGACAGGGGCAGGAGAGATTTCGACAGAATGATTAGGGTCGGAGGGCGGAAGACAGAGGTCAGAGGACGGAGGTCAGACAAGGCAGGTAGGATGCCTGCGATACAACAAGGCCGGCAGGGATGCCTGCGGTACAACAAGGCCGGCAGGGATGCCTGCGGTACGGCAAGGCCGACAAGATGCCGGCAGTACGGCAGAGCCGGTAGGATGCCGGCGGTGCGGCAAGGCCGGCAGGATGCCGGCGGTACGCTTTGTTTTCTTTCTTTACTCTTTGTAGAGAAGGTTTATTTCACACAGAGGGAACGAAGGGCTTCGATCACGCCGTGCACTCCCATTACACAGACATAACCAGAACACCCTGCCCTCCTGGCGGCCAACAACTGATCAACAGCCGACTCCAAATTTAACGACGAGACTCTACCTCCCAAAACATTTGTATCTTTCACATTCATGCCAAAATGGGCGACGACCAAAACTCAATTTGAGAAACGCACTTCTTATTCACGCTTCGATTGGAGCGTGCTTCACTCATACAACGATTCCACAAGAAACACTTCCGAATGCAATCCAGCATATTCACGCAGATCATCCGTAAATCCGCACTTCGAAAAAAGCACCCACTTGATCCCGGAAGAAACAGTCAGCTTCTGCTCATGAACCGTCTGCTGCAATTCTCTCAGCACCGATAAACCGACCTTCAAATTTGACCACTTACACTCTCCGGCCAGCACAAGCCGGTTTGCGCGATCAACCCCTGCGATATCAATCTCATAATGCGCCCCCCACTGGCGACCGACCCGAACTGCATCCAGTTCCAATGCAAAATGTTCCCGAGCATAGTCTCTGCACATTTTTTCGAAAATAAACTCAACATGACGCTGAAGCAAAGGTTGCACTCGAGAAAAAACGGCATCATTCAGACCCACTTCAAGGAAGCTCTCATAAGGATAAACACAACCGAACCAAAGCCGAAGAAAGGCATCTGTAATCTGATAAACACCCCGCTTTGATTTCGCCGGATTATTCTCCATAACCGGCACCTCACGTTCCACGATCGACAGATCCCGAAGCAAGGCAATATAGCGGGTCAGCGAATTTGCCGGAAGAGCCAGCCGAGATGCCAGTTCCGAAATCCGGGTTGCCCCCGATGCAATCGCCTCCAACAGACTCCAGCAGGTATTCGGGACATCCACCTCATCCTGAAGCAGATAACGCGCTTCATTATGAAGCGGCGCATGGGAATAAAAGACCCCGTCAACCAAGGCCTGTTTAAACGATTGAAATCCCTGCATCAACTCAAGGTATCGAGGCACTCCGCCGCACAACGCATACTGTTCAACCCGCCGTTCCTCCGATGATCCCGAAACAAAATGAACCACATGACGGTAATCCAGCGGACGCAGCAGAATCTGACCATCAACCCGACCATAAAGCGGAGACGATTGGCTCAGCGTCTCCTTATACATCATCGATGTCAAAGAACCGCACAGCACCACCATCAAATTATCCGACATCCAGTGTTCATCCCACCATTTCTGAATAAACGAAGAAAATGCGGGCTGTACCTGACACAAATACTGATATTCATCGATAATCAGGACCAGCTTTTTTGAGTCATCCCGAACCCGATCAAAAGCCGAAAACAAATCGTACCAGGAATCATAGCGGACACTTTCCAGCAACGGCTCATTCAAAGACATCGCCATCGTTCGCGCCATGGAATCGCGTTGCGACACCTCTCCCGCCTTATCTGCCATATAATAAACAGCCGACTTATCCTTAACGAATTCCCGAAGCAAAGCCGTCTTTCCCAAACGACGACGGCCATAAACCACAGTCAAACATCCTCCGATCCGACGGTACAACTGATCAAGCGATTCAAGCTCCAGTTCTCTATTGATGAATTTATTCATACGCGGAATATTATATTTCAAAAACGATTATTCAACCTAAAAAATGCAGTAGAGAAACCGCAAATGAACGTTAATGGACGCAAATAAGTGAAAACACTCGAAAATATCGATTCCCATGCTTGCTTTTTGAAGGGCTGTCTTTTCACCATTCAGGTGAGCCAAATATCTTTTGTAAACCATTGAATATTAGCGTTTATTAGCGTCATTTTGTGATTAACTTCTTTTTCTGGGTTAATCGATATTTTGATCATTTGATGAATCATTATCGGGTATTTATATAAATCTACGTGAATAAGAGTCCGTATTTACAGATATCGGACTTCGTTTTCTTTGTTTGCTCTTTGTAGAGAAGGGTTATTTCACACAGAGGGAACGATGGAAACGAAGGGAATTTCAAAGCCAACAGCGAATAGCTTCTGGCCTACAGCTCATAGCGCTTGATTCCAAGCACCTGAAGAGTCGCCCCCATTACTCCATTCAACAATTTTTACCAGCAACCGATTCAAAATAGCGTAACGCT
>JAAYDL010000303.1 GCA_012729265.1 Lentisphaerota bacterium | reverse complement strand
GACATGCTCGCGGGGGCATCGGCCCTAGTACGCGCTTATGGATATGGCCCGCTTACCCCCAACACCATCCTGCTGGGCGACTCGGGAAACCCCGAGAATTTCAGCGAGTTCGCGGATCTCATCCGGCTGATCTACCGGACCCGCCGTAACCTGATCATGCTCCGGGACAGCACGGCGGATATACGCTCACAAGAAGATGAGATCCATGTCTGGTGGGGTGGCGAAACGAACAACATCGGCCTCATCCTCACGCTGGCCTACCAAATCCAGAAGAGTCCGATCTGGAACCAGTCGAAACTGATCCTCAATACCATCGTCGGATCGGACAACGAAAAGACGGCGGCCCTCAACCGGCTGGAAACCTTTATTGAGGAGCAGCGCATTCCGGCCACCGCCATGGTGCTGATCAAGGACCAACCCAGCTTCTACGATATGATCCGTAAGACCTCCGCAAACGCCGGGCTGGTGTTTATGGGCATGCGTCCGCCGGGCGACAACGAACCGACCGAGGAATACGGCAGCTACTACGAAGGCCTGTTGAAGGCAACGGAGGGAATGCCGCCCTTGGCCTTTGTACTTGCGGCGGAACCGATCAAGTTCCAACGCCTCATCGGCATCTCCGACTAACGGGAACCACGGATGAAGCTTGAAAAGATTCGCTTCCTTCTCGCCTGTACAGGGCCAACCCGCTTTGTGGTCTTTGAATCTTGGTGGTGATTCCGCCCGCCGCAAAGCATCATTTCCGAGAAGGGGCAGACTGGGGATTCGTCCAGACCTCGTCCCCATATCCTGCCAGCTTGGCGGCGTAGCGGGCGAGGACGAAGAGGGTGTCGGAGAGTCGGTTGAAGTAGGCCAAGAGAATGGGGTTCGTCGGAGTGCTCTGGCGCAAGGTTACGAGGCGGCGTTCGACTTTTCTGGAGGCGGTGCGGGCGAGGTGCAGGTGCGCGGAGGCTTTTCCTCCGGCGGGCAGAATAAAATGGATCAGCGGGTCCAGCTCCGTTTCGAGTTGGTCGATCAGCGCTTCCATGGCCGTGATATCGGCTTCGGAGATAAACGGCAGGCGCTCGTCCTGATTTACGTTGGTGACTTCGGAGCCGGCGACAATCAGTAGGCGCTGAATGTTTTTGAGAATCTCGTCCAGTCGTGCGTTGTCGACATCGCTGCGCGCTAAACCAATCAGCGAGTTACATTCGTCGATGGTGCCGTTGACTTCGATGAGCGGATCATTTTTGGGTACGCGCGTGCCATCAAAGCGTCCGGTTTCGCCATTATCGCCCGTTTTGGTAAAAATTTTCGGCATAGTCTTCTCCCCGTTGAATCGACGACATTCTACGGATAAGCACTTGGAAATGGCCAGTGCGATGAGACTTTTTTCGCGTTGGAGTGAACTTTCGGGCGTACATTGGTGTGCGCTTATCTGTACAAACCGGAAAAATTTGACTACGTTTCAGACGGTTGTGAGTCAGATAGGGATTGTATTGGGCGGGAATCGCCTCGTTGCGGTTGAAATGGACCTTGCCAGTTCGTCAGCCCGAATGGATTAACGAAGGAGAATAGCCATGAAGAGGATTATGAAATATTTAACCGGTCTCGTGTTTCTATTGACGGTTTCCGGCTGTATTCCGGATCAGGCCGTCATTTGGTCGCCGGACGGAAAACAGGCCATTGTTTTGTCGGATGGAAATATGTACCGCTGTACGCCGGACGGAGCGCTGTCGGAAAAGCTGCTGGGCGGTGTTTTCCGCGCGGCGTGGCTGAGCGATTCGACGCATCTGGTGATTGCCCGCTCGGTCGAGTTTTCACAGTGGGAGCAGGCAAAGGATTATCTGCTTCCAAAGGATCAGGAGCGAATTGCAGAGTTAACCCAAAAAATCAACACGGCGTATGAGGCGTTGGGAGACATCGAACAGGCGGCGGAGAGCTTGCTTGAAGATATAGATCTTCTTGGTTCCGAGGTGGGATTGATTGGGCTTTATGCCAAAGCGTATTATCCCGAAATGGTGACTGCGGCAGAGTTGGAGGAAGATGTTGAGTCGGCGTCGGTCCATTTAATTGAGCTGCTTGAACTGCGCAACGGAGCTTTGGGGTCAAAACGCACACTGGGTTCGGCCTTGATGTTGCCCGTTTGGAGTCTGCGCGTTTCGCCGGATGATACGGCGGCGGCGTTTTCTTCTGGCGAAGTGATCGGCGATGATGCTGATCCGGCATCGCTCTATGTCGTTTCCCTGAAGGATGGTGCTGCTGTTCGCAAAGTGGCAGATCATGTTACGCTCTACCCAGATTGGACGAGGGACAGCCGTTCGTTGGTGTATGCCGCGAGTGATAATGCGTTTTGTGATGACGAACCGGTCTCGGGGCGTATTTTGAGCCAGTGTGTTTGCGATGAGAAGGGTTTACTGGAAACCTTTGAGGAACCTGATCTGTTGGTGTATGCGATGGTTGATTCATTGTCGCGCGTGCGTTGTCTTCCTGATGAAAGTCTCGTTTTTTCTGCGTTTGAAGTCAGCTTCCCTGCTGTTCCTGAAGATCTTCCTGAACAGATTAATCTATTCCGGTTCGATCCGCAGCACCCATCGAGCATTGGGCGCGTTGTGCCGCGTGACATACAGGCCTGCTTGGGGGATTTAACTTCATTGTTTGAGCCCAGCCCGGACGGACGTCACATTGCATTCGTGGGTTCTGATGATCGAATTTCGGTTTTGGACGTTTCGGCAGGGCAGTTGACCCAGCTGCAAAAAGAGGTGGCGGAGTCGGACAGTCTGCCGCCCGGCTGGCGGAATAATGATGAGCTGACCTGTGTATCGAAAGGAACCAATGGAGTATCCGTGCTGCACTATTTTTTAGAGCTGAGTCCAGTGACGGAATCCTCTGAATTTAATACCAATTGGCCCGAAGAGGTGCTCGACGGCTTTTTTGATGATTAGTCGATTAATCGTTGGGTCAGATCGGCATAGGCGTCAATCCGGCGGTCACGCAGGAAGGGCCAGATGCGATCTTCTGTACGGAAGATGTGTAGTTCGAGTATTTTGTGGTTTATCTTCCGCTTTGGGTATAAGTGCTATTTAGGAGGAGTGCCATAAGGGGGATCTGTTTCAGCGATGCGCAGAGAAGGCTTCACGAGAGCATGAAGTTCAACATAGGCCGCGTTGGCTTCATCGAGCCAGGATAATCGCTGGTCAGGGGTCATGCGAGCAAACTCCGTGTGTCCATCGAAGTCCTGGTGCGATGTATTGTTCAGTACGTATCTGGTATTCTCATCCATCTTTCAGTAACCTTTTCAATGCGATGATGTCCAATATATCCTTATCCCGTAATGGGTCAATGGACTGCTTTATCTGTAGCAGTTTTTCAACACTTGTCACCTTTACTTCGCGTCCATCCAGCGAAACCTTGTCGACTTTTGCATTCAACCTATCGAATGAGAGATCATCACGAAGGAACAGGTCTACATGGCGGCGGGGGTCATTAAGGTCTATAAAGGTGAATACCAGTGCGTTCTTTTCCTCGATCATCATTTTGCGCACTTCCGGATCAATCAGGGATTCCGGTTGAACCGGTACTCGGGGAACCAGTCCCTGTCTTTTCATCACAGATAGGAAGCGGCTAAGATTCTTTGGAGTGAGATTTACAGCTATGTCCAAGTCCAAGGTGAACCGCTCAACTCCCTGCAAAACGCAGGCAACTCCGCCGGCGATCACGAAGTCCACCTGAGCATCAGCCAAGCCGATAATAATGTCTCGTAAGTGCGTCATCAGTAATCTCGGGAACTAGTCGATCAGTCGCCGGGTCAGATCGGAATAGGCGTCAATCCGGCGGTCGCGCAGATAGGGCCAGATGCGGCGGACGGTTTCGCTGCGGGCGGAGTCGAGTTCGACGATCAGCTCGGTTTCGGAGCGGGTGTCGGCCTGCGCGAGGAGCTCGCCTTGGCAGCCCGCCGCAAAACTGGAACCCCAAAAGACGGCTCCGCCGGGTTCGGTGCCGACGCGGTTAATGCTAAGTACAGGAATTCCGTTGGCCACGGCGTGGGCGCGTTGGATGGTGATCCAGGCTTCGCGCTGTCGCGTCTGTTCCTCGGCGGTATCGTTGGGATCCCAGCCGATGGCGGTGGGATAGATGAGCAGGTCGGCTCCGGCGAGCGCCATAAGGCGCGCGGCCTCGGGATACCATTGGTCCCAACAGACGAGTACGCCGAGTTTGCCCAGCGAGGTCTGGATGGGCTGAAAGCCGAGATCGCCGGGCGTGAAGTAAAACTTTTCGTAGTAGCCCGGATCGTCGGGGATGTGCATTTTACGATATCTTCCGGCGATCGATCCATCGGAGTCGAGCACCACGGCGGTGTTGTGATAAACGCCCTGCGCCCGTTTTTCGAAGAGCGAGGCAACGATCACCATACCGAGTTGTTTCGCTAATGCGCCTAGGGTGTCGGTGGAGGGGCCGGGGATGGTTTCGGCCAGATCAAAACGCGCGGGATCCTCGATGTCGCAGAAATAGAGCGTGGTGTGCAGTTCCTGTAGGGCGACAAGGCGCGCGCCTTTTTCGGCACAGCGGCGAATCGCTTCTGCGCTTTTCCGGAGGTTGGCGGCGGAGTCGGCGGTACACGACTGCTGAACAAGGCCTACGGTCAGTTTACTCATAGCACTCCTTTGGGTATCTGCATGGTAACGCAGTGCAGCGATCCATGCTGAAGAATTAATGTGCTGCAATCTATACCGATCATTTCGCGGTCAGGAAAGGCTTTCTGTACCACTGCCAGCGCCGAATCGTCCGCCGGGTCGTTGTAGGTCGGTACCAGCACAGCGCCGTTGATGACCAGATAGTTGGCGTAGGTGGCCGGAAGGCGGTGGCCTTCGTTGTCATATTTAGGGGCAGGCCAGGGGAGGGGGAGCAGGCGATAGTCGGAAAAGGCTTCCAGCTCGTGCTCCATCTTTTTGAGCTCGTCATAATGCTCGTCCGCAGGATCGTTGCAGGCGGTGTAGACAATGGTGCGGTCGGGCGCGAGGCGGGCGAGGGTGTCGATATGTGCGTCGGTGTCGTCGCCCAGCAGTGCGCCGTGGTTGAGCCAGAGAATAGTGTCGACGCCGAGTTCCTTGCGCAGAGCGGTTTCAATCTGTTCTTTCGACAGATTCGGGTTTCGGTTGGGGTTCAGGAGGCATTCAGCGGTCGTGAGCAGGGTGCCTTCACCGTCGCTTTCAATGCTGCCGCCTTCTAGTACCAGATCGATCGAGCGCAGCGGCGTGCTGCCGAATGCGCCGAGCTGATGAAGCGCCCGAGTGATGCGGTTATCCTGCTCCGCCGGAAATTTGTTTCCCCAGCCGTTAAAGGTGAAATCGAGCAGTAAAGGGGCCCCGTTTTCTTCAATCGTGATCGGGCCGAAGTCGCGCGCCCAGGTGTCATCCGTTGGAAGATTGAAAGCATCGGGCGCGACGCGGATGACGCGCTGGAATCGCTTGATCGCGTACGCAATCTGGTCGAAGGTCTTCCGCGCCTCTTTCAGAACGGGGGCCCAGTCGGTATTTTCGTGGGGCCACGCCAGCAGCACGGCATCCTGTGGTTCCCATTCGGCGGGCAGTCTTTTGGTTGGAAAATTCATGCGCCCAGAATTTCCAAGTGCAGAAAAAAAGGCCAGCTAAAAGCAGGGGTTATTTCCTGACGAAGAGCTGGCCGAGTTTGCAGTTGGGGAAGTGGCTGCAGTGGTGCGAGCAGAATTCCATTCTCCATTTGGGGGCGCAGCCGTAGTAGCCGTTGTGCAGAAAATCATATTCCGCCTCTTCCCAGCTCACGGCGCGTCCCAGACGCTCGCCCATGTACCACATGTTTTCATCAATGGCCCGTCGGTATTGCTCTATCTGCCACGCATTGAGTTTCTGATGAGAGAGACATCGACGGACTTCCTGTACCGGCTCGTCGGTTTGGGCCGGGCTGCTTGAGGTCGTCTTCGGATGAACATCTTCTGCAATCATAACGCTCTCCTTCTCCTTGCCTCCTCTGTAAGCAAAACATGTGCCGCGGAGGAATATTTTTTGAGAAAACATAAAAAAGCTCCGGATTAGGGAGCTTTTTTCGGAGTACAGCAAGCTGTACAGCGGTGAATTAACGTCGCGTACGACGACTATTCGCCAGGCGTTTTTTCTTTTCGCTCGGCTTTTCGTAGTGACGTTTTGCACGCATGGTCTTCAGAATGCCCTCTTTGTCGAGAGCCTTCTTCAGGCGGCGCAGCGCACGATCAATGTTTTCGCCGCGGCGTACTTTTACTTCGCAGGTTTCTTGTGCCATTTTTAAATTCACCTCCCCCAAACACTTCAGGGTCAAAAACAAGATGCGGAACCTAAGGGAACCCCTGAGCGAAGTCAAACAGAATAACCTTTTCAATTTTTGGGATTCAATTTCCCTTCATCGTTGTTGTGTTCCCGCTCGTCAGCAACAAAGTGCGGTAAAATGGCTTTTAAACGCCCGGGTGAACGTGTAGATACGTGTTTCCTTCTTTTAGCGGGGGAGCGGAATCATACCAAGGAGAATTAAATGGGCGTAATCGACATAATTGTATTTGTGGCATTCGTTGCTGCGGTGATCGGAGTTGGTTTGTGGAAATCCAAAGGCGAGAAAACACACAGCGAGCATGGTGCTGCGGACTACTTTCTCGCAGGACGCGGCTTGACCTGGTGGTTGGTTGGTTTTTCCCTGATTGCTGCCAATATTTCGACTGAACAGTTTGTGGGGATGAGCGGGAAGGCGGCTGACTGGTTAGGAATGGCGATTGCCAGTTATGAATGGATGGCGGCAATCACGTTGGTCGTCGTTGCGTTTGTGTTCCTTCCAACGTTTCTAAAAAGCGGGATTTATACGATTCCTGAGTTTTTAGAGTATCGATACAACAGCTTTGCACGAACTTTTATGGCCATTTCGACCATGATTATTTTGGTCGGTGTTCCGACCGCTTCTGTGATTTTCTCCGGGGCAAAAGTGATTACGGTATTCTTTCAGGGGCAATCCTTCTTGGGGTTGGATCTGGGGAATATAACCGTTGGCTGCTGGATCATCGGCATTATGGCCGCGCTTTATGTCTTTGCCGGTGGTTTGAAAGCATGCGCTTGGGCTGACCTGATACAGGGTGCTGCCCTCATTCTCGGTGGCGTGATTATAACTGTTTTGGTTCTTAAGGCTCTTGGTGTTGCCGATCCTGCGGCATTGGCTCCGACGGCTGCCGATCCGAGTGTAACGGCGGATGCTTTGAAGGATCAGGGGGCCATAGAGCGCTTTGTGTCATTGAATAAAGCGGCGCTTCCTGAAGGTAAGCTGCACATGTTCCGTCCGGCCAATGACCCGGAAATTCCCTGGACGGCGTTGATGCTGGGGTTGTGGATTCCGAACTTTTTCTACTGGGGCCTGAATCAGTATATCACGCAGCGGACGCTGGGTTCCAAGAGCTTGAACGAAGGTCAAAAAGGGGTGATTTTTGCTGCCGCCCTTAAATTGATTATTCCTTTCGTTGTTGTGATCCCGGGCATACTTGCCTTCAACCTGTATCGCGGCGATTTGGCGGATCAGGCTGTGAAGAAAAATGCTCCGATTGTTGAGGCATTTGACAAGGGCGAGGCATCAAAGGTTTACGTCTTTACCGATACCTTTGCTGAGTCCAACTTCGATACGGCTGCAAAAATGGTTGCTTCTAACGCTCAACTGCTTGGAGTTGGCGATGAACTGAACGTACAGGAGCTCTCGGCAGAAGCGTTGTGGGATAAGAATGCAGATCTCATCAAGAAGGCTGAGGAGACCAACAAGGGTAAGAAGAAGGGGGAGAAGATCGCCTTCAGCGACAAGTTGGTTGGGTATGACTATGACGCAGCATTCCCGACCTTGCTCCGAAATGTGCTTCCCGAGGGGAACGGTCTTATGGGATTTGTGCTGGCAGCGATTTTTGGAGCGGTTGTCAGTTCGCTTGCATCGATGTTGAACTCGGCTTCGACCATTTTTGCGATGGATATTTACAATAAGGTCAAGAAAGACGCCAAGCCGTTTGAGTTGGTGACTGTTGGTCGTATTTGTACGTTGGCCTTTGTATTGATCGCTATTCTGATTGCTCCGAATCTTGGAAGTCCGAAATTCGGCGGAATCTTTACGTTTATTCAGGAGTTTCAAGGATTCATTAGTCCCGGGGTTCTTTCCGTATTTATCTTCGGTCTGCTGGTTCATCGGGCGCCTCGGTATTGTGGAACGATTGGTCTTCTGTTAAATCCGGTGCTCTACGGTGCGTTGAAGTGGATTCCGGCCACTTCCGGAATTCCTTTCCTCAACCGTATGGCGATCTGCTTGGGCGTAATTCTGGCTGTTCTGACGGTCATTACGGTACTGAAACCTTTGCCGCAGCCCGTTAATCTTCCGGTTAACGAAAAGATGGATATGACCACGACAAAGGTAACGAAAATGTGGGGCTGGGTTGTGGTAGTTGTCACGCTTGTCCTGTATGTCATTTTCCGATAAGAGGGATTAAACAGCACCCGCTCTGCGGGCGCGCTGATCTGAATAAAGCTCCGGTTTTCCCGGAGCTTTATTGCTTTCGGGAGAGGGTTCAGCAATAACCAGTTATCAGGATCATAATGTTCAGAGAGAAACCATTAACGGATAACGGCCTCGGCAGCCCCGGAGGTTTTGCATGAGGCTCGAGAGTAGGTTTAAATGGAGGCGGGGATGAAGATGGATCTACAGGCGGTGTATGACGGTTTTGCGGATACGTATGAGGAGAGCCGCGGGCTGTTTGATATGAGCGAGGTGCTGGAGTCGTTTTATCAACGGCTGGGCGCTGAGGCGGGAGATCTGCTGGATTTGGGCTGCGGGGCCGGAGAACCGTTTGGACGCTATTTTGTCGATCGAGGCTGGTCGGTGGTCGGCGTCGATTTTTCGGCGCGCATGCTTGAGCTGGCGGCTCGTTATGTGCCGGAGATGCAGACGATTCATTCCGATATGCGTACGGTGGAGTTTGAACCGGCGCAGTTTGATGCCGTTACGGCGGTGTACAGCCTCTTCCACGTTCCGGCGGCGGAGCACCCTGCGCTGTTTGAAAAGTTCCGGCGGTGGCTTCGTCCGGGCGGAAAAGTACTTTTTACGTATGCGACGCGGGAATATACGGGCTGTGATGAGTTTGACGGCTTCAAGGAGTTTTTGGGTAAGCAGCTGTATTACAGCCATCGGACTCCAGAGCATCTGGTTAGCGATTTGGAATACGCCGGTCTTGCGGTGGAGTCGCTCGATTATCGGGATATCGGCGGGGAGATTTTTCTTTGGGTGACGGCGTGTCGACCGTTGTAAGCGGTGAAAAAAAGGGGATCTGCGTTTCCGCAGATCCCTATATTTGGTGAGCCGGGCGGGACTCGAACCCGCGACCCTTTGATTAAAAGTCAAATGCTCTACCGACTGAGCTACCGGCCCAAAAATTGGATTTTCCGAGCGGGACCGTTCTGAATTTCCCGCAAAGGAGGGAGTTTTCTACAGAATCACCTAGGGCAGGGCAAGTGCTAATTATTTGTTTTCTTTTGGTCCCCAATCTTACTGTTTGCCGCGCCGCAGATTTTCAAAAGAACCGTTTTGCGGCAACCTTACCCCCTTCGCTCAAAAAAGATTAAAAAACAGGACTGACACCGCTAGAGAAACCTGTCTCCTCCCGTGCTTCGTGGTAGTCTCTCACGCAAAGCCGCGAAGTGAGCTAAGTTCATAAAGATCTATAATCCTCGTTTGTCCGTGGTTTCTACCCCCATGCACCCATAGAAAATCATTCTGTCCAAAATCATTTTGCCTAACATCCATGCACCCTCAGCTTCATTTCTTTGCGTCTTGGCACCTTTGCGTGAGTATTATGTTCTTTTGAAATAACAGCGCCCGACCCTCCAGAACGCCCGATTCTCTGCAATCGGGGAGAACACGGCGCTAAAGGTACTCTGATACGACTCTGCGAAGAGAAGCGATATCTCGTCATGCCAGCCTGCAGCGAGCGGGTCATCAAAGCCCGGCGTGCCATCACAGATTCTATCAATGAATGGGTGCGGTTTGCTTTATAAGTACGCAAATATAAACCTACAAAAACCGCTCTTTAGCGGCAACCCTACCCCCATGCCTGAAACTTTTTTCAAGAAAATCGCTTTCACTCACTCTGGTACTCCGACCCCTTCACCGCCGTCAATGTTGAATGTTAAGATGTGACCCCGTCTCTTTGGTTTGGTTTTCAGCTGCCGCAATCGACCCTCTCAGCCAGAGGGAAACCGTAAGCGATCCGCGTAGCACCTCAGGCCAATTGACAACACAAGGCGTCGTAGGTTTTGGAAAGGTCGTAGGTCTATGCCTACGACGTCTACGATGCGCGTTTGAGTTTCTTTTCCTTCGCCCAGGCGCGGGGCGTGACCTGGGGGATCTGCTGGTTGGTCATGTGCGGCAGGCGTTCGAGCACGTCCTTGAGGTAGGCGTAGGGATCGACCCCGTGGGTTTTGCAGCTCGACAGAGGAGCCCGGGATCACATCTTAACATTCAACATTTCTTCCTCTTTAGCATGAGAACCAGAATCAGCCCGCACCGTCAATGTTGAATGTTAAGATGTGACCCCGTCTCGATAGTGCCTCACCTTGGTGAACCCGTGCGGCAGCACATGCTGGAGATAGCGCCGGATAAATTCGAAGAGTTCGAGTTTGCAGACGCGCCATTTTTGCTCCCCGCTCCGGCGGTATTTGAAGCGTACATGGGTGTCGGTGACTTCAAGAATACGGCTCGGCGCGATGGCCACGCGGAAGACGTACTGCGCCAGATATTTGAGTGCAGCGCTGCCGTTGCCGACGGAGGCGGGGTCAGAGTACCAGGCTCAGTGCAAGTGATTTTTTAAAAAAAGTTTCGGGCATGGGGGTAGGGTTGCCGCTGAGGAGCGGTTTTATGCAAAATTATATTTGCGCTGCAACAGAGCAAGACTTGTCTGTTTATCGGCAGAGTCTGTGGTGGCACGCCGGGCTTTGCTGGCCCGCTCGCTGCAGACTGGCATG
>JAAYDL010000302.1 GCA_012729265.1 Lentisphaerota bacterium | reverse complement strand
GCCGCCACTACGCTGCGCTTCACATAGTCCTTCTCGACCGGGCTCTTGTAGAGATCGCGCAAATCCGGCAGCGCATCTTTTGCCGCCGCGCCGAACGCGCCCAGCGCCTTCGCGGAATACTGCCGCACCTGCGGATGAGCGTCCTGCAGCAACGGCAGCAAAGCCGCCACCGCATCCCCGCTCGGCACGATGCCCGAAAGCTTGCCCATCGCCGAAGCCGCCAACCGCCGTACCAGCGGCGATTCCGAACGCACCAGTTCAATCAGCTCACCGAGCGCCTCCGCGCTCGCGCTTTTTCCCAATGCCGTCGCACGCGCCGCCAGTTTTTTCTCATTCGCAGGATTCATGACTTATTGCGACTCCTCCGACTTTTCACAGCGTCACCGGCCGCAATCAGTCGCCCGACGCCATAAAGGTCTCCTTTTACAGCATCTTGATCAACTTCACGCCTGATGGCACATCCGATGGCTCAATCGGTGCAACCGCATAATCGGCAAACGACAGCACGACAATCTCACACAATGGCCCAGCCATCCTCATTAAAATCCTCCAACTCCAATACCGCTTCCATATATCCCAAGAACGAAGAATACTTGGCCCCTTGAGGCCACAACAACACTCCGGGATACCGTTTCGATTCCTCTATCTTTAACTTTTCACGGATATTCTCACGAATCCGCACACTCCCATCCTGGACTTCTCGCCAAGAAACTTCTTTATAATCCAAGATTCGACGAACCAATTCTGGATCAATGACGGCGAGTTGAGACTGATCATCGATTACCTTGAATTCCTTTTCGATCATCTGAAATGCATATTGGCCTTCACAATCGCACAACCGCGCGGAGAAACTACCCTGTTCACGAATTTCCCTCTGCATGGCTTCCGTGCAAAGATTGGGTGAGATTTCCCTGCCTTGCTCAAAGAATTCTCGTAAGATTCTTGAGGAGCACAATAGAGAAGGATTTCTAGTCACACCGCTGTCATTAGCATTCAGCGTAACCGTCCAGACATCCGCTACCTCATGCTCCGAATTACGGTTTACACGCCCAGCGAGTTGCAGTAGCGAAAGTAGCGAAGCGCATTCCCTTACGCCCGTCCTGAACGACAAATCGACTCCGGCTTCCACGCAGGAAGTTGCAATTAGGCACCACCCTGTTTGCGCTTTGCATTCCAATCGTGCTTTCACCAAATCCAACGTGACCTCTCGATCTGCGGGCGTCAATGAAGTCGAAAGATGCAGAACATTGCCTGCGCCGAACACGTGTTCCGCGGCTCTTGCCGCAGCCGCCGCAGTATGCACCGTGTTCAGAACAACGATGATCGGACCTTCCAATTCTTTCAGCCATCCGGCCAGATCTTCTAAACTCATAGCCGTCGGCTGATAACGGTGCCGAACACGCGTAATTTCAAAATTCTGCAGTTTCATCTGCGCGACATCTGGCAGAAGATTCGGCAGTTGTCTGAAAACGCTATCTTGCCGAAATTCATCCAAAGACCAAAAATGGCACAATGAGCCTGAGGCCAACACCCAATGACATGACCATGCCGATGCAGCATGCTGAATCCATTGCCAAGCCAACGGCAATAATTTGACAGGCAACATGGCATGCGCTTCATCAAGGAAAATTGCACTGCCGGGAAGGTTCTGCAATCTCCGCAAAGCAGCCGGTGATGCGGATGCCAAAGTCTCAAAAAATGCGACTGCCGTGGTAACCACAATTGGCGCGTCCCATAATGCCGTAAGCTTCCGACTGGCTGGATTTTCAAAATCAGCACGATGATGAATTTCTGCCACCACATCGTCGGCATTCTCTCCCTCCATCACCAAAGCCTTCCGATAGGTCTTCACCGACTGCGTGATGATATTGGTAAACGGCAGAATTACGAAAATTCGTCGCAATCCCTGTTTGGCAGACATATTCAGCAAATACGACATCACAGACGTCGTTTTCCCTGTTCCAACCGGGGCATCACAAATCGAAATTGCATCATCGCAAACAGCATTCGAACAAGCTTCAAAGAAATTTTCGCGCATTCGATTGCGATCAGACACACCTCCATTCTTCGAGAGTTTTTCACCATGCCTCCGCAACGCTTCAAGACGCTCGGATGCTCGCAACTTAGGAGGTTTACCGATGTTTTGTTCTTGGTTTGATGCGCGAGCTGCATCGCCATGATCCGCATGAGTCAGACAGGAAAACAGTAAGCGAATATCGGCGGATTTCAGTGCCGAAGTAATCTCCAACGGGAGTCTGGAAATGATCGCCGGTCGCACACTGCTTTCGTGTCGTTCCAGAAGATCGGACAACTCTTGATCAACTTGTTGCTCAATTGAGGAATTACGCATCCCGCGAATGTCGAGATCAGTAAAATCCGGAAGTCCGGCATGATGTGCGCAAACGAGCAGCGCGGAAGTCCAAGCATCCTGTGAGATCAAATGCGCCACACCCGCATCAGCATGAGACACAGGCAATCGTTTTACCTTTATTTCTCCACGCAATACCCGCTGGTTCTTCTCATTGAGCTTGCCGAGATCATGATATTCCGCCGCAAGCTCCATGATTCGGAGCACTGCGACGGCATCCCAATCCCGCGCGTAACGCAACACCTTGCGAAGATAACACCGCCCCCGCACCAGAACATGCAACACATGCTCCAGATACGGTTGCGTCGGTACGTTTCGCTCAAGGTCAGCACTGCGCGCAAGATACAGCATAATTACTTCTCCATCAGATCTTCGCATTTGACCTTTTGGCGCAAATCGTCAGGCAGTTTCGGCGGCACATCGTAATCCGCCCATGACGAGGAGGGGTCGGAAGGATCATCGCCTTTTCGTTTGGGCATCAGTGCGTCAATTAACAGGTAGTCCGGACAGCTCCCCAGCGGATCGTTGTGCTCCATCCACCACGCATGGCGAATGCGCACATCCGGACGAATGGCCGACCGAGTGTGATCGTACGCATACGGAATCAGCCGTTTCAGCAATTCCACATCACAGGGCTTGCATCCCGACATTTTGGCCAGGCTCGGATTGGTATAGAACGGCATCACATAGACGCCATGCTGTACCACCCGATATGCCAATGGTGCCATGCCAGAACCTTTATCTTCATCAAGAGGCGCTTTTTTTGTATTCGTATGCCGCTGGATCACAACCGGAGACACAGAAAGCCCCATTCCAAACTGGACGACACCCGTTTTTATGAAACCTTTATCCATATCTTTTTCAAGAAAGGTGTTCCCGAATAGACGAGCATCCCAATACTTCCTGACAAATGGACTCTGCTCAAATATCGATTGGTCAAATTCGATTTTCTTCCCCTTCTTAGGCTGTCCTTCTTTCTGTTCGCTGTGGACAGAAGCAATATCACGCTCGCGGGACTCCAAAATACCAAAAGTGTAACCATTTGGAACCTCCGGCAATTTCTCGGTTACGGCCTGACAAACGGGGCCTTCCGTCCATTCCATCAAGTCGCGCAATTTACGCTTGAACGAAACCGGTGAAATTTCCCCCTGTCCGTTATCACGGACACGCGGATCGCTCTCCTGATCCGGATTTCCGTTTGGATTGGAGTTCACCGTCTCAATAATCAGCAGCCCCGTTACTCGTTTGATATGATCACTCATTTATTTCTCCTTTGTCACTTGCATCCGTTG
>JAAYDL010000039.1 GCA_012729265.1 Lentisphaerota bacterium | reverse complement strand
TTAACCACTTAACCACTTAACCACTTAACCACTTAAAACTGTATGGGTAATATGAACACAAACGAAATAGCTGAACTCCAAAAAAAATATGTCATGTCGACCTATGCACCGCCGAGCATCGCTTTGGTGGAGGGCTCTGGCGCGAATGTGTGGGACGCGGAAGGAAACGAATACCTTGATTTTGTTTCCGGCATTGCCGTAACGAATATTGGACATTGCCACCCGAAAATGGTGCGGGCGGTGCAGGATCAGGTGGAAACGCTGGTTCATGTTTCCAATCTGTTTTACAACGAAAAACAGCCGCTGCTGGCCAAGGCGCTGTCGGAACGCTCCGGACTGCCCGGCGCAAAATGTTTCTTCTGCAACTCGGGTGCCGAGGCGAATGAAGGCCTCATTAAGCTGGCGCGGTTGTGGGGGAGCACAAAGGGTAAATATGAAGTTGTGACCATGCGGCAGTCCTTCCACGGTCGGACGCTGGCCACACTGACGGCGACTGGGCAGGAAAAGGTGCAGAAGGGTTTCGGTCCGCTTCCGGAAGGCTTTGTTTACGCGAATTTTAACGACCTTCAATCGGTCGAAGAAGCCATTACGCCCAAGACGTCGGCGGTGCTGGTTGAGGCGCTGCAGGGCGAGGGCGGTGTCATTCCGGCGGAACCGGAATTTATGGCCGGATTGCGGACGCTGTGCGATGAAAAGGGCATTCTTCTGCTATGCGACGAAGTGCAATGCGGGATGGGCCGGACCGGCAAATGGTTCGCTTTCCAGCATTGTGGCGTTGTCCCCGATGCATTTTCTCTAGCAAAGGGGCTGGGCAACGGCTTCCCGATCGGTGCGGTTGTGGCCGGTGCAAAACTGGCCGATACCTTCCAGCCGGGGCATCATGCAACCACATTTGGCGGAACCCCGCTGGCGTGTGCTGCGGCGCTTTCGGTGATTGATGTGATCGAAGAGGAGGCGCTGCTGACGAATGCGATGATGATGGGTGCCTATTTTATTGAAGGGCTCTGTGCCATTGCGCTGAAACATAAAAAGTGGATTGCGCAGGTGCGCGGACTCGGGCTGCTCTTAGGTCTTGTGCTGGATGTTCCTGCGTTGCCGCTACAGAAAAAGCTGCAGGAAAAAGGGTTGCTGACGCTGGCGACCGCAGGCAATGTTCTCCGGTTGCTTCCTCCGTTGAATGTAACGGCACCGGAGATTGAGCAGGCGCTGAAGTTGATCGGCGAGGCCTGTGCGGAGCTGCACGATGAAATGGCGGCGCTGTCGCCCAATCCCTGCCAGTGCGGCATGGGGGAATAGTGTAGACGAAGCTTCCAGCTTCGTTGCGCTGGAAGAGATTTGCGAAGAATATACAACGGAGCAGGATGCTCCGTCTACGAAAAAGGAGAATAGGGATGGCATATGATTTGACGGGAAAAATAAAGGTCATTATGGAGCCGAAAACCTTTGGAAGCGGTTTTACGGTGCGCGAATTTGTGGTGACGGTCGAGGATGGAAAATTTCCGCAGGACATCGTGCTTCAGTTTGTGCAGGACAAGGTGAGTCTGCTCGATACGGTGAGTGAAGGACAGGAAGTGACCGTTTCATTCGATATCCGCGGTCGCGAATATAACGGGCGTTACTTCAATAATCTCCAGGCGTGGAAGATTGCTGCGGCCGACGGCGCTGCCGGCGATAACGAAAAGCCGCCGGTTTCGGATTCCGATGTTCCGTCCGATTTCGATGACTACGAGGATGATATTCCGTTTTAACGGATTGGAGCAGTCGCTTATGAATGAAAAACTAATTGGCGTGATCGACGATTTTGCGCTCAAAGTTACGGCTGAATTCTCGCTTTTGGATTTGAGGCGTTATGTCCGGAAGCGGGGGATTACGATCAGTGAGGATGAGCTGTATGAATACGCTTTATCCAGCGATTTGATTATTGAAGTCGATACGTTCGATCAGGTTTTTCTCCCGCGCAGCGTGTTTTTTAAGGGGGCACAGTTTCGGATCACACCGCTGGATGCAGAGATTGCGGGCGGATATCTTATGCCGGGACACCGCTTTATGCCGTTCTTGTCGTTCGCTGTTTTCCCCGGTTCCGTACGCCTGTCTCTGCCGGACGGATCAGTGGCGGCTGTTCGCAGGGCTTCTCTGCCGCGAGAGCAGGTGATGATGGGGCTGCATTTCTTCGGTCCGGCGGCCGCCCTTGAATATCTGATCTTTGATGAAGAAGATAATGCTCAAGGCCTGATCTCCTCTCCCGATGCTGAAGCTTTGTTGACGGTGTTTGACTTGGGTGAATTCTATGCTTCGAGTCGGTTCCGTCCCGGTGATTCCCTCATGTTGACGGTGCAGGATTGGCAGAAAGGCGAATACTCGCTGGAACGCGTGACTCCGTCTTTAGACGCGGTGGCCGCGAAAAAGTGGGTGGAGTCGATGGATTATGCGATGAATACGGCCATCGACGAGTTCGGACCCGATGGGGATTGCAATTTTCAGTTGGCGCTCGCGATGCGCAATGCGGAGGAGAATCCGGAGTGTGTTTCGCTTATGTCGAGTCCGCCGCTTTCGTTTGCCGCCTATTTTAACCTTCGGAAGGATCTTACGGTAAAGGCAGTGGATGACCGGGCCTTATTCTGGGATCGGGATGAAGAACCCGACGACGAGGAGGATGAATTGTTGGACGCGCTCGAAAATCTGATGGAGGGCGAACTGGATGCCTATTTCCGCGATCTCGGTCTCTCCGTTTCCGAAGGAGAGGTCGAAGCCTACATGCGCGATGCCTTGTTCCATGGAGGGGGTAGCGCTGAGTCCGTGCTTGGACGGGTGACCGCTGGGCGTCACGTTCTATTTGCGTCGGCGGAAGATCAGGAGGAATTTCATGATTTATGGAGTGTGCTGTGGGACGAAGTAAGAGTCGAATACGACCCTGCCGCCGATCCGTACGCCGAGATTCGAAGTCGATTTCTTGCCATTAACGACAAGGCGTTGGCAACGATGCGCGAACTCGATGCGCGCGGAACCGGTTTGAAGATTGCCGCCAATCCCACCTTTTTAGAGTTCAGCCGATTTACGGCCATGATCTCGTCCGCGCTGGTTTTGTTTAACCAACCCGGAGAAGAGGAGGGCGAGGGTTCGCCGGATTCGATCGCCAATATGATTCCTTTGCTCGATGAGGCTATCGACCGGCTGTCCGATCAACTGCTCGAATCTGCTCCGAAAAACAAACCGAAGGTAAAGGCCGCAAAGAAAAACGACCGTCAGGAAATTTATCAGCTCAAGATTTCGCTCAAGGGGTCCAAGCCGCCCATTTGGCGGCGGATACTGATCCCGGCGGAGATGGAGCTGATCGACTTGCACGACGCCATCCAGGCCTCCATGGGCTGGGATGGATACCATCTGCACCAATTTAAGCAGGGGAACACCTTCTACCTGCCGGAGCCCGACGATGAATTTACCGGATTCGGCGGTTTCGATACGGAGGATTCCTCCGGCGTCCGCATCGACCAGCTGCTCCGCACGGAAAAGGATAAGATCGAATACGAATACGATTTCGGCGATTCCTGGGACCACGAAGTCCTGCTCGAAAAGGTGCTTGAACCTGCAGCGGGCGCGGTCTATCCCGTGTGCGTCAAGGGCAAGGGGGCCTGTCCGCCCGAGGATTGCGGTGGACTGTGGGGATACTACAACCTCCTTGAAATACTCGGCGACCCCGAAGACGAGGAGCATGAAGGAATGCTCGCTTGGGCCGGCGGGCCGATCGATCCCGCCGCCTTCGATCTCGATGAGGCCAATGCGCGCTTGCGCGAATGGTTTAAATGATTCAACTTGGAAAGGAATTCATTATGAAAGTGGTACTCGCTTATTCCGGTGGTTTGGACACCACCGTTTTGTTGACCTGGTTGCAGGAAAAATATAACGCCGAGGTCATTTGCTACTGCGCCAATGTCGGCCAGGAGGAGGAGCTCGACGGGCTGGAGGAAAAGGCGCTCAAGCATGGCGCCGTGAAGTGCTATGTCGACAACGTGGAAGAAGAATTCGCGCGCGACTTCATCTTCCCGATGATGCAGGCCAACGCGATCTATGAAGGCACCTATCTGCTCGGAACCTCTATTGCGCGTCCGCTCATTGCCAAGCGCATGACGGAAATCGCGATTGCCGAAGGGGCGGAGGCGATCTGCCATGGCGCCACCGGAAAAGGCAACGACCAGGTCCGATTCGAACTCACGGCCTATGCGCTCAAGCCGGACATCAAAGTGATCGCTCCGTGGCGCATGCCGGAAGAGTTTGCGTTCGAAGGCCGAACCGACATGATTAAATATCTGGAAGCGAAGGGCATCCCGTGCGCCGTTTCGGCCAAGAAACCCTACAGCACCGACCGCAACCTGCTGCATATCAGCTTCGAGGGCGGCATTCTCGAGGATCCGTGGAACGAGCCCGATGAAAATATGTGGTGCATGACCAAGCCGCTCAGCCAGGCCAAAGATGATCCCGAATACGTCGAGATCGATTTTGAGCAGGGCATCCCGGTGGCGGTCAACGGCGAAAAGCTGGGACCGGCGGCGCTGGTCAAGAAACTCAATGCGCTGGGCTGCGAGCACGGCGTGGGCCGCATCGACATCGTCGAAAACCGCTACACCGGCATGAAGGACCGGGGCATCTATGAAACCCCCGGCGGAACGATTCTCCACCATGCGCACCGCGCCATGGAGTCGATCACCATGGACCGCGAGGTGATGCATCTGCGCGATTCGTTCATCCCAAAATATGCCGAGCTGGTCTACAACGGCTACTGGTTCGCCCCCGAGCGCGAGATGCTTCAGGCGGCCATTGCCAAGAGCCAGGAGAACGTGACGGGAACCGTGCGCGTTAAGCTTTTCAAGGGCGGCGTGCATGTCTGCGGGCGCAAGTCGCCGTTCTCGCTCTACGATCCCTCGATCGTCAGCTTCGACGAAGCGGGCGGTTACGACCAGACCGACGCCACCGGCTTTATCAAGCTCAACGCCCTGCGTCTGCGCGTGTTGGCCTCGATGAAGAGCCGGCCATAAAAAACCTAGAGGCAGGCTTTCGAGCCTGCTTTTTTAGTTTGATCGCAAAGGGCGGGATTGCTACTCTTCGAACGTTATCAAGGAGATGTGAAATGGGCGCAGTACTTCCGTTAGATAAAATGACGACGCAGGAAAAGCTGCGTGCACTGGAAGCGATTTGGGACGATCTTTCGCATGCCCCTGAGGATATTCCCTCGCCCAGTTGGCAGGGCGAAGAACTCAAAGGTCGTGAAGAGCGACTGGCCAAAGGTTTGACCCATTTCAGTGATTGGACGGAAGCGAAGGATCGAATTCGCGGACAAGTTCTATGAATATTCAGATTCTCCACGATGCCGAGCTGGATCTGCTGGAGGGGTACGCTTTTTACGAAAATCAGACTTCCGGCTTGGGGGATTAT
Organism: Lentisphaerota bacterium; assembly: GCA_012729265.1. Lineage (GTDB taxonomy): Bacteria > Verrucomicrobiota > Kiritimatiellia > Kiritimatiellales > Pontiellaceae > Pontiella. The sequence continues at coordinate 1,042 of JAAYDL010000039.1, read as the reverse complement.
TTTCTCGATTCAGTTTTTGCTGATATCGATTCGCTCAAGCTGTTTTCCGGAGCTCATGAAATTCGTTTCGGTTATCATCGACTTCTGACCCGTCGCTTTCCTTTTTCTGTCTTCTATCGTGTAAATGCCGAGGTTATAGAAGTATGGGCGGTTCTTGACTGTCGGAAAAAACCTGAAAATATCAGAGACCGTCTCTGTTGAAGCAAGTGAGGGTAGTATGAGCGCAAATGATTCAACCCGCATTATGGCGGTGTACTGCGATTTTGAGAACGTGGCGCTGGGCGTCCGCGAAACGGGTGAGGCCAAGTTTGATATGGGCAAGGTGCTCGAGCGACTGCTGCTCAAGGGCAACATTGTCGTGAAGAAGGCCTATTGCGACTGGGCGCGTTACAAAGAGTTCAAGCCCTCCATGCATGAAGCCTCGTTTGAGCTGATCGAAATTCCGCACGTGCGCCAGTCGGGTAAAAACTCAGCCGATATCCGTTTGGTGGTCGATGCGCTCGACCTCTGCTACACCAAGGAGCATGTCGATACCTTTGTGATTGTCAGCGGCGACTCCGACTTTTCTCCGCTGGTGAGCAAACTGCGCGAAAATAATAAGGCCGTCATCGGCGTCGGTGTAAAAAATTCCACCTCCGATCTGCTGATTGCCAACTGCGACGAATTTATCTTTTACGACGATCTGGTTCTCCCAAGCAAACCCCGCAAAAAAGAGCCGTCCAAAAAGGCGCCCGCCAAAAAGAAAGCCCAGCCTGCGAAAACGCAGGAGCCCGCTCCTCCGGACAAGAAGGTCGAGGCCTGCGAGCTGGTGATGGAAACCTACGATGCGCTGCTGCAGGAACGCGGGGAAGAGGATCGAATCTGGGGCTCCATGATTAAGCAGACGCTCAAGCGCCGAAACCCCGGCTTCAGCGAATCCTATTACGGCTATCGCTCCTTCGGCGAGCTGCTTGAAGATGCCCAAACGCGCGGCTATGTCGACCTCCAGCGCGACGAAAAATCCGGCGGCTTCATTGTCACCATCTCCTGAGCTGCTCCTTAG
>JAAYDL010000301.1 GCA_012729265.1 Lentisphaerota bacterium | reverse complement strand
CGCCGACCGCGAGTTAGGGCGGAGAATGGATTCGATGGTTTTTATAAAAGAAGGAGCTCGCAGGGCGGGACTCCTTCTTTTTTTGTGCCTTCTTCTGGCGGGATGTGTCGGCGGTTTAACCCGGCCTTCCGGGCCTTGGTACGAGGTCTACCAACCCATTAATGATCCGGCTTCGCATGTGTTTGTTGCGGAGGTGCTGAAACAGGCGGTGAACGAGTTCGGCGAGCCGGTGCACCCGGTTCAGCAGGTCTTGCTGCGCAGATCCCGCAAGAGCAGGGAATTCCAAAACTATCGTTTCAGGGAAGATTTTTCACTGACCGAGTGTCAGGACGCGACCGCTGGTCTTTACGTAATCTACCTGGGGATGGGCCCCGATGACCCGGACTACTTTGCATTTTTAGCGCACGAGTGCGCCCATCTGCTCAATCCGCAGATCACCGATTGGTATATGGAAGGCATTGCAACGCTCTTTTCCGAGGAGGTCTGCGAAGCGCGGGGGATCGACTGGAATTCGCTGCGTTCCCTTTTTGAGACCGAGGAGCGGGAACCGTATGCACTCTCCTACCGCATGATGAGAGCGCTGAAGGCGGCCTTTCCTGAAGAATATCCATCCATCATCCGTTTTGTTGCTCCCAACCGAAGCGGTGAGGCGTGGCAGCGCATTGATATCGATGCGTGGATCGCCTCACTCCCCTCGGCGGATCAACGCGAAGCGCTGGCGATTATCAAACCCTATGCAAAGCGCTTGGCAAAAGAAAAACGCACGCTGTACGATTTTACCGTTCCATCGGGAATCAAGTGAGAAAATAATGCGAAGGAGGCGCAGATGCCGTTGATTAAGCTGAGTTGTACACAGAAGGTTTCGCCCGAGCTCTTGGGCGAACTGTCGTCCGCAGTGGCGGAAACCGTGGGGAAGCCGGAGCAGTATGTGATGGTCGTTGCGCAGACCGCTGAGCTGATGATGTCCGGAAGCGAGGGCAATGCCGCCTACGCCGAGGTAAAGAGCATCGGCGGTCTGAACCGCGAGGTGAACGGCGCACTGATAAAAAAAATCTGTGCGCTGATGGAACGTCGACTGGGCATTCCCAGTGCGCGCGTTTACGTGACGTTCCAATCTGTCGAGCGCGATCACTGGGGCTGGAACAGCTCAACCTTCGGCTGATCGATTACGAGCCGTTCTGTTTTTGGGTATCCCTTAATCCAACTGTTTGATCCTATTCCACCGGAAAGCAGTGGGGCCTGTGCGGCCTGGGCACTCTTCTCGAGCGCTGCCAGTCGGCGAACTGCCGCAGGGGAGATCGTAGGGCGGATAGGGCTTTCTCGGTTTCCGCGTCTGCCTTGTTCGCAAGTAAAAATGGATGAACGGGGTTCAGAATGGGGGTTAAAAATCCAATGCTTGGTGCTCAAAACCTGCCAAACATGTTTCAGACGAGTGAAAATTGGGATAAATAGAAATATATTCAGATGTTGACAGAATATTGATTTTGTCTATTGTTCGCGCATTAGTAGGAGAGAAATAATATGAGTCCCGAGAAAAATTTCATGACACTGGAGGATGTGGCGGAGCTTTTGGGTGTCAACTACCAGCTCATCTATCGTCTTGTACGTTCAGGCGAGTTGCCTGCTATTCGATTGGGTCGCGTATATCGTGTTACCCAAAGCGATCTGGATACCTATTTGACCGCACAAAAAACAGGACGTTCCGGAACTGTTTGCGAGGCGTGTGGAACGATTTACAGGAGCGAGGAGTCGGTGCGGCAGGCTTGCGAATCGTGTGGTGCGCGAATCTGTTTCGATTGTTGGCAGCGCGCTAAGGTGCATCTGTGCAAGTCATGCGCCCCAAAGGATGCAACGGGAAAGAAAACAGGAAAGTAGTTTTTCCATGTTCAATCCCATGAACAGGATAATGTGCTTTAAATAAGAAAAAGGAGGTAACGGATGGGAATATTTGCAGACAGGTGCGGGGCATTGATCGACCCGGAAACAGGTCGCGCATTGAGTGGCGGCGCATTGATCAAGGCAAGGGAAGGGGATGCCGGTATTTATGCGCGGTGGCCTCGGTGCAACAACATAGTCAAGAAGACGGCGAAATTCTGCAATATTTGTGGAATGCCGGCACCAAAAGGGTGGTGGCGCTGTCCGCATTGCAGGAAAACCGTTCGAAGCGATTCGCGCTATTGTTGGAACTGCAGTGCCCAACTTCATCCCGAGTCGCGCGTGAATATTGCAGGCGGAGTGTGGAACAAGGAACCTTCGGTTTTCGCCCAGCGTTTCGAGATCGGCGACATTGATTCGATGCTGAAAAGGGATCTCCAGATCCAGGCCGGGACCGTCGCACTCCTGATCGACGGAGGGAAGTTCAAGGGAAATATCGACGCCGGGCAGTACGATCCGGACAGCCTGCTGCGCAAGATTAACCACTTTGGTTCACCCCCGCCGCGCAGCGTGATTCTGGTTGATGCCGGCGACGTGATCCTTCCGGTCCGCATTGATAACCTTCGGTCTTCGGAAGGCATGGAGCTGGAGTTCTACGGCGAAATCGTGGTTCGCTTCGATCCGAAGAAGGCCCAGGATTTTGTGGAAAACCGGATGAAGGATAATCGGGAGCTTGCATACAATGCGCTTTCCGACGTGTTGCAGGGCGAGATCCGGCACGCGGTCGATGCCCTGTGCACCACCAGTACCATTGACGATCTTGTTCGCGATCCGGAACGCCGCATCCGACTCCAGGATGAAATGTCATCGAGCCTCGGAACCATGCTGGAGCGCAGTGGCATCGAATTGATTCATGTCTCTTCGGCCGAGTTCAGTGGCGATGCATACGAAAAGACGCTGGAGCAGCAGGGGGACAACGAAAAGAAGCGCCGCGAAATCGAATACAATACGCAGCTCCGCAATATGCTTTCGCAGGAAACCATGGAAAAGTTCAAGTCCGAGCAGGATTTGAAGGAATACCAAGAGCTGCTGGTGCATGAATACCAGATTTCCGAACTGCAGCGAAGCCGCGAAGAAAAACTGTTGCTGCGCGGATGGAAACACCAGGACGAGTTGGAGGATTTGCGGCAGTCCATTCATATCCAGGAGGTCTCCGCCGATGCCGAAATCGGACTAAAAACCAAGCACGACGATTATGCGCGCGGGAAGCAAGTGGCTGATGCAGAGGCCATGGTGCAGGCCCGCGCCAAAACCTTCGGGCAGGAAAAGGTGGAAACCGATCAGGCGTTGGAGTGGCGTCGGCAAAAAGGCGAGATCCGGCAACAGGAACTGGCGGCCCTGTCGAAGGTGTTCTCGGGAAAGAGCATGGAGGAAATGATCGCACTTTGCGAAGATCCGCAGCGGCGGGAGCAGCTGCTGCGCTTGCACGAACAACAGGTTAAGGCCGGGATTTCAGAAAGGGAGCTTCTTGCGGCGGCCAAGCTGGAGTCACTTGAAGAACAGAAAAAAATGACGGAAGCTGGTGCGGAACGGTTGGAACGTGTGATGACGGAAGCGCTCAAGGCGAAGGGAGAAGCTGCCAAACAGGGCGGTGGAAATACGATCATTAATAAGTAGAGTTCAATATAGGTGTTCTCGAGTCTCTTGCGAGGGAATGCCAGAGGAGAGTGGTATGGCACTGTTGGTTTGCGCAGCGTGTGGAAAGACGACTGGAGAAGGGGTGTTTTGCGAAAAATGCGGGGCTGAATTGTCGATGATGACTTCTTCCGGCGGGAAGGCATCATCGGCGTTCTTCCATATTGAGCATGATCAGGGTCGGGTGTTCATGGTTGGCCAGACCATGAACTTCCGGTTTGCACTGACTCCGCTGGTCGATGCGTTGAGCAATGTTTTCGTTGCCGTTGTCTTCGAGGGCTGCGGACGCAAGGTTGAGATAAAGCAATTGAACTGGATTCCGTGCAAAGGGGAGCGGCGCGAGCTTCGAAACATTAATTTTTCAGCGCCCGAGGCAGGATCGCTTGGTTTTTCCTTCTATTTTGGATTCAGGCACGAAGGCATGGAGCATGTTCTGGAGGCTGACGGCGAGTACAAGGTCTGGCCCTCCTTTTCCCGTGCCCAGGACGTTATCCGCAATTTGGAAATCAACATTCAGAATTCCGGACATGCAGCTGATTTTGATTTGTCGGGAATCCGGGAGCAGCTTCGGCCCGATGAAAGGCTGGAGGAGATTATTGACAAGCTGCATCGCATGCCTCCACGTTGGTCCGCCCTGCGGTTGTATGGATCAAACTGGCGTCCTCCACGCATCGACCGGATGGCACCGGGGATCTTGGCACCGGTTGAGTTGAAGGGGTGCCCGCCGGTTTCCGTCCAAGCCGATAGGTTGACGTTGAGAACGGGGGATCAGTGCGTGCATCTCCTATCAGGGGATAGGATTCGGTTGGGAAAGAACCGCCAGAACGATGTTGTAACTCGTGTGTTCGAAAATGGTCAGTCCTCCTCATCAATCAATTCCAAAATCAGCCGCTACCATTGCACAATAGAGCGCGAAGGGGAAAAATGCTTTGTTGTTGATCGAGGAGACTATCCTGAAGACGGGGCACGGCCTTCTGCTTATGGGGTATTCCTCGATGGGCGGCGAATACCAGCCAACGGGCGTAGTGAAATCAAGGCCAATAAACAGTTTCGGTTGACTCTAGCCGGCGCGGATTCCGCGCTTCAGTGCGTGTTGGGCTTTGATCTAGAAACCTGGTCCTGTCCGTCCGGCATGCGGCGTATCTGCGGACGAAGCTGCAAAGCTCGTCAAACCGGAAGTGTTGTTTTGCGACGGCATGACTCGATTCCTGAAACATACCTCCTTCTATGGGAATGCTTTTCCATGGGCGTGTTGGATCCCCTCCTTGAGGGAATCGTCGTTTGGCGACAACAAGACGGTTATGGGTATGCAACTGCCGACCAGGAAGGATGGCTTGAACCGGGCATGGTGATCCATACTCCGAAGTGCGATGTGTGCGTCGAGGAGTGGAAACAGGTTGGGCTTTAGAGTGCGCAAAAGAGGGGGGTGTGGATTTGTGTTTGGAGGATTCCAAAAGAGGATCAACGGGGTGGAAGCGATGTGTCTGAAAAATCTGGATAAGGGAAGAGTGTGACATGAGCATAGAATCTGTATTTGAGGTTGTCGCGGAGAACCTTCCGAAGGTGGGTGTTGATTTTTTGATGATCGGAGGGCATGCGGTAAACTATTACGGTTATGTGCGTGCAACAATGGATGTGGATTTTATGATTGCCGCAAGCGATGTCGCCAATGTACGCGAGGTGATGAAGCTGGCTGGGTTTACCAATATTTCGGAGAGTGAAAATGTGGTTTTCTTTTCCCGACCGGAATCGTCGCTACGGGTGGATTTTCTTCCGGTTGATGCGTCCACGATGGAGATGCTGCTCGAACGATCCGTTGTTGTGGATTATGCCGGAAGTTCTCTTCGGATTCCGTGTCTGGAAGATTTGGTTGCAATGAAGCTGTTTGCATTGAAGAACGGTTCGCCGAAGAGGCGTTTGAAAGATAGTGAAGATGTGGTGCAGTTGGTGGTGGAATACGACTGGAGCGTCGAAAATCAATTAAAGCCGTTATGTCTGCGGTTTGCGGATAAAGCCCTGTTTGAAGAATTGTCTGCACGTATTAAGGAGGAACGGAATGCTTAATTTTCGGAACGTCGGCGATGCGCCTGAGCCGAAGCCGGGGCGGAGGATGTCGCTGGAGGAGTATGCGGCGTTTTGTGAGGTCTGTCTGAAGAGTAACAGTCGGATTACACCGGAGAATTGCCATGAGCGGGGAGAAGGAGTCCGGGTGCCGTTTACGCTGAAAAACGAAGAGAAAGGGATGTAGTTTTCCGCCTTTTGGCGGTCTGTTCGGTGCGGACGCCTGACGGCGGGACTACCAGCGATTGCAAGCATCTAACCAAAGGAGTTGTTATGGAATTTCTGTTTTTTAAACCGAATTGGAAGCGGGTGGAGAAACAGTTGGATTAGGCTAACCACGAAAGACCAAAAAAAACGAAAAAGTATAATTTGATTTCGTGTGGTTCGTGTATTTCGTGGTTGAAATGGCGGGTGTGGTTTTGCGGTGTAAATAAAAGGAGTCAGAAATGGGCATATTGTTCTTCAAGACGAAGAAGGAGCGGGAGCGGATCGCGAAGCGAAAGCGCCGCAAGGCGTTTCGTCAGGCGGAAAATTCGGTGCTGGATGTGAAGGATCGCATCAAACGCATGGAAAAGGATGCGGCAATCGAATGGAAAAAGGCGAAGGAGGCGAAACAGAGCGGGGAGCAGGCGGCGGCGCAGCGGGCGTTGACGAGCTACCGCGCGGCGCAGGTGCTGATGACGAAGCTGGAGCAGAAGCGCTGGGTCTTCGAGCAATACCTGACCAAGATGGAGTGCGCCGGCACCGACCAGGAATTTGCCTCGGCGCTGGCGGCAGTGAACAAGGTGGTGGAGATCAACCCGGAGATGGTGGAGGATGTGTTCGACGCCTCCCAGGATATCCTCGGCGAGCAGCAGGATGCCGAACGGTTTTGGAGCTCGCTCTACGACCGCGAAATGGATGGGGCTGAAGGCGCACTGCAGGATCATATCCCCAGCATGGAAGAGCTGGAGGCTAATCTGATGGATGATGCCAGTGATGGGGTGAGCTTGAAATCGGGCCAAGTCGCCGGCGATCTCGACGAGCGCATCGGAGCGGGCCGAGACCGCGTGAAGAAACTATTGGATTAGAAGACCACGGAACGGTGCGGGATGCTTTGTTAACCACGAAATACACCAAATACACGAAAGGGTGACGATGGGGAGTATTGTTTATAAGGACGAAGGATACCTGATTGACTTTCGTGTGGTTCGTGTATTTCGTGGTCTAAAAGGTTGGTAATAAATGAACACAATGCTTGAACGAAAACGACAGTACGAGGCGGACTGCGAGGCGGCCGTCAAGGCTGGCCGTAAGAAGGAGGCCATCATCTGTGCGGCGCGTGCGGCGGAACTGGCCTTCAAGTTGGCCGAACGCACCGACGGCGCGATTGCCCAGCGCTACGTCGAAGACGCCGAGGGATGGTTGGAGATCGGGGAGAAGTTGAAGGCCAAGGGCCTGAAGACAGGGGGCAGCGGACAGCGGACAGAGGCCGGAGGACAGAAGTCTGAAGAAGACAAGAAAATTCAAGTTTCAAGTTTCAAGTCTCAAGTTTCGCCCGAGGACGATTCGTCCGAGGGTTCCGAATGGCTCATCGGCGAAAAGCCCAATATGACGTTCGACAAGATCTGCGGGATGGTGGATGCAAAAGAGGCCATCATGCAGATGGTGGTCTATCCATTGAAGCAGCCGGAAAAGTCGCAAGCGCTCGGGCTTAATCCAGGTGGTGGCGTGCTGCTCTATGGACCACCAGGCAACGGCAAGACCCTGCTGGGCAAAGCGATTGCCGGCGAGTTGGATTGCCCTTTCTTCTATGCCTCCGGAGCGCAGATCCGCTCCAAGTGGCACGGCGAGAGCGAGCAGCGGCTGTCCAAACTGCTGAAAAGCGCCCAAGCATGCCAAGTGGCGGTGCTGTTCCTCGACGAGGTCGAAGGGTTGTTGCCGAAACGTGGCGGCAACTCGCAGGTCGACAACCGCATCGTTACCCAATTCCTCGCCGATGTCGGCGGTTTTTCAGAAAGTAAAAATACACTTCTGATTCTGGGGGCCACGAATAAGCCTTGGGACATCGACGAGGCGGTCTTCCGCACCGGCCGTTTCGATGAAAAAATCTACATCTCCCCTCCCGACCATCCCGCCCGTCACGGAATTCTCCAAATGGAGATCAAAGGGGTGAACATGGAGGCGGGGTTTGATGCAGCGCACTGGGCGGAACGGCTGGACGGCTATTCGGGCAGCGACATCGTCGGCATCATGAAATCCGCCAAGCGCATCTCCCTCGGTCGCGCCATCCGCGAGGACGCCGATGCGGTGCTGAAAGTTGAGGACGTGGAAGGTGCGCTGAATAAAATCCCGTCGTCGATAACTGACCGGATGCTGAAGGAATATGAAAAATTCAGGGAGCAGCGGTTTAGTTAAATGAACGTGACGAGTGACGATTAAGGCGTGATCAGACTCGAATAATTTGACAGGATGAACAGGATAGACGGAATTGCTTAAAACTTAAAACCTACATGTCCGCCGGAGCTTTAGCGGCGGAGGAACGCTTAAAACTGAATTTACTATGACTGATAAATACAACCCGCAGGATGCTTCAGATGTGAGCATGGGGGATTTGAATACGGTTGGAGGGGTGCCGCTCTCGGCCAAGGGGAACCCTGTTTCGCCTGATGATCGTTCCATGGGGGACCTGCCGACCATGACCGGCGGGACGCCTTCGGCACGTGCCGACGAAAGGTTCGAGGGAAAGGCGCTGTCGGACCGCTATGCAGATCTGGTGGAGATCGGACGCGGCGGCTTTGCGGTGGTCTACAAGGCGCGCGACAAGCGGCTGCTGCGCGAAATCGTGGTCAAGCGGCTGCACTTCGAGCAGGCGGGGATGGATGAAGGGATCATCCGCAGGCGCTTCGAGCACGAAGCCCATGCGATTGCCGCGCTGAACCATCCCAACATTGTCCAGGTCTACGACTACGACCGCGATGCCGAGGGGCACTACATCGTCATGGAATATGTTTCCGGCGGATCGCTCAAGGATCTGCTGAAACAAAAGGGGAAACTTGAGGTCAAGGAGGCCATCGCGATCATTAAGGCGGTTTGCGGCGGGCTGGCCTTTGCGCACCGCAAGAACCTGGTCCATCGCGACATCAAGCCCGCCAACATCCTGTTGGCGGGAAGTTCTAAATCCGAAGTTCTAAATCCCAAAGAATGCATCCCCAAGATTGCCGACTTTGGTTTGGCGCGTAGTGGATTCGAGACCGGGATGAGCATGAGCCTCTCCATGAGCGGGACGGGCATGGGGACGCCCTACTTCATGCCGCCGGAGCAGCGGGAGGACGCCAAGAACGTCAACCATACCGCCGACATCTATGCCGTCGGCAAAACGCTCTACCAACTGGTGACGGGCGAGATTCCGGACAACGTCGATCCCGACCTCATCCCGACGCCGGAGCTGGCGAAGATTATCTTCAAGTGCGTCAAGACCCGTCCGGAAGACCGCTACTTTTCGATGGAGGAGCTGATCCAAGCGCTGGATAACCTTGGAACCACCAAACACGCGAAAGATACGAAAATCGGACATCAGCAATCGGAAATCAGCCATGCGAACGCCTGTCCCACGTGCGGGCGCGCCTGCTCGGATACGGAATTGTTCTGTGGGGGGTGCGGGGAGAAGTTGTCCAAGGCGTGCCCGGAGTGCGGCGTAAAAAACTCCATCTTCCGAAAGTACTGCAACGGGTGCGGCACGGACCTGGAGGGCTTTGCTGCGGTGGCCGAATTGGACGCGCAGGTCAAGGCGCTGATGGGCAAGCAGGATTGGGCCGGAGTTTTGGCGGCAGCCAATCGATTGCCGAAGGGTGTCCGGGTGGGTACGAAAGGGAATGCGCTAATTAAGTCCATTAACGCTTCAAAACAGCAGGCGCAACAAACCCTGAAGGAAGTGAACCTCAAGCGGATCGAGGCGGGCAGCTTCATGATGGGGTCGAAAGACGGTTGGTATGATAACGAAAAGCCGATGCACCTAGTAAAAATATCGAAACCGTTTTACATGGGGATCTATCCAGTCACGCAGGCGCAGTGGCTGCAGGTGATGGGTTCCAATCCCTCGCACTTTAAGGGCGTCGATTTGCCAGTAGAAACCGTGAGCTGGTACGATGCGATGGAATTTTGCCGGAAGCTGACGGCATTGGAGCGGCAGGCGGGGCGCCTGCCGGACGGGTTTGAATACACGCTGCCGACGGAGGCGCAGTGGGAATATGCCTGCCGCGCCGGAACCACCGGCGACTATGCGGGCAACCTGGATGCGATGGCGTGGTATGATTCGAACAGCGGAAGCAAGACGCATCCGGTGGGAACGAAGCAGCCGAACGCATGGGGGCTGTACGACATGCATGGGAATGTGTGGGAGTGGTGTTTGGATTGGTATGGGAATTATGCATCGGGAATCGCGATGGATCCGCAGGGGGCGTCGTCGGGCTCGTTTCGGGTGGCTCGTGGCGGTAGCTGGTACCATCTTGCTTCGCTCTGCCGGTCGGCGTTTCGCCTCAGCCACTCACCGAGTTTTACGTTAAACATCCTCGGCTTCCGCGTCTGTCTGTCCGCAAGATAGGTGCACCTTTCTGAACGGAGCAGCGAAATAAAAGGTGAGGAGCGGCAGGATTCGCCTAGGCGATAGCGGGGCGAAGCAGGACGCGACAGAGTGAGCCGGCGCAAAGCGCAGGCTGTACGGGTTGCGCCTCCGCTATGCGGTGGCGTTGGGTGTAGGGTCGGCTCTGTGAGCCGAGATTCGCGTCGCAGTGCGGTTTGGGAATGGAGAATCGGGTGCGTGAAAGTTTTGTATGTTTCGGGGGGATCATATAGAACGGAGTAGGAGATATTTTGGGAAGGTTTTGGGCGGTTTTCCCTTTTACATAAACCCAACACATGAAATGGGATGAACAATGGACAATACAATCGGCAACGATAAGACCTTCGAATTTGGTTCTGGCGAGGATGGAAACGGGTATGAGTGAACAATGCTGCATATGCGGGAAGGAGCTGCCGAACCGCTGGGCGGTGGCGGGGCGGTGCGGGGCGAAAGGGTGTGATGCGCCTTTCTGTTCTCTACACTGGCGCAATGGAAACCGGCTCTGCCGGGAGCATGGGTGGCGGCCTGATGACGGAGGACAGAGGTCGGAGGACAGAGGTCGGAGGGCAGATATGGACGACACGGAGCACGTTCCTCCCATCAACCACCAACCATCAACCAACAACGATATCAACGAAGCGAAGGAGTCTGACATGGACGAAGAAAACAGGAATGAAAACATGGATCTGGGCCAAGTGCCGGAGGAGAAGGGCAAAAAAGCGGTGGATGCCGCAGTGAAAGCCGCAAAGGCGCTGGGCAGTAGGGCGGCCGGGTTGGTCGCAAAAATCCAGTATGCCCGCTCTCCGCAGGCGATGCAGGATACGCTGAGCAATAATCTGCAAAAAAATACCGAGCGGCGCGAAGAGGTGTCCGCCAAGCTCGAGCAGGTGCATAACCGAATTGTGACCCAGAAGAAACAGTATGAGGCCGCTCCGCCCGCCCGCAAACGCACGCTGCAGATGGAGCTGAAGGCGCTGATGGGCGAATACAAAAACCTCGAGAGCGAATTTAAAATATTGCTCGAAAACGAGGAGGTGCTGGGCAAGGTGCGCGGTCGCTTCATGGAAACCCTGGCCTACGACCTGCGCGGTATTTCAGAAAAGCATGTCGACAAGATTGCCGACAAGATCGATGAGAAGGCCGATGCCGCCGAGGGCGTTATGGATGCCGTGGCCGACCTCGACCGCGCCGGCCGTCGCCGCGACCGCGAAGACGACGTTGATTTCGATGCCGAGCTGGCCGCCTTCGGCGACGAGGAGATCTCCATGGCGGACGAGGCAGGCGAGACGCCTGCGATACCGTCCAGAGCAACCGCCCAACCGGAACAGAAAAAGGATCCACTCGACGGGCTGGGGGAGTTTTGAGTAGGGGATAACCATAAAATTCACCAGCGGTAGGAATAATGGCGCATGTTGGTGATGAAATGAAATGGGCAGAAACATGGATCATTCGATAGGGGAAGAGGAAACCTTAGTTGGAGATGGGGCGACGATTGATTTTGAGCTGGAACCCGGCTTTCGGGTCGGGGAGTACGAGGTTGTTCGTTTTCTTGGTGGTGGAGGGATGGGGCGAGTTTATGAGGCTATCTGTTTGCCTACAGGGGAACGGGTTGCTCTTAAATTTCTAAAAGGGACCTTCAAAAAAAATCCTATTGCTGTCGAAGGACTTCGCAAACAGGCTGAAGTGATGTCTCGTTTTGAGCATCCCTGCATTCTGTCGTCAGCTCGTTTTGAGGCGAGTGATGATTTTTGTTGGTTACGAATGGAACTGGTGGTCGGCTTTAAAGCTGGATCTGTTTTTCAGGAGGGTGTTTCTGATCCAGAACGGGAGGTGGTTTCCTTACACGATTTGATGAAATCGTTCGATGGAGGGCTTCCTGAACGGTTGGTGTTCGGCATCCTAAGTCAAATTTTAAGCGGCATCTCGTATAGCCATGCTAAAGGAGTGATACACCGAGATCTAAAGCCTTCTAATATTTTAGTGGTGCCAGCATCCAATAATAGCGTGGTTCCTGTTCAGGTAAAAATATCAGACTTTGATTTGGCCACGTTGACGAAAGCTTGGCGTAACGCTCAGAAAAAAGACCCACTTTCGAATGAGAATAGTTGGTCAATTGGAGAGGGCCCCACTCAGGGGACCGATTCTTCTGAAGGCTCATCAGGAAATGTTGTGGGGACCTTGGAGTATATGAGTCCGGAGCAACGCCGAGGAGATTGGGTCGATCAACGAACGGATTTGTATGCGATCGGGATTCTTGCTTATCGTTTGTTGACGGGCCGAGGCCTGGGGCCTGTTTCCCCTTCACAGTTGATTCCTTCGCTCAATTCCGGATGGGATTTGTTTGTTAAAACAGCATTGGAAGAGAAGTGTGAAGAACGTTATGAATCGGCTTCCGAAATGCTATTGGCGCTTTCATCGGTTGAGCGGGAAGAGGGAGCTGACTCGGAGATAGAGGGAAAATGCGCGGTTCGCTCAGAGAATGATCCGGCATTGAAGATTACGGGACTTTCAGAACGGGCCCGGGTTGTTTTAAAGAGTTCTTCGGGAGAAGTTGTTAAAAGATGTCGTTCTTCAAAGATGGGGGAAGTGACTGTTCAGGAATTAGCACCTGGGTACTATCGGTTGTTAGTGGCTTGTTATGGGTGCAAAACATATTTTCGTTTTATCAAGATTTATTCGGACCGCACCACCAAATGTAGCATTCCTCCTGCTCGGAAAGACCATGGAAAAAACCAGGAATGGATGAGTGTGCTTGGTGAAATAGTAGGGCTTTTGACAGGGATTACTGGGGCGATACTTTATTGGGAGGTTGTTGAGGATGTCGTCGTCGATTGGTTTTCTGAAATTGATGGAACTTTCGTGTTAGGGATATTGCTGATTTCAGGAGCGCTCATCGGATTAGTTGGAAAATCAATTTTATGGGTCATAGCAGGGGCAATTGCTGGGTGGGGTCTCTGGTGGATTCTATACCTGATAGGGAAAGTGGTTTTAGTCGTTTCTCCTTTTCTTTTATTGACTCTTTTGGTGGCGGTAATGGTCAGTTACGCGCTCCGTTTTTTTACTACCTCGCGGCACGTTCGAAAAATAATGAATGAAACGGTGAGTGGCGGAATGCAGATCGAGCAGATGGTCGTTGATTCCGTGGAACGAAGTTATTATTCGATTTCTCGAAATCGTGAGTGCTGGGCTAAAGCTATCGTTGTTATACTCATTGCATTCATTTGCTTTGTTTTTATTGATCAATCAGTTGTATACACGAAAAAAGTTTCATTTAAAAATGCCCTTCAGAGACGAGATTTAAATCAGGCCAAAATATGCGCTACCAAGCTGGGGAATCGGTACAATTGTGAAAAGGAACTGAATTGGTTGGAGCGATATTGGGATCTTAAAGACGAATATGAATATCGAGTTCAGAGTCTAGAATTTGTTTTAGAGAAGATATTTCCCGAAAAGTGGACTCAGGTGCATAAGGTTGCTCGCGCCGCCGATGAAGCATCTTCGTTAGAAGATGCTGTTCAAGGGTATATCGTCGTTGGAGCGCTACTGGACAAGTTGAATGAGGATCTGGAAAAAATTCCTACTGTCATGCAGGTTGAGATGAATTGGAGTGAGTATGGACCACAATTAAAAATACTGTGTTCCGACGAACTGGAGGTGATGGAGCGTGAGCTGGATGAGATTCGGCGAGACATTCGTGGCGATTCAGCTGAACAGGAATATGCACAGTTCTGGTCGAATCATAAAAAAAATCTCAATTTACTTGTGGAGCTTAGAAAGAAAAAAGAAGAACTCATTGTAGAGGTCGATGATATGCTGTCAGAGGGATTGTTTGATCTGCTTGAAAAATATGAAACAGATAGTTTTTATTCAATAGTATCAGATTATCAGGAGGCAACCGAGACGGATGATTTGCGCATATCTGTATCTAAACTAACGGATATTGTGAAAAATGTGAAGAAGCTGGAGGGCCCCTCTCTCTGTTATGGGGCTTTGGAGGCAGAACGTAACGGAGACTATTATTCTGCGTATGTTTATGGAAAGGAAGCATTAAAGCGTACTCCTGAGCTCAAGGATAAGATTGAATCAATGTATGAACGGTTATTGGTTGCCAGCACGATTAAATCATCATCTCCCGAATCACCAAAATTTTCCGGATATTATAATGTATATGTTCCAAAGTTGGTCTTTAGTGGCTACAAAGTAAAGTGTCAGGAGTTCTCCTTAGCAGGGGGAAGCGAGCAGGCACTGGAGCTACAGCAGTCGATGGCATTGCAGATGCACCTTCCGTTAGAGGTGCGAACTCCTGTTGTTAGAATACGCATGCGATTCATTCCCTCCGGCCTGTTTGAAATGGGATCACCATTTTTTGAAAACGACCGTAATAAGGATGAAAAAAAGCATGATGTGAAGATTTCAAGACCTTTTTATTGCGGAGTGTATGAGATTACGGAAGCGGAGTGGGCCCGGGTGATGCATGGAGGCAGAACCAATTCCCAACTTCCTGTTGCAAATGTGAGTTGGAACGAATGTCAGGAGTTTCTGAGACGCTTGTGTAAGTTGGAGGGTGTTCCCGAGGGAACCTATTCTTTGCTGTCAGAAGAAGAATGGGAATATGTCTGCAGAAGTGGGACTTCGGATCCGTTTGCCTTCGGGAAGAAGTTGGAGTTAGGGCTAGCCTGCTTTGATGGAAGCAGACCGTATGGGAATGGTCTTAAGAGTAAAACGAAGTATGCGAGCGGTCCAGTTGGTGGCTACCAATCAAACGCTTGGGGCATATATGATATGCATGGAAACGTCTCTGAGTGGTGTTCTAGTTTGTACGAACCCTACATGGAACCGAACAAAAAATCGGGAGAAGTGCGTGTGTTTCGCGGTGGGTCTTGGGGGGATCCCGGAGATCGATGTCGATCTGCCTGTCGAGGGAATGGTGTTCAGCAAAAAACATCTAAATACATTGGGTTGCGCATTAAACGAGTAATTTATCCGTAATATGAACCCATAACATCGGGGATTAAGGGTAGAGTGTGATAGACCGGCGAGGTTTTATATGGATCATTCAATAGGCAACGATAAGACCTCCGGGTTTGGTTCAGGCGACGATGGAAGTGGGTATGCGCTGAACGCGGGCGATGTGCTGGGGCAATACCGGGTCGTCCGGCAGCTGGGCCGGGGCGGCATGGGGCAGGTGTATGAGGTGGAGCACACCACACTGGGGCGTCGCTATGCCCTGAAGTTGCTGCCCCAAGATTTTGTGCAGTCGGCCCAGACGCTGGAGCGCTTTAAACGCGAAGCCAGGGTGATGGCCAATCTGGAGCATCCCAACATTATTCGGGTGGATGAATTTGGTGAAACCGATGGCCGCTATTGGCTGCGGATGGAACTTGTAGAGGGAGTCCGCCTGAAATCTGAAATCGGAAACTTGAAACCTGAAAAGTGCGTTACGCTGGCGGATCTCGCAAAGAGCATGGGCGGGAAGGTGCCGCAGGAGGTCCTGTTGCCGATCCTGAAACAGGTATTGGCTGGACTGGATTATGCGCACAGCCGCGGCGCGGTGCATCGAGACTTAAAGCCAAGTAACATTTTATTAACCACACCATTGAGCCCGGGTGGAAGCAATGGGGCGAAGATTCACGAAAAAGCTTCTGCTGTGCGCTCTGAGGCAAACAAATTCATCGCCAAGATTGCCGATTTTGGGTTGGTGAAGCTGGTGGGTGAAGAGTGGATTCAGTCGATGGTGGAGCTGAGCGTTCAGCGCTCAATGTCGCTGGGAGACGAGCGCACGGTTGCGGGAGATTCCGACGGGACCTCGACCAAATCACTACTGGGCACCTATGAATATATGAGCCCCGAACAAAAGCGAGGCGAAGAGGCCGATGCCCGCAGCGACATCTATTCTGTCGGCCTGTTGGTTTATAAGCTGCTCACAGGCGAAGAGCTGGGGATGCGTACGCCGTCGCAGTTGGATTCGAAGCTGAACAGAGCGTGGGATGAACTGGTGCTGAGAGCGCTGGAGGCGCGGCCGGAACGACGTTTCCAGAGTGTAACGAAAATGATGGCGGCGCTAAAACCTATGGAGTGCGGTGGCTCGACACCGCTTTCGAATCAGGGAACCACGGAAACGGAGTTAACCACGAAATACACCAAAGACCCGAAAGTGGTGTCTGATTCGGAGGAGATTGAATTAACCGCGAAAGAGCGCAAGGAACACAAAAAAGATGAACCTGTTGCTCCCGTTATCCCGTCCAAAAGGAAGTCCGCTGTAAAAGGGATCGCCATCGGCATAGCGGTGGCGGTACTGGCGGTGGGCGGAGTTTTCTGGTGGCAGGGTAGGGACGACTCGCCGAGCCGTCCGGAGAACGCTGTAGACGGAGCTTCCAGCTCCGTTGTGCACCAAAGGCAAGACGATGCGGCGACAACGAAGCTGGAAGCATCGTCTACGTTGCTGGCGGCTTCGCCGCAAACGGGAAAGATATGGACGGCGGAGCTGGGCGGCGGGATTTCGATGGAGTTTATGCCGATTGCAGCGGGGTCGTTCATGATGGGCTCGGAAAACGGGTATGATGACGAAAAGCCGGTGCACCGGGTGACGCTCACGAAACTGTTCTGGATGGCGAAGACGGAGGTGACGCAGGCGCAGTGGCGGCAGGTGATGGGTTCCAATCCCTCCTGCTTTAAGGGCGATACCCTTCCGGTGGAGCACGTAAGATGGAACGATGCGATGGAATTTTGCCGGAAGCTGACGGAGATCGAGCAGCGGGCGGGACGCCTGCCAGCCGGGTTTGAATACACGCTGCCGACGGAGGCGCAGTGGGAATATGCCTGCCGCGCCGGAACCACCGGCGACTATGCGGGAACCCTGGACGCGATGGCGTGGTATGATTCGAACAGCGGAGGAAAGACGCATCCGGTGGGGACAAAGCAGGCCAACGCGTGGGGATTGCATGACATGCACGGAAACGTGTGGGAGTGGTGCAGCGATTGGTATGGGGACTATTCGTCGGGAAACGTGGTGGATCCGCAGGGTGCGTCATCGGGCTCTCTCCGGGTGCAGCGTGGCGGCAGCTGGTACTACGATGCCTCGTACTGCCGGTCGGCGAATCGCGACTTCCGCGGCCCGTCGAGCGCGGACGGCGGCCTCGGCTTCCGGCCCCTAGTTCTGCAGCGGTAGCTGCCACCGGCTGTTGAGCTTCCAGCCGCCGCTGCCGGAGGCAGCTTTGGCGGACAAGAAAGAAAAACGAGCGGAGGCCAAGGGCGGTTGCGACGTGGGTGAGGGACGAACCCCGAGCGGAGCGAGAGTCTAACCGGCCTTGCGCCGGAGCAAGCCTGCGTGTAACGCAGGCTTTACTGGCGTTGGGTGTAGGGTCGGCGCTGTGAGCCGAGATTCGCCTCGCAGAGGCGCAAAGGAGCAAGCGGGTAAGATTTGGGG
>JAAYDL010000300.1 GCA_012729265.1 Lentisphaerota bacterium | reverse complement strand
CGACGTGATGCACTTCCTCTTCAACGTCTGACGCATCCGCCCCCGCTCTACCAGCACACCCGTCAGGGGGTGTAACGTATTGTCTGCAAAATCAAAAAAGGGCATGTGGTCCCCCTGCGGGATCTGCGGGCTTGAAAATAGGTGGGGCACGGCTGCCTGGTGCCGGAGGGGCGGCCCATCCGACCGACTGGGCGACACCAGCAAGCACGCATACGCCTTTAGTCTAATATCCTTAGAGGGCACGCTATGGTAAAAGATGAACACATTATGTGTAACAGGTCGGGGACATGTATAACTATAGAAAACCTTGCTCCCCAGCCTTGCGCGAAGTCGAGAGCGAGGCCGTCCGGTTTGTGCCGGTTGTTCGTTAGTTGCGGCCGTAGTGATTCGCAAAGAAGGGGTTGATGGGGAGAGACATTCGAACAGGTAATAGCGGGGGATTCGTGTTTGCGACGCTGCGGGGCGATGTTGTGTCCCGAGCTTCGGCGTCTTGGACCACCCATTTAAGCTATGCGGTCGAGGAGGTGGAGAATCGATCCCTAAAGGATTTTGTCCATGCCGACGACTGGCCGGAAGTGAAGCGTTTTTTCGAACGGCGCGCCGATACGGGAGAAGCCCAAACCGAAATCTGGTACCGGATCCGGCACAAGGACGGAGGCTGGCGGCATTTTGTGTCGACGCTGGTTCCTTCAGAGCAGGGAATAGGCAAACCCGCAACCTTGCTGTTCGTTTCCAGAGACGTCACAGAGCAAAAAAGGCTGGAAGACAAAATCGCCCAAAAACAGGCATTGTTGAATACCGTCCCAGACGTCGTACCTGCCATCATTTGCGCCAGAAACAGGGAAGGCCGCTACTTGCTGGTGAACAAGCAAGGGGAACGATTCTTTGGGAAACCCGCATCTTCAATTATCGGAAAGACGACCGGGGAAATCAGCATCAACACTGAAAAAGTGGGTGAATATCTCACTTATGATCGTGAGATATTCGCGACTGGAAAACCAAAATATATCCCAAAAGAAATCTTTAAAAATCACGCCGGCGAAATTCGCGTGTTTGATGTTTTGATGGCACCTCTCGTCGTCAATAACGAGCCTGCTGTCTTGTTCATGGCTTGTGAAAACACCGACCGCCACAATATGGGACAGGAGAGTCGTGAGATTCGCGCGAATCCGAATCGTGTGGGCCGTTTGGGGCGAGGCGGGGTGCTTGCAATGGCTCTCGCGCACGAGGTCACACAGCCGTTGACGGGCATCTTGAGCAACGCGCAAGTGGCCCAACTGCTGCTGGCGCAGAAAGAGCCGGATTTGACGGAAATCGCAAACATTATGGCGGACATTGTGGCGGACAATAAACGAGCCGGAAATGTGATCAAAAGTTTTCGCACTTATTTGAAGAGGGAAATGCCCATTCGGGAGCCGATAGACGTCAACGGGGCGATCCTCGAAATTATTGACTCTCTTCGATCCGATTCCACGCTGAAAGGTGTCACGGTTTCGACAGAGTTGTCCGCGAATCTCCCCGAAATCAAAGCGGATCGGGTCCAGATTCAGCAAGTCGTTCTCAACCTGGTTATGAATGCCGAGCACGCCATGGCGGCGCAACCGCCCCAACAGAGGCAACTCACGGTGAAGACGGTCAGTGATGGTGTGAAAGCGGTGATTGTGTCGGTGCGCGATACAGGACACGGGATTGCTCAGGAGAACCTGGGGCGGTTGTTCGATGCGCACTTCACGACGAAGGCGCAAGGATTGGGCCTGGGGCTTACGATTTGCCGCTCTATTATAGAGGCGCACGGCGGACTAATATGGGCGGAAAACAATCCGGACGGTGGCGCCACGTTTATGTTTTCGCTGCCGGGCACGGGAAAAAACGGGCCTAACGTAAAAGGGTCCGCGTCGCAGCAAGTGGCTCTCGGTGGAGGAGGTGTTCCGTGAAACCTCTCGATCCCGTATCCGAAACCGCGTCCGCAGCGCTCCGCCCCACGATATTTCTGGTCGACGACGATCCCTCGGTACGCAAGGCGCTGCCGCGCCTGTTTCGGACTGCGGGCTATGAGGTAAAAGCCTTCGCCTCGGCCCTGGAGTTCTTAGACCAGCCGCAGTTCGAGGGAGACGGGTGCCTGGTGCTCGATATCCAGATGACCAAAATGAACGGCATGGCGCTTCAGGAGGAACTCACCAAAGCCGGTTCGACTCTGCCCATCGTTTTTATTACAGGCCATGGCGACATTCCCATGAGCGTGCGGGCGATGAAGCTGGGCGCCACCGATTTTCTGACGAAACCGATCGACCAGCGGGATCTGCTGCAGGCGGTCAGTG
>JAAYDL010000299.1 GCA_012729265.1 Lentisphaerota bacterium | reverse complement strand
GAAAACCGACCGTTCCATTCAAAAAATCGAAAAAGACGCACCGCCTTGTCCGCCAAAGCCTGAAAAGCGAAGGAGGAGCCTTCCGGCCCGCTTGTGCCTCAGTACAGAAAACCACACCCTTATCCAAGAAAGTCGAGAGCGAAACCCGCAAAAACTCCTCCCGACTTTGAAATTCCACGACCCAAATCCTCAACTCCTTGAAAAGACGCCGATAAAAAGAATTGAAACATCGGCGCGGGGAGCATACGATCCCCATAGATAGGTTGGGTGTGCCGTTTTGCAGCTCGGTCCGCGGCTCAGTCCACCAAAAAGATGGCACCATGCGGGTGCCCTCATATCCGTCCAGCCGTCAACCTTCCACAGGGGAATCTTGATGTTTGAGCGAAGTTGGACGGATAAAATCCTAATCGTTATGCGCCAATGGAGTTCGTATGATCTTTTGGGGAACATTTGGAGTTTTTATGATTTGCCTTACCCTTGAAAGCATCACATCCTGGATGTTTATTCGAGGTAGCAAAAAGAAACATCCAGAGCTATGGGTTCATTCAGGTGAACCAACTTTAATGGGAAACGGAGACTTAATTAGTGCCTGGCCACTGAACAAGTACTTGATAGATAGAGCTTATAAAGAAATAAGCAGTGAAGCTGCAATAGAGTTTGCCGAGCGCTTGCGGCTTCCATTTATTCTTAGCTACTTCTCGGCTTTAATTTCGGTGGCTCTTTTCTTTGTCTGTCTATTTGTGTTTGGTAAGCCTTGGTAATGCACATAACAAGTCAATCAACTTCGCGCCTACGGCGCCGGACGCAGCAAGGCTGAGCCGGTTATTAAGACGTTAGCCTGAGATAAAATATGGAAAGCCAAGGAATCGATTAAATCATGAAAACATCCATAAAAAAGATATGGGTGGCATTCGTGATTACTGCAGCACTTTTCGTAATCGGAGTAACTAATCTGGACCGATTCTCTGGAAAAGCACTATTCTTCATCAGTTACGTCATTGGGCTCCCATTTCTGCTGGCACCATTGATTCTTTTGGCCGATTGGAGTACCGCACGTAAAAACAGGAAGCTGGAAAAAGAAACCAAGGCTAACAATAAAGGAATAGATGCTCACGACTGAAGACATGAAGGAGCTGAGGTAAACCGCTGCGCTATTGAACCGAGCCTTCAGCTCTATTTGCATTCGCAAATTATTTACCACTACGTTTTCAGGCTTCGGAAATTATTTTTCCGCTTCGCTCCAAAGCTATTCAAAGGTTCCAGTAAGCGGCGGAGCGGAACGCATAAATAAAGCACCCAGAAGGGTGGTTTATTTATCGGTGCACCTTATATATAGCGCGACGTTGAAATGGGTTTTGATTGACGGGCGCTTCTTTTCCGGGCAGGTGTCAGTCCTTCTATATGGGACTTTCAGCACCTCGGCTTCAGGCATTTCGGGTTTTATACTCAGCCTGCTCCTCAGCAACTTTCAGTACGGAGTCGTCATGGTCAGTATCCTGCTCAGCAACATATCCCCAGCGCTGAAAGAGCGGCAAAAGATTGGAATCATCCTTAAATGCTTCATAATACAAATATTCAGGAGCAATATCGAGACCGTCAGTCCACACCAACGTTCGCTCGACCTTAAATGCTTTAAAAACAGCCAAATCAAGCAGTTGCTTGAAAGGCAAAATCTTTGTATCCCGAAGGTATTCGCCTAAATCAACACAACCTTTACGACCGTCGCTGAAGGTTAGCTCGATCCGGTATCCATCCACATAGTTAGCATCGGTCACAGACAACATAATCACTCCTAAACCAAAGGTTCGATTTTCGAGAACTCACCGGTTTTCTTCAAGCTGACCCAGTTGGCCATAAGTTCATCCTGATGATCCTCTGCCCATTCAACCGCCAAGCCCAGCACCTTGGGCGGCAGACACCCTTCCAGTACACCAAAGGTTTGGATATCAATACTGGCCGCGTGTTCATTGTATTCAACATGAAAATGAGGAGGATTGTGATCCTGAAAATACATCAAGATCCTCATCCCAAGAAACCTGCATATTTCCGGCATTTGAGCATCCTCCTTCAATCGCGTTACGAACCAGCCTTCAACTCCAGCAGCACCTGCATACTGATGCGCTGCATTTCCAGCACGCGCTCCGCGCTGTCCGCCTCATTATAGCAGCGGAACTCGGGGGCATTCCCCGAAGGACGCATATGAAGCACCTCGGTCGACTCAAAAACAACGCGCAGTCCGTCGGTCGTATCCACTGCGGCCACCGGACCGAAAACGGAGCTCCAAACGGCACTGATTTCCGAGACCTCCGCAAAGCGATCAATAATTTTCCCGCTCTCTTCGGTGGGAAAATTCTGAATGCGGTCGCTGGCGGTGTATCGTTGCGGCAAATCAGCCAGCAGCTCGGCAATCGTTTTCTGCTCCTGAATCGAAAGCAAAATGATGCTCAGAATCGGCAATACCGCGTCGCGCGTCGGCAACGCACGCAGCGTTTTTGTTCCGATCAAAAAATCGCTATTGGTCAAAAAACCGCCGTTGGCCTCATAGCCCACAACGCCGACGCTGCCCGCCTCTGCCGCCTCGATCATGGATGCCACCACAAACGGAGAACCGATTTTGGTGCGCCGCACCTCTTTAAACCAGCCGCACTTTTCGACCGCCGAATTACAGCTCACGGGCGTGCTGACGGAATCGGCACCGAGATATTTTGCTGCCAGAATTCCGGCCACATCGCCGCGCACCCAATTTCCTTGCTCATCGCTGATCAGCGGGCGATCGCTGTCGCCGTCGGTCGAGATGATCGTGTCAAACCCCTGCTCCGCCGCCCACGCCCGCGCCAGCGCAACATCCTCTTCGCGGATCGCTTCCGTATCGACCGGAACAAACGTATCGGAAAAGCCCAGCGCAGTCACTTCCGCGCCCAGCCCGGAAAAGAGTTCCACGAGCAACGCGCGCCCCACGGCGGAGTGTTGATAAATTCCGACCTTCTTGCCGCGCAGACTATCCGACGGAAACGCGCTGAGATAACGGTTCACATAGCGTTCCCGCGCAGCCGACTGTTCGTTCGGCAAAGCAAAACCCTCGGCGCAGAAGATCGACTCATCGACCTCAACCACCTGCTCGCGAATTTGCTCCTCATCCGCTTTAAGAATTTCGCCGGAGCTCTTGTTAAACTTAATCCCGTTGCGGTCCGCCGGAATATGACTTCCCGTCACCATAATGGCCGGACAGCCCATTTCGACACCGTACAGCGCCACCGCTGGCGAAGGAATCCGCCCGCAGTTAATCGGCGTGTAGCCCATATCCAGCGCCGCCTTCGCTACGGCCCCCATAATCCGTCCGGTACTGGGCCGCAGATCACCGGCTATCGCCACCGATTCGCCGTTTTGCTTCAGCTCGCCACAGGCCTCCAGATATTGGAGGAAGCCTTGGGTGTAGGCATAACAGACCGAATCGGTCATTTCCACCGCCAAGCCGCGCGCACCGCTGGTGCCGAATTTGACGCCGCTCTGCTGCATCAGGTCGTTGATTTTGATTTTCATAAAAAGTGCGTATTGAGTATTGCGTATTGCGTATTGCGTATTGCGTAGCGTGTAAGATTCAACACGCAATACGCAATACGCAATACGCAATACGTAATATCTTTCGATTTACGTGTTATTCGTTACGATTTATTCGTCGATATTGACCAGCCTAGTCGGGTTATCGAGATCGATCTTGCGGTAGTAGCAGTTCCTCGGATCGCCGCGCTTGTTTTTCGTGTGGCAAATACCGCCGCGATTCGGGCGCACCACAAACAGCAGCGAATTCTGTTCGCAGTTTACATACGCTTCCAGCAGCTCAAATGTTTCGCCGGAGGTCAACCCTTTCACCCACAGCTCCTGACGCGACGAACTCCAAAGCACCAGCATTTTGCGCTTCAGCGATTCTTCGAATGCCAGCTGATTAATATACGCTACCAGTATCACCTCTTTCGTGTCCGCATTCTGTACGGCCACGGGAATAATGCCTTTTGTGCCCTCAACCGCCTTTTCCAGCTTGTTCCAGTCCAGCGCCAGTTTTAATCCTTCTTCCAATTCCTTGCTCATATATATCTCCCTATAAAAAGCTCAGACTATACGCATCGTCCACTCCATTTCCAACCCCGCAGCACCATTTTCTGGCACTACATCGGCTTTCTCCCGGAATCGCGAATTGATTTACCCTCAACCTGCATGGACCCAACGCGCACCCAATTTGAAACCGCTCCGCCGCCGCGAAACTCCTAAGGCACCTCGTATCCGTGGTGCCTCTGCGTGATCAAATATTGAGATTAACCACAAAAGAACGCAAAAACCGCAAAGAGAAAAGAGCCACGGATAAACCTAAATGAACACGAATATTTTAAAATAATTTTTCTCTGCGTGCTTGGCGGCTTTGCGTGAGATTTAAAACAAAAAAATCGTGTTTATCCGCGTTCATCCGTGGTTCCAATCTCCGCGCCTTTTCCTTTCCGCGTGATCATAACTTCAAGCAAGGCAGACAGGATGTCTGCAGTACGACAAGACCGGCAGGGATGCCTGCCCAAAGTTGTAACGTAGGCTCTATGAGCCGATTGAGTGATCATAATTTCGACGGGCGGAACAGCGTACACAGCGCGTCGAGGATCGCGTCCTGCGTTTTGCCCGCGCAATCGACCACATGATCGGCGTGGCGGAGATAGAGGGGACGGCGCTCGTTGAACAGATCCCCAAGCGTCATGCCGGGGCGGATGACAACGCCGCGCCGGGAAATGTCGCCGATCCGGCGGGCGATCTCGTCGAAGGGGACATCCAGGAAGACAACGGTTGCAAGCGAGCGCAGGTGGAGCATGGCGGACTCGGAGTAGACCACGCTGCCACCCGTTGCGACAACGCAATGGTCGCACACCACGGAGCGGGCGGTTTCCGCCTCAAGCCTGCGGTATGCCTCCATGCCGAATTCATCCTGGTAGGCCTGCATGGAACAACCGGCCCGGGCCTGCACGAGGAGATCCGTGTCGAGGAACCCCATCGAAAGCCACTTGGCCAGCTGCACGCCCAGCGTGCTCTTTCCGCACGCCGGCATACCGATCAACACAATGTTCGTTCTTGCTCCCGACATCGATTGCCCATCACGGGGAACGCCGACGGATGGTCGTCGCAATCCCCTTGCATTCGTCGTGGTTCATGATTCGTAGTCGACAACGGCGCGTTCGCATACCAACGGTTTGACGAATTCGACCACCTTCAAGTGCGCGGGATGCACGGCGTACGCCTTGAGGCCTTCGAGCGAATCGAACTCGGAATAAAGCACCATGTCGCGGGCCGCATCGCCCGGCACCATGTTTAAGCCGACCTCGATCCCTCGCAGGGACGGAACCACGCCCTTGAGCGCCTCC
The DNA here is from genome assembly GCA_012729265.1 of Lentisphaerota bacterium. Taxonomy (GTDB): domain Bacteria; phylum Verrucomicrobiota; class Kiritimatiellia; order Kiritimatiellales; family Pontiellaceae; genus Pontiella. Next base: position 20,432 of record JAAYDL010000299.1, on the reverse strand, counting down.
AGCCGTTTCTTCATCTCCAGCTTGTCGGCATCATCCACGTCATCCTTAAACTTCCACATCACCACATGCTTGATCATTTTCTTCCTTTCATTGAAAACATCACACGCCCCGAAATCATCCTAATCGTCTTCGAGCAGTTCGTTGATGATATCCCACGCCGTCGGATCGTCGTTCCGCAACCGGCAAAGCAGGTTGTAATGGTAAATCAGCAACTGGATATGCTTGGCCTTGAACTCGTTGAAGTCGGCATTTGAAGCAAGGCCCTCCTCCATCATCTCCGCGTCGGTCATGTTTGAGATCCGGGCAACCTCAAGCGCGATCGCTTTTTCCCCCATACGCAGGAATCCCGGTGTTTTAAACAGCAGCAACGGCTCGTAGTGCATCCCCTCCAGCGTCGAAGCGGTATCCTCGATCTTGCCCGCCGATGCATCCTCCGGCAACTCATTCAGCTCCTTGTCCCATAGTTTTTTCATCTTCATTATCGCCTTTCCTTTCAATGGGAACAGAGTAGCGCAACGCGTGGAACCGGGCAACAGAGAAAGCGGCTCTCCGGCCTCATTTCTAGGGATGCAGCGCAAGAGGGCAACCCGCGCATTCGCCTTTAGAAGCTTCAGCAGAAAGTTCTAAAAGGATTGTCAACCGTCCGCCTCTTCGGGCAATATGCGCAACCATGATTACTTTTCTTGAAGGCAAACTCGATACCAAGCAGCTCGCCCGCATTGTGATGAACGTCAGCGGCGTCGGCTATGAAGTCTCCATTCCACTCAGCAGCTACGACCGTCTGCCGCTGGAGGGCGAAACCTGCCGCATTCTGATCTACCACCACATCACAGAGGCCGACCAGCGTCTGTTCGGATTCTGCACCGAAGAGGAGCGCGAAATGTTTGTCCGGTTACTCTCCGTCAGCGGCGTCGGCCCCAAACTCGGGATCGGCGCCCTGAGCGGCCTGCCGGTGCGCGAACTCAAGTCGGCGCTGATCGCCGGTGACATTAAACGTATTTCCTCCATCTCCGGTATCGGCAAAAAAACGGCGGAGCGCATCGTGGTCGAACTGCGCGATAAGTTCAGCATGACCGATCAGTTTGAAGCCATTGCTTCGCCCGACGCGGCCCCGGGCGATACCCGCCTGCACGACGCCGCGCTCGCCCTTGCTGCGCTCGGCCACAAACCTGAAGATGCGGCCAAACTGATGAAAGCCGTATCCAAAAAACTCACCCCGCAGACCACCGTCGAAGAGCTCATCCGCATGGCGTTGACGCGATAGTTTATGGGCCGCTCAACCAGACGAAGGCATAGAGCGCAAGTTCGATTGCGCCGTCGAAGTCCTTATATATTGAAATTCTACCGGTGCGACATCTCAGCGAGAGCATTGAGCTTTTTGAGGGCGGCACCGGAGTCGATCGATTCGGCGGCCATGGACATGCCGTCCTGTGGGTTGTCTACTTTTCGGCTGGCCATAATCGCGAAAGCGGCGTTGAGCAGAACGATATCGCGTTTGGGACCCCTTTCTCCGTTCAGCAGGGCCATGGTCGTCCGCGCATTCTCGGCGGGATCGCCACCGACAAGATCTTGGGCAGAAGCAGGGCTTATTCCAAGTCCGGCGGGCTGTACTTCGTAACTCTCCACCTTTCCGCGTCGGATTTCGGTAACCATCGTGGTAGTTGTGGTGGTGAGTTCGTCGATGCCGTCGTTGCCGTGTACAATAAACTGATAATTCATGCCGAGCTGGGCGCAGGCGTCGGAGATGATCGGAACGAGCTCCGGTTTAAAGACACCCAAGACCCCGTTTTTGACGCCTGCCGGATTACAGAGCGGTCCGAGAATGTTGAAGATGCTCCAGAAGCCCAGATCGCGGCGCGGGCCGACCACATGTTTCATGGCGGGGTGCAGACCCGGCGCAAAGAGGAAAGCAATGCCGAGTTCGGCGAGACTTTTTTCCATGCCCTGCGGAGTATATTGAATGTTTACGCCCAGCTCGGAAAGCACATTGGCACTGCCGCATTTGCTCGATACGCCGTAGGAACCGTGTTTGGCCACCGTTACGCCTGCGCCGGCAATGACAAAGGCGGCGGTGGTGGAAATATTAAAGGTGTGCGCGCAGTCGCCGCCGGTCCCGACGATATCGACGGCGTTGGGATCGTCGCATTTGATTCGGGTCATGTTGGCGCGCATGGTTTCGGCGCAGCCGGCTATGATTTCGGGCGTTTCGCCCGTCTGGCGCAGCCCCATAATGAAGGCCCCAATCTGGGCGTCGGTAGCTTCGCCAGCCATAATATCGGCCATGGCGGCGGCGGCTTCCGCGCGGGAAAGAGATTCGCGGGCAACAAGTTTAGCAATCACATCTTTAATCATAGGTAGTTTCTCCGTTATTCCGGTCGAAACGCTTTAAGCGTAATTTCCGGGATCATTGAATAGTGTTTTGTGTTGGCGCTTAAAAGCGCTTCTCCAAGTTGGTTGGCCGTTGCAGCAATGAGGGCATCGGCAAGAAAAAGGGAATGGCTGAGGCAGTAACGTTCGACAAAAAACATGGCTTGGTAGGAGATGGTTTCGTTGATGGGAATAACGCGTACGTTCCAAATCTTCAGTGCTTTTCTGAAGCTGTCGAGTTCCGATTTGTTGCGCATGCCTTGGCAGAGTTCCATATAGGTCACGGCGGAAATTCCGAATCCGCTCTCTTTGTTGAGCTTTCGGACGGCTTTCTCGTTGCCGCGGCTTGCCCAAATCAGCACATCACTGTCGATCAACATTGCGTCCGTCCCTTGCGGAGTCCACGGACATAGGCATCGACCTCCTTCATGTCATCCCGGTCAGTCCACATTCCGACAAAAGGATTCGCTTCTTTTGTCGGCGCGTTCTTTTCCACAGGAACAATCCGTGCTCTGTTTTGACCGCGGTTGGTGATCACCACTTCTTCGCCGCGATCGACGAATTCCATGATGCTTTTTAAGTTATAGCGCAGGTCTTTTACGGTTGCCTTCATGCTGGACTTCCTTTAATTCGATATACATCTATCAATGTATATTTCGTTTGTCAAAGCCCCAGCGGATGAAAAACCGCTTTCGCCGTCGTTGTTGTTTGCCAGCGAAAATGTACAATGGCGCGGATGAAGAACGATTTTTTACCGATGAATTCCGCCGAAATGAAGGCGCGCGGCTGGGCGGAGCTGGATGTGCTGTTGATCAGCGGCGATGCGTATGTGGACCACCCGTCGTTTGCGGCGGCGGTGATCGGACGGGTGCTGGAGGCGGAAGGACTGCGGGTGGGCATTATTGCTCAGCCGGACTGGAACGATCCGGAGTCGCTGCTCCCGATGGGCGCTCCTCGTCTGTTCTGCGGCGTCACGGCGGGTAATCTGGATTCAATGCTGGCGGCCTATACGGCGGCGCGGCGCAAGCGAAAAGAGGATTCGTTCAGCGAAGGCGGCGCAGTGGGCAAACGTCCGAATATGGCGACGGTGGTTTATTCTCAACTGGCGCGCCGGGCGTTTAAGGGTGTGCCGATCATTCTCGGCGGAATTGAAGCCAGCCTGCGCAGGACGGTGCATTATGACTATTGGCAGGATAAGCTGCGCCCTTCGATTCTGCAGGACTCAAAGGCGGATTTGCTGGTGTACGGCATGGGCGAGTGCGCGATCCGCGAGATCGCCAAGCGGTTGTCTAACGGCGAGGCGCTCGCTGGAATTCCAGGCACGGCGCGCTTGCTGGGCGGACGCGAAACGGCGGAGCGCGATTTTTCCGACTGTACGGAGCTGCCGTCGTTCGAGGCGTGTAAGGCCAATAAGGCCGAGCTGATTCGGCTCGCTAAGCTGACGGAGCGCGAACAGAATCCGTACTGCGGGCGTCCGCTGATTCAACTGCACGGCGCTCGTGCGCTGCGGATTGAGCCGCCGGCCGAGCCGCTGAGTTCCAGCGAACTCGACCGCGTTTATGAGCTGCCCTATATGTACGCGCCGCACCCTTCGTATAAAGAGCCGATTCCGGCGTTCACCATGATCCGCGAGTCCATTACGGTGGTGCGCGGTTGCGGCGGCGGATGCTCCTTCTGCGGACTTGGATTGCACCAAGGCCGCTTTCTCGCCAGCCGCTCTGAGGAGTCGGTGGTGCGCGAGGCCGAGGCGCTGACGACCCGCAACTATTTCCATGGCACTATTACCGATCTCGGCGGGCCGACCGCCAATCTTTACGGCTGTCGGAACGGCGATTCGCCTGCCTGTAAAACGTGCCGGAGAGCGAGCTGCCTTTATCCGAGTGTCTGCCCCAATCTGAAAACGAATCCACAGGCCGCGATTCGGTTGATGCGCCGAGTACGCAAGCTGGGACGGGTGAAGCATGTATTTATTCAGTCCGGCATTCGGATGGAGCTGGCGCTGGCGCATCCCGATTATATCCGCGAGCTGGCGGCGCATCATGTTTCCGGTCACCTGAAGGTTGCGCCCGAGCATCTACACCCGAACGTGGTTCGGCGCATGCGTAAGCCGGGAAAAGAGGTGTTCGACGCCTTTCGGGCGCAGTTTGAGCAGTTCAGCTGCGCGGCGGGGAAAAAGCAGTATATCGTGCCCTATTTTATCTCCAACTTTCCCGGCTCCACCCAGAGCGAGATGAAGGTGGTGGAAGGTTATTTGCGCGACGCGCGTTGGAAACTTCAGCAGGTCCAGGATTTTATTCCGCTGCCGATGACGCCCGCCGCTGCAATGTATTACAGCGGCCTCGACTATGAAACCGGCGAGCCCATCCCCGTAATCCGCGGACTGGCCGAGCGCCGCCCGCAGATGCGTCAGCTTAAAGGCGGGTAAGAAAATCCTGATAAGCGCGGGAAATACCCTCCTTCAGTTCGATCTTCGGAGCCCAGCCCATCGCCATCAAACGCGAAGAATCCATCAATTTACGTGGCGTTCCGTCGGGCTTCGAAGTATCCCAGTCAATTTCGCCTTCAAAACCAATCACTTCTTTAACCGTTTCGGCCAGCGCCTTAATGGTAACTTCTCTGCCGGAACCCACGTTCACATGCGACTGAACTGTTCCGGAGTCATCTTCAAAAGCCACATCCGTGTAGTTGACATTTTCAAGCAGGAAAACGCACGCCTCGGCGAGGTCATCACTATACAGAAACTCGCGCAACGGAGCACCCGATCCCCAGCAGGTTACTTTATCAAGCTTCTGCTCCTTAGCTTCGTGCATGCGTCGAATAAATGCGGGCAGCACGTGGGAATTCTGCGGGTGATAGTTGTCACCCGGGCCATACATATTCGTGGGCATCGCCGAAATAAAGTTGGTGCCGTATTGACGATTGTACGCATCGCACAAACGAATGCCGGCAATCTTGGCAATCGCATACGGCTCATTCGTCGGCTCAAGCGGCCCTGTGAGCAGATGCTCCTCCTTTAACGGCTGCGGCGCGAGCTTCGGATAAATGCAGCTGGAACCAAGGAACAACAGCTTCTTCACCCCGTGCTTATACGCGGAGTGGATCACATTCATCTCGATCATCATGTTTTCGTAGATAAACTGCCCTCGATAGGTGTTATTCGCCACAATTCCGCCAACCTTGGCCGCCACGAGCACAACATATTCCGGCTTTTCCGCAGCAAAGAAATCGTCCACCGCCTGCTGATTAATCAGATCCAGCTCATCAATCGATCTGCCGATCAGATTCGTATAGCCGTGACGCTCAAAAGCGCGCCATATTCCGGAGCCCACCAGCCCTAAATGGCCGGCAATGTAGATCCGAGCGTCGAGGGGAATTTCAGTTGTTCGTTGCTGAGTGTTCGTTGTTTGATTCATAATTGATTTTTTGCTGGTTGCTGGTTGCTGGTTGCTGGTTGCTGGTTGCTGGTTGCTGGTATTATTTGGGTACTCCGTCTGCAGCACAACGTTTTAGATAAGAAATATATCCATTAAGAACCTTTAAGGTACTCTCAAGTAACTCTCTCAGGTCGGAATATTTCTGGTCGTCAAGATATCGCTCATCCAAGGCAACGATTAAATGATCTAATGTCTCCGTTAATGATCCTCGGGTGGTCCTGCAAAACTGAATATTTTCCTGATGGTGATGACGACCAAAACCCTCCGCAATATTTGCGGAAACAGAACGAGATGATCTGACAATCTGATCTTTCAGACGATATTCTTCTTCTCTCGGAAGGGTTTTGCAAAAAAACGACACCTCATTACGCAATGTACGGGCAAGCTTATAACACTCCAGCTCTTCGAATGAGTTCATACGCTCCCCCTTAACAACCATCAACCCAACAACTATCAACCTAAAGCTTAAAACCCGATTTCATACTTAGGATTATCCAGCAATCGCAGATCACCGTCCGTCATAATCTGAACCAGCTGTTCAAATTTGACTTTGGGTTCCCACCCAAGCTTGGCCTTGGCCTTGGCAGGATTTCCGAGCAGCTGATCCACCTCACAAGGACGATAATAGCGCTTGTCCATACGAACGATAACAGCACCGGTTGCCGCATTGCGTCCGACTTCGTCCACCCCCTCGCCTTCCCATTCAATCGTAATACCCACATGACCGAACGATTTTTCGATAAACTCACGAACCGTGTGCATCTCATTGGTCGCCACCACATAATCATCCGGCGTATCCTGCTGAAGCATCATCCACATCATCTCCACATAATCGGGCGCGTAGCCCCAGTCACGCAGGGCATTAATGTTTCCCATATAGAGGCACTTCTGCAGACCCCGCGAGATACGGGCCACTGCCATCGTAATTTTACGCGTCACAAAGGTTTCCCCTCTGCGCGGTGATTCGTGGTTAAACAGAATCCCGTTGCTCGCATGAAGCCCATAGGACTCTCGATAATTTTTAACGATCCAGAACCCATATTGCTTGGCCACCGCATACGGTGAGCGCGGATAAAAAGGTGTCGTCTCCGTTTGCGGCACCTCCTGCACCTTGCCGTAAAGCTCGGAAGTTGAGGCCTGATAAAAACGAGCAGGCACCCCGGTTTCACGGATCGCATCCAGCAGACGCAGGGTTCCGGTAGCGTCTACCTCCGCCGTATATTCCGGCACCTCGAAAGAAACCTGCACATGCGACTGAGCGCCCAAATTATAAATCTCGCCGGGTCCTATTTTTTCGATCAATCGATTCAGATTACTGGAATCGGTAAGATCCCCGTAATGGAGAAACATACGCGGTTCTCCGGCCAACCGATCCTGATAGAGATGGTCAATTCGGTGCGTGTTAAAGGTACTCGCGCGACGGATAATCCCGTGAACCTCGTACCCCTTCTCCAACAAAAGCTCTGTCAGATAAGAGCCGTCCTGTCCGGTAATCCCGGTAATCAGTGCTTTTTTCATAATACTTATGGCCTTGGTTTTGATGCCTCTCGATTAAGGTCCCATCAGGTTTACGATGGACTTTTTAACCACGAAGACACAAAGACACAAAGAAGAAAACACTTATTGCATCCACGTTCTTTGCGTCTTTGTTTCTTTGCGGTCATCTATTTTTTATTCCGGTCCCAGCCGAACCAGGTTTTAGTGGTTTAGAGGATGTTACCCATTCCTCATCTGTATATATCAAAAATATTTAGCATCCTCAAATTTGGGTAATACAGCATCTTTTTCGGACACCAAGGGATTTATAATATCCGGCCAATCAATCCCCAATATAGGGTCGTTCCATCTGACCCCATACTCATCGCCCGGCGTATAGTAATCGTCACACTTGTACATAAAGTCAACCGTTTCACTCAGCACAAGAAATCCGTGAGCAAATCCTTTAGGCACAAAGAGCTGATGCCCGTTTTCTTCCGACAAAAATGCACCTTCCCATTTCCCGAAAGTCGGTGAAGTTTTACGCATATCGACCACAACATCAAAAACTTCCCCGCGGATTACACTCACCAACTTTGCCTGAGCATGTTCATATTGATAATGCAGTCCGCGCAACACGCCCTTCGACGAGCGGGACCAATTATCCTGCACAAACGTCGATGGTATTCCGGCTTCAACATATTGTTTTTGTTGATACGTCTGCGCGAAAAACCCTCGCGCATCATTAAACCGCCGGGGTTTGATCAGCTTTACGTCAGGAATTCCCAAACTCTCTACATTCATTCTAACACCCATTACCCAATACCTAATGCCTAATGCCTAATGCCTAAATCTAATAACCACCCTTCGCCAGCCGAAGCAAATATTGCCCATAACTGTTTTTCGACATGGCCTCGCCAAGCGTTATAAGCTGCCCAAGATCAATGTAACCCAGACGATAAGCAATCTCTTCAACACAGGAAATTTTCAATCCCTGACGTTTTTCGATCGTCTCCACATAATTGGAGGCTTCGTGCATGGCGTCGTGCGTTCCGGTATCCAGCCAGGCAAAACCGCGTCCCAAATTCTGAACACTCAGTTCGCCCCATTCAAGGTACCGCCTGTTTACATCGGTAATTTCCAGTTCACCGCGAGCGGACGGTTTTAAGTTTTCGGCAACCTCAACCACTCGGTTATCATAAAAATAGAGACCCGGAATGGCAAAATTGGACCGGGGCTTTTCCGGCTTTTCCTCCAGCGAAAGTGCCTTTCCGGAAGCGTCAAACTCGACAATGCCGTAGCGTTCGGGATCGGCTACCTGATAGGCAAAAATGGTGGCCCCATTCTCTTGAGCCGATGCCGCCTCCAACATTTGCTGAAAGCCGTGTCCATAAAATATGTTATCGCCCAGCACCAGCGCAACCGAGGCGTCTCCGATAAACTCCTTGCCGATGATAAACGCCTGCGCCAGCCCGTCGGGACTGGGCTGAACCGCATAGCTGAACTTCATCCCAATCTGTGAACCATCGCCCAACAACAGTTCAAACATAGGAAGATCATGCGGCGTACTAATAATTAATACCTCTCGAATCCCCGCAAGCATCAGCGCCGAAAGCGGATAATAGATCATCGGCTTATCATAAACCGGCAGCATCTGTTTGCTGATAACCTTGGTCAGCGGATGCAACCGGGTTCCGCTTCCACCCGCCAAAATAATCCCTTTTCGTTGAGCCATATCTGTCCCCTGTTTTTCAACCCCACATCAGACATGTGTATGCGGAAAAATTGATTCCTATTCCACACCCATCGTTCATTTACGAACAGGGGAGATAATGCACAGTTGACAAAAAAAACCAACCAGCTTGTTCATCAAATGATGAACAAGCTGGCTGAATATTATGGAATTACCCTTTATCTGCCGGAAAAGCGGCGCACTACAAGAAGACTGATTCCTGTGAGTGAAATCAATGTTGCAGCCATCGGTTCAGGAACAACCTGTAAACCAATACCGTCCATTCCTACCGCCCCGCTGTCGCTTCTCACATAAAAACGAATGGTAGTGCCGGCAGAAACGCGCAATGCTTTTGCAAAATTATAAGTATCGTTGATTCCACTTGAGAGATTTTGATTCTCTATTTCAAGCGGGTCAGAACCTTCGACCTCTAGGACAAAGCAATCTCCGCTTTCGAATCGATTAAAATCCAGCAGACTTAATTCCACGTCCTTATCGAAATAGAGCTCCATGACCTCACCATAATCAAAGGCCTCGTAATTCTCTCCGACAATATCCGAATTGATTCCAAACTCGTCTTTATTGGCATTCAACGTATGCGTAGCATCTGTAGTGCGTGCACTCATCTGAAGACCAGGAATCTCCAGCACGGGATGCGTTGCCCACTCATTAGCGACCCCTTCAAACTGATCTCCAGTTGTAGGTGATCCTGAACCACCACCCATCAAAACGATGAAATCGGCAAAAGAAGGAGAAACAAGAGACCAAGCACAGAAAATAATAGCACTGACTCGCTGCAAACTCATCACTACCCCCCTCCCACCTCAGAAGCTATACGATAAAACCCGCTGCTTTCACTGGTCTCAAAAAAGAGATTGGTGCTGTGCGAAAACGGCCCGGCAACCCTGACCCATTCGTTGCTACTAGAAAGCTGAGGGGTATATTGCAAGCAGCAGTCTGTAGATGAAGAGTCTCCAAACAAAACCGACACATCAGCTCCTCCATTCGCGTGGCGGATCGAGATGCCCGGCTTTTCTCCGTCGGCGGAAGCAACAGCTACTTCGCCGTTAATAATCAGATCCAACCCCGTTAGATTTCGAATACGAATGGCTCCGCTGCCGGCAGAACTGTTCCAACCATAAATCCTGAATACCACGGTTCCGCGCAGATGCTGATATTTTTTTGCAGACAAATTGGTGGCATCACCGAAGGCGCCCTTTTTGGTATCCAGCGAATAATTCACATTGGCGGGATAGACCGAGCCGATCTCCTTGCCCACGGAAAAACCATCCACGCTGGTCATCAACACCACGTTTGAACAACCCGTCGAGGTTCCTTCACCGACCATTTCGATCGAACTCAGGTTAAGCTCATATCCCTTCTCCACCGTGATGGAAAATTCGAGGTAATGATTCATCGCAACAGCATCCGCCAAAGAATCGGCCTGATCGTCTGCGGCAATTTTGAATCCATATTTCCCTTCGGTCGTACTGGGAGAGACCCCATTACCCAACGTCAGAGAAGCCTGAACATGCTCCACCCCACTGGTTGTAGCAGAAAACAGGTAGGGTGGAATATTGGTCGAGATGCCCGTCCCATCTTTAACATCCACCCCATTCACGTCCCACCCTGCTAAAACAGCGGAATGGGCATGAATAGATAAAAAACTCAAAACTAAAAAACATACATACGCGACTAACTTGCTCATACCTACCTCCTTTTTTGTTATTTTATTTTACTGACCTGTATATGCAAGGTATCACTATATTTCTGCCAGTCAATATTTTATTTGTCATTTTATTTCTATTTATCGCGTACTGTGTTTATTTTCTTTTGTTAGATATAATGCATTAAATTCATGTTACCCTTGTTCAAATTCTGTTTTCTCATTGATTAACTCTATATTAAATCTTTAAATACATTATAAAACAAATGAGCGTTTTCTTGATCCAAAATTCTGTTTGGATAAGATCAGATAGACCCTCCGCAACGCAGCCATCTTGTCGGATTAGTCGTTCAAACAATCAATATGAAATCATGCAGCGCATGCGCCAAAACGCCATTCGGGCGAGTATACACAACGCCGGCGAGTGGCGGGGATGCTGCGTTCCCGGAAGCTAAAGATTAGGGCTCAAAACGCCCGACTTAAATTCGTTCACGCGTTTCGATGCCCAGCAGAGAGAGTCCCTGCTTGAGCACTTTCGCCGTAACACGGCAAAGACGGATTCGGCTTTCGCGAACCCCCTCTTCCGCTTTCAGGAAAGGTACATTTTGGTAAAAGCTGCTGTAAATCTGAGCCAGGTCGTAGAGATAGTCGGCCAGAATATTGGGACGATAGTTTTCTGCCGCCGATTGAATGGCCGTCGGGAAGCGCGTAAGCTTAACCGCCAGTTTGCGCTCAATCGCCTGCTCAATATGGATTGGATGATCGCTCAGCTCCATATCCGGATACTGCACATGATACTTGTCATACACCGAAGAAATCCGCGCGTAGGCATACTGCAGATACGGTGCAGAGTTGCCCTCCATATTCAGTGCCTTCTCCCATGTAAAGGTCACGAGACTCTGCGGATTCTGACTCAGGTCGGTATACTTAATTGCACCGATCCCGATCGCCTTTGCTAAATCCTTCTGCTGTTCTTCCGACATTTCCGGGCTGCTTTTCTTCACCATTTCCAGCGCACGCGCCTCTGCTTCGTCCAACAATGCGGCCAACTTAATCACATTCCCTTCGCGCGTGGAGAAGGTCGCCTCCGGAAGACGCATCAGACCAAACCAGACGTGTACGAGATTAGCTTCCATCCCCAGCTTTTTCGAGATCGAGAAAAACTGCCGGAAATGCAGCTGCTGGCGCTCGTCCGTCACATAAATAATGCGATCGGGACTGAACTCCTCAACACGCGCCTCCACGGTCGCCAAGTCCGTCGTGGCATAGTTGAATCCGCCATCGCTCTTACGAACAATACAGATCGGCATACCGTCCTCTTCGAGATCCACAATCAGCGCGCCGTCGCTCTCCTTTGCCAGCCCTTTTTCCTCCAGCAATTGAATCATGCCCGGCAGACGATCGTTGTAAAAACTCTCGCCCCGATAGAGATCAAAGTGCACATCCAACCGCTCATAGATGGTATTGAACTCCTCGATGGAGAGTTCGATAAACTTTTCCCACAACGCGCGGTTTTCGGCATCGCCCTGCTGAAGTTTAACGAGCTCCGCCTTGGCCTGATCACGCCACGTTTCATCTTCCTTGGAGCGGTTATAGCTCGCCACATAAATCCGCTCCAGCTCCTCCACCGGAGCCTCCTTCAGCGCCGCCTCATCCGCAAAATTACGGAAGCCGATGAGCATCAAGCCAAACTGTGTTCCCCAGTCTCCGAGGTGATTATCTGCAATCACATTAAACCCGCGAAAGCGGAACAGGCGGTCGATCGCGTTGCCAATCACCGTCGAACGGATGTGGCCGATATGCATCGGCTTCGCCACGTTGGGGCTGGAATAATCAATCACCACCGTTTTGCCCTCGCCCACCTGCTCCACGCCCAGATGCGGATCCGACTCCAGCGCCTGCACATATTCCGACAACGCCGCATTCGTGAGGAAAAAGTTAATAAATCCCGGGCCTGCAATCTCAATCTTCTCCACAAAATCGGGAAGCTCCGCCGCCTCGACAAACTCCTGAGCAATCTGACGCGGAGCCTTCTTGAGCGCACGCGCCAGCTCCATCGCCGCGTTGCACTGATAGTCGCCGAACTTTTCATTATTCGTCGGCGAAACGCCTAGGTGAACTTCCGTATCGGCCAAATCAAAAACCGACCTCATCGCATTGGTCGTCCAGACCGAAAGGCGCTCCTCAAAAGTAGAAAGTGACTGCATAAAATCTCTCCGTCGCATCTGCATATAATGAATAAAAGGGAGCGCAGACTATGTCCCGCTCCCCAAAAAATCAACCCCGAATCTGTTATGCTGAGCTCACTGCGCGTTATTTTCCGCGCCCGCCATCTCTTTCAGCACTCGTTGGAAATATTCCTCGGCTATTTTTGAGTCGCTTCTTTTTTTAATCATTCTCTCAATCGATTTTAATCTTAGTTCCGAATTCCTATATCCATCATCCATATCTGATAGGTATTTATCGATTATTCTCAGTGTGTCCGCATCTTCTATACTCGGCACACATTCAATAATCTTCTTGCTCTCCCTGAGTGCTTTTTTCTTGTCGATCTTGTACATTCTGTATGTTTCTTCCATTATTTCAAAGATAGCTTCTCGTGTGTTGTTATTGTGATGCAGAGTTTTAAGAAAGGAAAGAATTACATCATCTAATTCGCCATTATTTATGTGTATATATAAACGAACCGCAACATCTAAACCTCCATACTTATTTTCTATTACAGACCTCAGGACAGGAAGGAACACGGCATCATTATAGTCGTACATACAGTTAAGTGCGTTTCTATATACCACTATGTCACTTTGTTCATATTTATTTGATTCAACTATTTCATTCAGTATTTCTCTCACGTGCTTATCTGATATACCACACCTGTTCTGCCAGTCCCTCAATCTTTCAATAGGAGTTTCCAACACATCATTTCGCCTGAGGTCAATATAATCTGGGGGAATAAGGAGATATTCAACAACTTCCCGATCGGACATCGGACTTATATCTGGTCTCGGCTGCGGCTCAGGAGGTCGGCTTCGATATCTTTCACGAAACTGCCTCTGATCCTCATGCATCATACTCGAGGATTTGTAGCCTTCTTTGTTTTTTATGAGATATTTACCCAACAAAACAAATGAGTCATATCCGAACTCACCGTCCATACATTCGTGAAAAAACGCCAATATCTGCTCTTTCTTTTCCTTATCATCGGCAGCGATTGCTGAATCGCAGATCCGTATATACTCTTCATAGACGAGCAGTCGGTCCGATTCATAGGAGTCAACTGAAAGAAACTCCTTTACGACATCGTCCACAGCACCATCCAGCATGCGTATATATGTGTGAATCGCGGCATTGCGTACTGATATATTGTCCGACTCAAAAAGGTTTTTAACGGTTTTCCGAGGAGAGTCTCCATCATATCTTACCAGGGTCTCCAGCGCTCTATTGACAACCTCCATCTCGCAATATTTATACCGTTTTGATTCCTTGGTTATTACACTCCCCAACAACTCCGTCATTTGTTCATTCGAGAGCTCCTTGGACTTCTGAAGCGATTTAATCTCATCGGAGACAGATCGATCCTCTTTCTTTGAATCGTCTGACACCGCAAGAATTGCCCTCACCTCATCCTGAATTGCATTGACAGCAAAGACCGGTGCGCACAGGAACCCCAAACTCCACAGACTCCAGACAGCAAGGTGTTTTAGATTCATTTTTCCATCTCCATTTTCAGACTGGCATTGCCATGTCTGACTCACTGAACCCTGAATACAAAAAATAGGGTATCAATGAAAATCAAAAAATCATATACCTTGTCTTCATCAAAAAATCAAAACATCAATCAAAGACCAATCATAAGCAAAGACATTGGCCTCAAATGCCTGCTCCGCTTATCGATTGCGTAGACCGTCAACCTCAGCTATACATAGAAACCGCCTTCGGATCGCATTAATTTCGAGCAGAACCACATTATGAGGCAGAAAACATGGATTGGTTAGAGAAAAAGGGAAACAGTATCATCATTAACGTTCGTGTGGTGCCACGCGCAACGAAAGACGGCGTAGCTGGCCTACTGGGAACCGAGGCGCTGAAAATCCGCATCCAGGCTCCGCCCGTGGAAGGAAAAGCAAATGCCTACCTCGTTAAGTATCTCTCTAAGCACTGGAAAATCTCGCGCTCCGATATTGAAATCCTTTCGGGAGAAACGGGCAGAAACAAGCGCATCCGAATCAGCAACCCGTCTGCGGCACTGCTGGAAGAACTCAAAACGCTGAGCAGCAACTAAAAGCCCGAAGCCTCCTCAATCCTTCCGCCGGCAGTTGTTATCCGCTGATTTCACGGATTTGCACGGATAAGCTGAAGAAAATCAATTGGTTTGGGAGACATAAACACATAAGTCTGTTCCTCAACAAGATCCGCACCCATCTGCGTGATCGGCGGTTGATCTCCAATAAACAGAAAAATTACAGAAATGCGGACTTTTCAGGAAAAAGATTTGAACCCCGGCCCGTGAATGCGTATTTTGGATACTTCCTGCTGAATATGTCACGGCAGAAGACGGGAAGGGGTGAAAGCCCCGGATTGATTGTAAAGGGTTGCAGTTGATGGAGAGTTTAAGATGAATATCTGGGGTTCTTATCAACAAACAACCGAGAACCGAACAACTGCGTGCTGAGCGCGCAATTAAGGAGAAGAATATGAAAAACATCCCCATTGATAGTGTCCGCAACTTCGCTCTAATGGGCCACACTGGTAGCGGGAAGACCTCACTGATCGACAGCATTCTATTCAAACTCGGACAGGTGGATCGGATCGGTTCTCCGGAAAACGGTACCAGTGTGGCCGATTGGACAGACGAAGAAAAGGCACATAAAATCTCCATCTGGGCCAAGCCGTTCGACGGCGTTTACACGGCCGCCAGCCGCAAAATCCGACGCCTTGTTATGATCGACACCCCCGGCTTCGCCGACTTTATCGGTGCCATGGTTACCGCCGCAGAAGTCACGGATGCCGCACTGATCACCGTCGATGCTTCCGCCGGCATACAAGTCGGCACCCAACGCGCATGGAAAGCCGCTGAAAAACGAAATCTCCCGCGCGGTATCGCCATTACCTGTCTAGACAAAGACGACACCGATTTTGAAAAAACACTCGCTGAAATCAAAGAACGCTGGGGCAACGAGCGCTGTATTCCGATGGTTCTGCCGACGTCCGACGGAAAAGCCGTAGACATTCTCAACTGCCCGGACAACGAAGTACCGGACGAACTGAAGGAACGCATTAAAGCCATTAAAGACCACTTGATTGAGCTGGCTGCCGAAACCGATGACAAGTTAATGGAAAAATATTTCGAAGGCGAAGAGCTGACGGCCGATGAGTTTTCCGACGGACTGCGCAAGTCCGTACACGATGCACACCTGATTCCTGTTTTTGCCACTTCGGTCAAAGCAGACATGGGCGTAAAGGAAACCATGGATTCCATCTGTCGTCTCTTCCCCTCGCCGCACGACTATCCGGTCAGATGTGCCGAAGGCAACGAGATTTCCGCTGAAGAAGATCAGCCCTTCTCCGGTCTGGTTTGGCGCTGCTTCAGCGATCCGTTTATCGGCCAAATGACCTTTGTACGCATCTACAGCGGCGTGCTCAAACCCGGTATGGAGATCTACAATTCCACCAAGGATGAAAAGGAAAAGATCGGCACCATCCTCTATGTGGATGGAAAGAAAACCACGGAAGCACAGGAGGCCAAAGCCGGCGACATTGTCGCGCTGACCAAACTCAAAAACACGTTCCTGAACGATTCGCTCTGTGCAATGGGCAGCAATATTAAATTTGAGCCGATTGTCTTTCCCTCCCCCGTCACCGCATACGCCGTCGAGCCGAAGAACAAAGCCGACGCCGACAAAATCGGTCAAGCACTTCACCGCGCCACAGACGAGGATCCGTCCATCCGTCTTGACCATAACGCCGAGACCCACCAATTGGTCCTCTGGGGCATGGGCGATATGCACCTTGAAGTCACGCTCGAGCACATTAAAAACCGCAGCAATGTGGAAATGAATCACCACACGCCGAAAGTGGCCTATAAAGAAACCATCACCGGCAGCGGTGAAGGCCATTACAAACATAAAAAGCAGTCCGGCGGTCGCGGACAATATGGCGAGTGCTACGTGCGCGTACGCCCGAAAGCCTCCGAAGAAGAGGAATGGTTCCTCAACAAGCTGGTCGGCGGCGCGATTCCCGGCAACTTTGTCCCGGCCTGCGAAAAGGGATTTTTGGAAGGCCTCGAAAAAGGACCCCTGGTCGGCTCCACCGTGATCAATCTGCAGGTTGAGCTTTACGACGGTTCCTATCATGATGTCGACTCCTCCGAAGTCGCCTTCAAGATTGCCGGAGCGCGCTCCCTGCACGATGCCATGGACAAAGCCAATCCCGTCCTGCTCGAACCGATTATGACCGTTAAAGTGATCGTCCCCGATCAGTTCATGGGCGACATATCCGGGCTGCTCAACACCAAGCGCGGACGCATCCTTGGAATGGGACAGGAAGACGGCCTTCAGTCCATTACCGCCGACGTACCGCAGGCTGAAATGTTTAAGTTCTGCTCCGAACTGCGTTCCATCACCAGCGGACAAGGCTCGTTCGAAATGAACTTTGATCGTTATGAACAGGTTCCCGCTCACTTGGCATCCAAGATTATTGAAGCCGCCAAAGCGGAAAAGGAAGAGTGACATTGAAGACACGCTGAAGCGTGAACTACGAACCGCTGAAGCGTGAACTACAAACCGCGGGAACAGAGCTGTTTGTAGTTCAGCCTTCAGGCTGCAACGTGGTTCGTAGTTCAGCCTTCAGGCTGCAACATGGTTCGTAGTTCAGCCTTCAGGCTGCAACATGGTTCGTAGTTCAGCCTTCAAGCTGCAGTGTGGTTCGTAGTTCAGCCTTCAGGCTGCAAAAGAGGCAGGCCCAACGCCTGCCTCTTTTTTGGGTAGAGCCCAATCGCCCAACGAGAAACCCCGTCCACAAATCAATAAAACACCTTCCACAGGAAAAGTCCGTGCGGCTGGGCGGTAGGCACGACCGCCGTGCGGATTCCATGATCCAGAATCTCGTGAACCGATTCGGGTTTCAGATCGCCGATTCCGACGCGTACCAGATAACCGGCGAGGCTGCGGACCATTTTATAGAGGAACCCGTTTCCCTGGACCTCCAGCGTAATATCTGCGCCGTGTTTCCGCACATTGAGGGAATAAATTGTCCGTACGGTCCCGTTGAGTTCCCGACCTGGATTCGCGGAAAAAGGCGCAAAGTCGTGTTCGCCCACCAGCAATTCCGCCGCACGTCGCATTTTTTCCACGTCCAGCCGTCGCCCTTCCTGCAGATAATATAACCGCTTCGTCGGCGGGATAATGAGTCCGTTGTAGATAAAGTAGCGGTATTCCTTCCCCACCGCGCTGAAGCGCGCATGAAAATCGGACGGCACTTTCTCAAAGCTCACCACGCGTATATCGCGATCCAGCTGCGCATTCAGACCGCGCTGAAAATATTGGGGATCAACCGGCTTCTCCAGATCAAAATGCGCCACCTGAGCGCGCGCATGAACGCCGGCATCGGTGCGCCCCGACGATTCCACCCGCACGGGCTTTTCGCCGCCGGTCATATGCATCAGCAACCGTTCCAGCTCGCCCTGCACCGTTCGATGTTCCGGCTGCACCTGCCAACCGGAATAATTTGTACCGTCGTAAGAAACCTTGATTTTATAGCGCGTAGACATGCCTGCATATTCTCAGCCGACACAAACCTGCTGCAAGCCTTTTATCCGCCGCACACAAATTTACGGGTTGCAGAGAGGACAACGGCAGATCTCTCCGATGGGCGACAGCGGACGGCCCAGATCTGACTGATCAGGTGAAAATTCGAACTTCTAAACTCGAAATCCGAAACAAATTCTAAATTTAAATGCGGCTTAATTACCCAAATGGGTGACACGAAACCGTTTTCGTATTTGAGTTTTTGAGAATTGTTTCGGGTTTCGGAATTAGGGATTAGGATTTCCGCAATCGGTAAGATTGCGGGCGGCCGGAACAATGCGCCGAAGTTGGAAATTGCGTCCAGAAATAGAGTGGGATAAGTTGAACGAATGAATGTCTTGAAAAAAATCATCACGGACAAGGACCACGCAGGCCTCCAGTTTTTAAAATATGTAACTTGTGGTGGTTTTGCGCTCACCGTGGATATGTTCGTTGCGTTCCTGATTGCATGGCTTTGGCTTCCGGCACTGAAAGGAACCGAGCTGTTCGTTAAGCTGTTTCATGCTCAATGCACCGACGTTCCGGAAGGAACCCGCACCGTAAATTTTATTATCGGAAGTATAATCGCCTTTCTTATCTCAAACCTGGTCGCCTATATCCTGAACGTTCGATTTGTATTTAAAGCCGGAAAGCACAGCCGACTGAAAGAGATCGGACTGTTTTATGCGGTGTCGGGCATCAGCATCGGCATCGGTGTTGCGCTGGGAGCATTGGTCGTCTGGCTGAACTTTTCTTACGACTGGTCATACGTCACCAAAGCCCTGTCCGCGATGATGATCAATTATACCGTCCGAAAACATTTTATCTTCCACGGATAACGAGCGCGTCGGTGTATACTTTGCGTGGGTGACTTTTTAGACTGGATAACAGAATGGACGGGATAAATAAGTTAAGCAGATCCCATTAATCCTGTAATCCTGTCAATTTACAGAAGTAAAGGTTTCATCCGATCGAAGTATAACCACCGATTTGGCGGAAAAACTGCCGCAGCTACACATCCACTTCCATAAGATAGTCGTCCATAAAAAACCCGGACCCGATCTCCTTCTTCACTTCGTCCGTAATCACAAAACCTTTTCTGTGATACCACTCGATCGTTCTCAGGTTATTCCGATTAACCGTCAGCCAAACCGATGTCGCCCCGAGCTTCCCCGCCCGTTTTTTCGCATATGCGACCAAATCTCTGCCGACACCGGTTCCTCGAAACGCGGCCCGCACATAGAGCTTACTGAGCATCATCTTTCCGGGCGGTTCGTTGGGGATCAGTGCAATGTAGCCGGAAGCTTCGCCCTTCTCGTCCAAGGAAAAATAATATTCATATCCCGACTCCATTTGCGATTGAATCGCCTCCGCACTCTGAAAGGTGGCGAGCATATAGTCCACCTGCTCCTGCCCGACAATCGAGACATAATGCTCGTTCCAGATTTCCCGCGCCAGCGCGGCAACCCGAACCACCTCTTCGCCTGTTTGAACCCGTTTAATGATCATCGCTCCTCTACCAATGAAAACTCCCCGCTGCAAGCAGCGGGGTATCTAATCTTTGTAGGGCGGGAACGGCAGAAAGCCTTCCCGCCGCGGCTGGAAGGTCTACGACCATTTCAGCCCTACAATTTTTCGCAGCAAGTTGCGGGGTATTAAACCCAACGCTCCGCAATAAATTTTCATACAGCGTCGTCCAGAAACTACGAGCCCCGCACGGATAGAAAGGTGTCCGCCCGGCATGATCTCCGGGGGACCTTCAAAGCAACCGGACAACCATCAGAACAAGGTTAAGAGAAGAAACGATGTAACCGCTATTTGACATCCCCCATAGAAAGGCCCACGCGCTTGAATCCCCTCTAACCCCTTTCAACAGGGGCTACGTTTCATTAAACTAAAAAAGAGCCCTCCTCTTGTGTTAGCTGGCGCTACCAAGAGGAGGAGTCTCACTAACCCTAAACTCATAGGAGAAG
>JAAYDL010000298.1 GCA_012729265.1 Lentisphaerota bacterium | reverse complement strand
TGCTTTGCGGGCTCCAAGGTTTTGTGCGTAGCGTCCTGTTAAGGACAGAGCTCCTGTTCCGTAAATAAATTCCGGTGCCACAAATTTTCGTAACTCTAAGCTTTTCCCGCTCATTGTTATTCTCCCAATGGTTATGTATATCATCCATTGACAACGGCGGATTGTAGTGTTCACCTCTCACGTCGTCAATTCGTTTGTGGGTCTGATAAAACTCTATTTTAGAAAAAAGATCGGCGAGACGGTGCTTTTTAGGTAGCAGGGTTAAACTATGTTTTCGATATACAATATTGACCATATGGAAATGCTTCGTCGGAGAAATGCGGTGCAGCCGCATGCCATGAAAAAGTTTCGTAATGCACTGTTTAAAAAGGCGCAGGATTGGGACGATGCGCTGGTGCTGCTGCCGGAGGCTGCGCGTGCGGACTTTAAAGCGCACGTTCAGTTTAAATGTCTGGAGTTGGTGGAGCGCCGCGATTCGGTGGTAGATGGGGCCAGTAAGCTGGTTTTTAGGACCGAGGATGATCATTTGATTGAAAGTGTGGTGCTTCGGCCCAAAACCGGAAGAACTTCTGTTTGTATCTCTTCGCAGGTCGGCTGTGCCTGCCGTTGCGGGTTTTGTGCTACAGGCGAAATGGGCTTTACGCGGAATCTTACCGCAGATGAAATTTTGGATCAGGTGCTCCAAGCCAATCGGCTGCTTCGTGCGGAATGGCGGATGATTCGTAACGTCGTATTTATGGGGATGGGGGAGCCTCTGCTCAATCTGGAGCACCTGTTCAAGGCGATCGATTTTTTCTGCGCTGTACCGTTTTTTCATTTGTCACCCTCGAAAATTACGGTCTCTACGGTTGGAATTCCCGAGGCGATGATTCAGTTTTCGGAAAAATTTCCGGGAGTTCAGTTGGCGTTGAGTCTGCATAGTGCGCGACAGGAGGTGAGGGCGAAGCTGATGCCGATGGCGCGAAAGTATCCGCTTGATCAACAGCGGGCTGCACTTGAGCGGATTGCTCAGCACGGAAAAGTTATGGCGGAATATCTGATGCTGGAAAAAGTAAACGACGGAGAGGAGGATCTGAAAGCGTTGGAAGACTTTTTGCGCGGACTGCCTGTGCATATCAACATTATTCCTTTTAATGAATACGACGGGAGTTCTCTGCGGGGAACCCCTCGTCCGGAGCGCGAACGTTTCGCGTCCCGCCTGAAAGTCGCCGGGTTCGACACGACGCTGCGCTATTCGCTGGGGGCTGATATTTCGGCGGCCTGCGGTCAGCTAGTGAAAGAAAAACAAACTCACAATGGAGTAATGCACGATTTGTAAATAATGCATGCGTGTTCGCCTGTTGATTTTGAAAGTTTGGGTGAAAAGGGTCTTCGATGTATTGATGTGTTCTGCATTGCCGCCAGGGGCTTGTCTATGCACGTGTCGGTCTATCGGTAATTTTTCTATCTGTTTGCTAACTCCGTTTGAAGCGATTTCTCATATTGTGCTGCCGAATCCGTAAGAAAATGAGATCAAATCGGGCGATTTTCGTTTTTGGCACCAAATATGCGTGTTTTTCAGTTTGTGATCGGAAATTTGGTCGACATTTTTGGTTAAATTGGCGGTGTGAATTTTTTCTGGCAAAAATGTTGACAATTCAGAGGGCTGAAAATAGGTTGCAGGAATCTTGGAGGTAAAATATGGCCAATAATGCAATGGAAGGTGGGCAGGCGATTATTCGCTGCCTTGAAAACGAAGGCGTTGAGTATATTTTCGGTTATTCCGGCGGTTCGGTAATTCCGATTTTTGATGCGCTGGTCACCACACAGACAAAGATTAATTTTATTTTGACCCGGCACGAGCAGGGCGCGGCCCATATGGCCGACGGCTATGCGCGGGCAACCGGAAAGCCGGCCGTGGTTTTGATTACGAGCGGCCCCGGAGCAACCAATACGCTGACGGGCATTATGACGGCTCATATGGATTCGGTTCCAATGATTATTCTGAGCGGGCAATCGGTTTCATGGATGCTGGGCAAGGATGCTTTCCAGGAGGCGGACATTTTCGGCATCACGATGCCCATTGTTAAGCATTCCTATCTGTTGAAATCGTCGAACGAGATTCCGCGTGTCATTCGCGAGGCGTTCCATATTTCCACGACCGGACGTCCGGGACCTGTTTTGATTGATATCCCGAAAGATTTCAGCGCAGGGCCCTGCACGGAGGATCTGCACGCGAAAATGGATCTGCCGGGCTATAAAATCAATTCTACGCCGAATAAGGACACCCTTCTTGAAATTGCTGAGGCGTTAGGCAAATCGAAGCGTCCGCTCATTCTTGCAGGCCACGGTGTCATGATTTCGGGTGCAGAAAATGCGCTGCGTGCGCTGGCGGAAAAGTGTCGGATCCCAGTAACGAATACGCTGCTGGGCAAGGGGGTTTTCCCGGAAACGCATAAACTTTCGCTGGGTATGCTGGGCATGCATGGAACGGCGTATGCCAACAAGGCGGTCTGCGAATGCGATCTGCTGTTGAATGTCGGCTCACGTTTCGATGATCGTATTTTAGGACAGCCTGCCAAATTCTGTAAGGATGCAACGATTATTCATATTGATATCGATGCCGCGGAAATTGGGAAAATGATTCAGCCCCAAATTGCCTGCGTGGCCGATGCGCGCTTGGCCCTTGAAGAGCTGATCAAGCATGTTCCTATTCTTGAAACGAAGGAGTGGTGCAAACATCTGGATGGCTATAAGGTCAAGTATCCGCTGAAGTTTAAGCGGCAGGGCAGCCTGAAAATGCAGCATATTATTGACGAGTTTTATAAACTCTCCGGAGGCAAGGCCTGTGTGACAACCGACGTAGGGCAGCACCAGATGTGGGCCGCTCAGTTTTATCGGACCGACCACCGCTTAAACTGGTTGAGCTCCGGCGGAGCGGGAACGATGGGTTTTGGTCTGCCGGCCTGTATCGGCGCGGCCTTCGGGCGTCCGAAGGATCTGCATATCTGTTTCGTCGGCGATGGCGGTTTCCAGATGACCTTCTTTGAACTTGCTACTGCGGCACTGTACAAGCTTCCAATTAAGATTGTCGTGCTGAACAACCATTATCTGGGCATGGTTCGACAATGGCAGGAACTCTTCTATGAAGACCGCAAGAGCGGCGTTGATTTAGAAGGAAATCCCGACTTTGTTAAACTGGCCGAGGCGTTCGGGATTAAGGGCTTTAACCTTCGGCGTCCCGGAGATGTTAAGCGGGTGCTGAAAAATGCGCTGGAGTACAACGACGGTCCGTGTCTGATCAATTGCGAAGTTGAGAAGACCGAAAACGTATTCCCGATGATTCCGGCGGGTGCAGTGATTGAGGATATGCTCATCGAACCGCCCGCAAGGAAGATGGAAAAGCCGACCGGCTCGACCTAGGCAATGGATCAACGGTTTAATCTGCATTGAGGCGAATTTTCAACGGAGTTTTACTATGTCGAATTTAAATAAATCTACTACCCACACGCTCAGTGTTTATGTTGCCAACAAGCCGGGCGTGCTCGCCCGTATTGCGCAGCTCTTTTCCCGACGCGGTTTTAATATTGAATCGCTCGTCGTTTCTCCGGGGATCGACGGAAAGTTCTCGCGCATGACCATCAGCTGTACAGGGGAGGCCGAGGGGCTGGATCAGATTATTAAACAACTGCTCAAGCTGATCGATGTGCTTCACTGTATCGACCACACCTACGACCAGTCCGTCACTAAGGAAATGGGGCTGATCAAGATTGAGGTCAACAGCAGCGGTCGATCGGAAGCACTTCAGATTGCCGAGCACTATGGCTGCAAGACCGTCGACCTGACACCGGAGTCTATGATTCTTCAGGTGGTCGGCAACCCTGAAAAAATTGATGCGTTCGAAGAGATGATCGCCAAGTTCAAGATTATCGAGCTGGTCCGCACCGGAAAGGTGGTCATGAGCCGAGGGAGCGACATTACCTAAGCGACGCAGGGCACAAAAAAAAGCTGAGAATAAAATCTCAGCTTTCAGCTTTTCCTTCGTTGGAACTTTAGCCTGCGGTGATCGCGCTTACCGGACAGGACTCAGCGCATGCGCCGCAATCGGTGCAGGCGTCCGCGTCGATAACAAACTGATCATCGCCTTGGCTGATTGCTTCCACCGGGCAGGTGGATTCGCAGGCGCCGCAGGAAATGCATTCGCTGGAAATTACATAGGCCATCTTCTTTACTCCTTGGTTTGGTTGATTCAGTTCCTCAAAATAAGCTCAAGGGACGGCAATATAGCAGTAAAAAACTTGATTACAGCCCCAAATTTGCGCCATAACGTGTTTATACATAGATTTAATTTCAAAAAGGACGGGCTGGTTTATGGGTGTGCATGAAGAAGAGTTGCCGGAAGAGGTCAGAGAATCGGTCGAGGAGGCGTGGCCGCTGTTTGTGGACTTTCTGAAGAAGAAAGAAGCGCGGGTTACGCAGGCGCGAAAAATTATTCTGACGCAGGTGTTTTCCCGCCATGATCACTTTTGTGCAGATGATCTTGCTGCGGAGCTTTCAAGCGGAATGAATCACGTGAGTCGCGGAACGGTTTACCGTACGTTGGCGCTCATGGAGGAGGCCGGTTTGGTCCGCGTTATTCGTGATACGGATGTGCACGCGCACTATGAACACACCTTTAATCATCCGAATCACGAACATATGATTTGCGACACGTGTGGTCAGTTTATCGAGTTTTCTGATGACCGCATTACCGCGCTGGTTGAAGAGGCCTGTGAACGGCATCATTTCGCTGAACGGACGCATCGGATTGTGGTTTTCGGCACTTGCGAGCAATGTATGCAGAAGAAATAGGGCTGCATCTCGGCTGATTATTTATCGTTTGGCCTTTTTTTCATGGCCGCCTGATGATCTCGAAGTTCGCAGGAGGGGCATTTAATCTTTTCGCCCTTGTAGGTCACACCGTCGTGGTTTCCGGAACAGCCGGGTTGTTTTTTGCGGAGTGCATTGATTAGGGCCAAAACGGCCAACGGTATTCCGATCAGAAAAAGGACGATAATAAACAGATGGATGAAAGAATTCATTTTCCCTCGGAGCGATGGTTCAGCTCTGTTGTGTGATGCTTGACACTTACTCTCCAGATGGGGATACTTCAACTCAATTATTTAGAGAAGAGAGTTGGATATTATCATTGAGCTGAGACTATGAGAAAAAGCAAACGTTCGATAAAAGAGCCTGTCCGTGCAGCGGCTTCTGTGAGTTCAGATTTTTACGGTTCCACTACCGGGGAAACACAGCTTTATGTTGAAGCCAGTCGACCGAAGGGATCCTTACGAAAAACGACGCGTCATCGTGCAGTAAGGGGAAAACGCAAGGAGAATGCGGATCAGCGCGATAGACTGGCCATGATGGCCATTTTGAAATGGTCTTCGATTTTGGTTGTGCTGCTGATTGCTCTGATTGTAACCAAATTTACGCTCAATTCCGTTGAGGAAAAACGGGCCGAGGAGGCACTGGCCGGTGCGCGACAAAGAGACGCTGGTGGCGTGAATGTTATGATTTTTGGTAGTGATCCGCTTGCGTTGGAGAACTCTGTCGGAAAAGAGTCTATGGAGACCTTGGTGGGTGCCTGTGAGAATGCGGAACGTCTGTTGAATACGGCAGACAGCTATGTGCTGCAAGGCGACTTGGATGGGGCCATTGAGAAATGCCTTGAAGTTCTTAAAATCAACCCGGTTCATGCGGAGACGCTGGAGCGGCTTGGGGAACTGTATTTCAGACAAGGGAAATATATTGCGTCAGCGAATGCCTATTCCTATTTGGTCAAGACAGCGCCGGAGCGAGAGGAGCTTCAGCAAAACTTGCTACGTTCGTTGGTCGCGCTCGGGGAGCTTGAATCGGTTATTGAGGTGGCGAATTGGTATCAGAAAAATAATGAGTACAATCATGACGTCCAAAACTATATTGCGAAGGCTTACTTCGAAGGGGAGCTGTACGAGCAGGCGTTGACCGCCTATGACCGATTGCTTAATGAAAAGCCGAGGGATGTCGACTATTTAGGCATTCGCTCCGAAATTCTTTTGCGGCTTGAACGCTATGAGGATGCATTGGCTGCGCTGGAACAGCTACAGTCTGTCAAAGGGAGGGATTTGTATATATGCGAGAATATGACGATATGCTACGCCCAATTGGGAAACGCTTTTGAGTCCGTGCGGATGATGGAACGGTCGGCGGTTTTATTCGGTCAGAATACCGTTTTTTCTTGGCTGGATAATTCTCTTTTAGATCCAATCCGTTCTGGTCAGGAATTTATTATTTTTAATGAGCGGATTGGAGGTAGTGAATTTCGGGAATATCTGGCAAGTATTGAGAGGAGCATGAGGGAACATGAGGCGGGCATCAGAATCGATACCACTCTGCCGGGTACCGGCTCCAGCGCAGATAATCCGCTTTTAAATCGAAGTGGTGTAAATCGACGGTAAATGATCCGGCGCTCCGATGAACATTCTGTTCATAACCTTCGGAAAATTGTCCATTACTGACGGAACGTTTAGGTCCGTATCCTTTTTAAGGGCGCTGGCCGATGCCGGGCATCAGGTTGATGTCGCGGCGGCAGATGCGTCGATCGGTTCAACAGAAAATATAACCGTTTTGTGCGGTGGCTCGGGGTCGATTTGTCCGCGCAGGCGAATCCGGTTGCGTGTATTGCGGGCCCTGAAAGATAAATCCTATGACGTTGTTCATGCCGTGGACGATGCGTTTATTTTTGTCAGCCGTTTTGCGCGGTTGAAACGGATCAAGACGGTTTATGAAGCATCACGCTGCTTTTCCGGGCCGAAAGGGGTTTCTCCAAATTGGTTCTGGAAATCGTTTCCCAAACGTCATCAGTTGGTTGAACGCAAGCTGCTGGATTCGGCCGATCTTGTTTTTTCGTTCTGTGATCTGCTTACGACTGATTTGAAGAACATTTCCAAGGAATGTCGGATTGTGCAGATGGAAGATACACCCGTTCAGTCGCTGTTTTCATTGCCTCCGATGGACTCCGGAGTGAACAGCGAATTGGGCGGAGAATCTTCGATGACCGTTGTGTTTCGGGTGCTGCAAACCGATCGCGGCGGGTTGAAAAAGATACTTTTAGCTGCCCGAAAGCTGCTGGATAAGGTACCTCAGGCGCTCTTTTATTTTGTGGGGCCGACTTCCGCTGAAGTGGGATTGATGGCCGCAGATCTGGATATTCGGGATCGTTGTTCCTTTATTCCTCCTGATAAACCTGAGCGCTATTTGTCGGTACTCGCTGTTGCCGATCTCGTTCTTTTTGTTCCTCGCGCAGGCGATCGGTATCCCGATGCGGAGATCATGTCGCTGCTCAACAGCTCCGCATTGGTTGTGGCGGTTTATGATGAGGCGTATTCTGAGATCCTCACCGAAGAAAACTGCGTGTTGGTTGATCAATCAACCAGCTCAATGGCGGAAGGATTATTACGGAGTGTTCAGGAGCCGTTGTTGGCTTATGGCCTTGTGTACAACGCCCAACAGTTCATTGCCAACCGCTATTCATTCTCAAGTTTTAAATACAGGGTTAGAAAGGCCTATCGCGAACTGGCCGATAATTAACCAGGAAACTCCACGATGCATTTTCCTAAGCGACCATTACGGCGACCGATGATCGGGATTGCTGTTTCTATGGTGGTGGGTATTTCTATCGCTTCGTCTTTCAAACTTCCTCCGGGGCCCCTACTTTGTGTTGCCCTTGTGCTTTGGGTTGCTGCGTTTTTTCTGCGGAATCGTCGATGCGGATCTCTTCTGGTTTTTGGTGTGGTTGCATCTCTTTCAGCGGTCTGCTTTGGCGTGTCAACAGTGGGGAAAAACTCGCTTGAGAATGGGAATGTGCAACTTCCCATTCCCCGCACCGAGGCTGTTGGGCACGTTTCCACCAATCCCCGCTATTATCCATTTAAAAACAAAAAGAGCGGAATGTGGCTTTTCCGAGTACGGTTGGAGGGAATGAAGAGCACCAACGTATGGATTAAGCAGGGCGGCGAATTGGACGTGCGGGTAATGGGTTCGCTCCGCAGTGATCCGGTGGCGGAGAAAGAACAGCGGGTCTGGTTGCGAGGGGAGCTGGAAGAACCGTATCGCGAAAACGGATCGCTGCGTTTACGGGTGTATGGGCCGGATTGTTGTGTTTCGCTTGTTGATACGCGTCACTCATTTTTTGCTTTGTGCCAAAATTGGCGCTCTGAAGCAGCAAAACGGTTGGAGGTGGGGATGAAAACTCATCCGGGAGAACTCGCTGTGCTGCGTGCTCTGGTACTGGGGTATCGAGGGGAGATTTCCGCAGAAACCTATGCGCGGTTTCAGCGCACGGGTCTGCTTCATATCTTTGCCATTTCCGGTTTGCATGTGGGGATGATCGGAATATTGCTGGCGGGGGTAATGAAGTCGTTTGGGGTTTCACGGGTGTGGTTCGGTGTTTATCTGGTGCCGCTGCTTTTTTTCTATGTGGCGGCCACCGGGATGACGGAGAGCGCATTGCGGGCGCTGATTATGGCGTCCGTTTTTCTCTTGGCTCCGCTCTTTCGCGCCAAGCCGGATGTGCCGTCTTCCATCGCTTTTGCCGCCGCACTGATTTTACTTATCAATCCGTATGCACTGAAATCGATCGGATTCGTTCTTTCATTCGGTATTGTGGGATTCATTGTGATGGTCTATTCGCGGATTCCGTTGCATTGGCTCCCGCGCAACGCGGTCGGAAACTATGTGGTGTCACTGATGATCACCTCGCTGGCAGCAAGCTTGGCTTCTTTCCCCTTGACGATGTACTATTTTGGTCGCTTTTCGCCCATTGGGCTGGTGGGCAATCTACTGGTGGTTCCGCTGACCTTCTGTATTCTGCTCTCCGGCTGGCTTTCGGTTCTGTTTTCGCCCGTATCAGTCATATTTAACTACGCCTCGCTCGTCTTCATTAAAGTCATGCTTAAGGGCATGGTTTTTCTCGATCAGATTCCCGGTTCCAGTATGGAGGTAAGCCGACCTCATATCGGTGTGCTGCTGCTTTGGTGCGGCAGTGTGATTTATCTTTTTACCCACGCATCACGCCGAAGGCAGATCATCAAGGGCGTTGCCTTTGCCGGCTGCGCAGCATTATGGGCGGTACTGGGCTGTTGCGGAGTGCCGTTTTTCTGATTTGGGCTGTACGACTTGTACCCGGTGTTGTATCTTGTCTGCCTGTTTTTGTATGAACTCGGGCTATCGGGGGTGGCAAGAGGTGGTGGTTTAGATTTTTCTGTTTTTTCTGGCCCGAAACTCGGCGGGTTTGTCGCTTTGCAGGGCGGATAGGTTTCGAATAGAGAAAAGAATAAATAAAAGGACTGGAATAATGAAAAAGAGTGTAGCGCGAAGTCGCAGTTCGTTGAGCAGGCTGCTCGGGCGGGTAATGCCTGCAGTAATCGCTGCTTTCTGTGCCATGACAGCTGGTGCACAGGAGGATACAGCAAACCCCTTGAAGCTTCAGTACAATAAGCCGGCCAGGCAATGGACCGAGGCGCTGCCGATCGGTAACGGTCGTATCAGTGCGATGGTTTTTGGTGATGTCGGAAGCGAGCGTTTACAGTTAAATGAAGATACGCTCTGGGCCGGAAGTCCGTATGATCCGGTGAATCCGACGGCTAAAGAGGCGATTCCTGAAGT
>JAAYDL010000038.1 GCA_012729265.1 Lentisphaerota bacterium | reverse complement strand
CGTACGGCGCCGTCGGGAATGTCGAATGTGTCACCGTGCCAGTGAAATGCGGTGAGGGTTTCCGGGAACCATTCGGGGGCACCTGTTGAGCGCTGGAGGGGAAACCAGCCGATCTCTTTCTGCGGCCCGGGATAGACCTTTGCGCCGAGCACATCGGCGATCAGCTGTGCGCCGAGGCAGATGCCCAGTACGGGTTTTCCAGCGTCGATTACACGTTTGATGAAGGCCTTCTCTTCCGTCAGCCAAGGATGCTCGTCGTGATCATAAATCCCCATGGGGCCGCCCATAATCACGAGCGCGTCAAAGTGATCCAACGGTGGGAGCGCGTCTCCGGCGAAGAGGCGAGTGCAGCTGATTTCAATCTCTCGGCTTTGTGCCCACGCCTCGATCTGTCCGAGACCTTCAAATGTGACGTGTTGGAGGTAGTGCAGCTTCATGTAGGTCCTTTGTTCCCGGCGCAGAATCAGGGGTTGAGAATTGTGCAACGAATGAATGAAAAGCAACGAATTTAATGCATCAAGCTGATCAATTCGTGTTTGAAATCATTGGAGATCCTTTTTCTTGAGGAGAATGGTGGTCATATTCGGATGCGCCAATTTGCGGCCCGCTTCGATGATGCCCTTAAATTCTTCGGCGGGGATCAGTGCGGGCTTGAGGTCGGCAGTCTGTACGATCCGAATGGCGTTGGCCATTTTATCGTATTCCACGGACACATCGATCGTGCCGGCTCCGCCGGGGGCCTTCCACGTAAAGTCGGGCGGCATAATGGCGGGCTCATAGCCGCCGGGCAGAAGGATGATATATTCCGCCAGCAGATCGGTATAGTCGTTCCACGCCAACGGAAGGGTGCGTTCGTTGGAGCGGTAGTTGAGGAGTGAGCCGAGCGGATTTTCCGGAATGATGAAGTGGAGATAGCCGTTCTGTTGAACGCCGTAACGCAGTGCATGAACGGAGAAACTCATGCTGCCGGGATACTTGGTGTAGTCCGTCACTAAGTCCGATGCCGCCTGGGCCGATTGTGAAATGCTGGAAACCAGTTCGAGATAATGACGGCGGCGGTTTTCCGGCGTCATTTCGGCATAGGTGCTGTGGAAGCTTTCAAACTGCGTTCCCTGAACAAAGATCACTTCGGTCAGTCCGATCTCTCCGCTGGGCGCAATGCTCATTTCATATTTTATGTGCGAGCGGTCATCCTTGCCCGGCTCCACGCGAATGGTTTCGATATCGCCGTCGCTGAGGTCCAGCATGGCGCGTCGGTCAAAGGCGGTTGCGCCGAGTTCGGCGTATTGCGATGAGCCGTCCAAATAAACCGTTTCTCCATCGAGATCCATTTTGATGAGCACGGTGCTGAAGGCTGTGCGTTGCGGGATGTCGAGCAGCGGACGCGCGGCCTCGGAGATAAGCGGAATGTTTCCGGAGAGTACAAAGCTCGGGCGCAGACGGGCTTCTTTAAGCATGGTGTAGAGCACAATCATTCGGTCCGTGTTGTTGCCGTAGCGGTCCGCCAGCGTTTGGTCGGCGGGTGTAATGGAGCTCAGCGGAAGGGATGCTAGGTCGGGGCCAGCTTCTCGCAGGTTTTCGGCCACCCAGTCGCGCAGGGCAATCGCCTTTTCGCGTCGCCCGCTGATGCCTTCCAGTAGTGTATTCGTCAGTTTTCTCGTTTGCTCCTGTTTTTCAGTGGCCGCCAGCAGCCGACTGTGAATGAGCGTGCTGTAGTCTTCCCAGTTTCCGGCGGAGACAAAGACGGACGGATTAAACGTCCACCAAGCGGGGAGCCCTTCTTCCTCCTTCACGGGGGCTTGATCGGTTGCGGTCCACGTGTAGGTCGTGGTGGTTATGCTTTCGGTCTGATTCTCTGTAATTCCGGTGTTGAGGATTTTGAGGTCGATCGACTTCGGCGCGGTAATGGTCAGCGTTTTATGGTCGATCGGCTCGTGGCCGTTGAAGGTTTCCAGCGTGGAGAAGAAAGGCTTTCCATCCACCTCGGAAGCGATTTCGATGTCGAGAATGCTGCCGACTTCAACGCCCGGCAGACTGGCCACCAAAATACGTTCGGCGGGATAGCGCGGTGCCGCAGCAACCCAGCTTTCGTCCATTATGTTAATCTCGTCCTCGTTGATCTCTTTGACGGTGCCGTCGGCGAGCGTGACCGTGGCGCGGGTCAGTTCAACCTTCTGCCACTGCGTGTTGTAAGGAATCTTGATTTCGGCATATTCCTTCGTGCCGGCGTAGGTGAGGATCTTCATTTTTGAGCGGTTGGTCTGAATCCATTTTTCAGGCGTTTCGATCACGATTTCGGTTTCCTGATTCAGGATGCGCACATCGGCATGCGCTTCCGGATCGATCTGCGACTCGTCGACGATCAGGCTTTTGCGCAGATTATACTCGATCTCCTTCAGGTTTTTCTTCAGGTCCAGATAGTGTTCCGGGCTGAATTCGACCGTATTGATCAGGAAGGTGTTGGTGCCGGTCAGCGTATCGCCGCTTTGCGCCAGCTGGGCGTCCCAGGTGATCTGCGGCGTGTCGATGGTTTTATAGTCGGGAATGCTGATGGTGCCGAAGTCCGGCGGCAGTTGAAGCTCGCGCGTTTCCAGAACGCCGGCGGTGATGCTGGTGTAGAGCGGATATTTGCGCTTCTCAAGGCCGGTGTCGCCCAGCAGAAAATTGGCGTAGCCCAGTGTTCCGCCGAGGCGCGGGAGCTTAAACATTTTATTGGCGTCGCCTTCCACCATCAGATGGTCGGCGGTGTAGCTCATCTTGACGATCAGCGGCTGCGTGGTGTCGCGCAGTTCGCGCGGCAGTATTTCAAACGATTCCAGTTCCGCCGTCGGCAGATTCTTTTTGAGGTGGCCTTCAAAGAAGCGTTTCTGCTCCTCCGCCTTTAGTTCCGAAAAGTGGCCGCGGTAAATCGTGTCGTTAACGCCCTCAAATATCAGTGTACTTTCAGCCGTCAGCCTGCCGGATGGATCCAGCTCGCCGGTGGTGGCAATCCGCAGCAGATTGGAGACGGCCGGAATGATCGGCGAGGTCAGCAGCGTTTCGCCTTCCGGACGGGCGACCAGATAGCTCATGTCCTGAAGATACGACGGAAAAATGTCCTTCGTATTTTCATCGGTGGAATCCATCAGGATATATTCGCCGTTGTCGCCCAATGCGGCGGTTACCGCATGGTTAAAGAAGGCTTGGGGCACCTCCTCATCTTTTTTCGGGCCCGCCATAATTATGACCGGGAACGCCTCGATATCCACCAGCCGGAGCATCGCGGCCAGCAGCGCAGCTTTATCGCGGCAGACGCCGTAGCGGTTTTCGAAGGTGATATCGACATCGTGCGGTTCATAGCCCGGGGCTTCCTCCTCCGGCGTGATGCCCATGTAGCGGATATCCTGCGAGACAAAGTTGAAAATCGCCTTAATCTTTTCCTCGGTGCCGGAGCAATTTGCCGTCAACTCGTCGGCCATCGCCTGCATTTCCGGCGTTGTTTTGTCCAGACGCGGTTTGCACAGGTTCCAGTACCACGTGGAGAGATCGTTCCAGCTGTCGATCGTGCTCACAAGGAGGCGCTGCACCACGGTATAGCTTTCGGGCATATTGGGTTCTTCAAACATGCGCGGCACATTCGAGATCGTCCACGTGTAGACCATCTGCTCTCCGCGCTCTGTTTTTTTGTAGTCAACCGTTCCGGGAACTTCATCCTTCAGCGCAATCCGCTTCAGCGGTCGCTCGGACGGAGCGATGATTTGATAGGTCAGGTGTTTGATCGGTGTGGTCGCTTCGAATACCTGATAATCGCTCCACGTGTTGGGAACCACTGTTTTGGTCTGCAGGTCATACGCGACGTAGCGCAGGATGTCGCCGATTTCGAGTCCCGGGACGGACAGACTGAGAATTTTGGAGTTGGGGTTATAAATGTTGGAGCTCATCTGGCTCGGGTCCACCATCACCTTGCTGTTGGCTTCCACATCGACCGGGACCACCGTGCCGTCGGGTTTAATAACCTCCACCTTTGTGAAATAGTTGGTGCCGTAAGAAACATTAAAGGAGAGCGCCAACGTACGGTTTTCGCGCTTGCCCTTTTCCGTCAGAATCTTAATCGCCGTGTCGTCCCACATTTCCGAGGAGCCGTCGGCCTGATAAGTCACCTGAATAAAATCATCAAGCAGGAGATCGTCTGAATCGGGGTATTGCGCGGTCGTGATGAGTGCGCCCTGTCGGACGAGTGTGTCCGTGGTTAAAAACTCCTTCGCGCTCAGCGGGGCAATGGTGATCAGCAGGCAGAGAAAAAACAGTCCGGTCCGAAACATCTTTTTCATATACATCTCCAAAAGGTTGGCCGAAACGTTAGCGATCCGCCGACAGAATCGCAAACCCTTTTCCGTTCTCCCGTGTTTGTAGTTCACCCTCCAGCGTGTCTCATATCGATGCGTTTTCCAGACAGCCCGTCGGATTTTGAAGGAGCCTTTTCACGGCAACCAACCCGCCATTGCTTCAAAAGAAACCCGAAGAAAACCATGGTAAAACCATCCGGGATTCCATAAAACCATTATCGCTGGGGTGGGACTGGTCGAGAAATACTCGGTCCTGCGGTTGCCCCGATTTTGAACAACAGGATACTTGTTTCATTAACCTTAAACAACAAGGAGAAAAATATGAAAAAATCCACACTAATCATTGCAAGCACTAGTGTGTTGCTATTGCTTTCCGGGTGCGGGAAGTCCCCAATAAAAATAGCTAAAGCGTTTAGTGAGAGCTTAGCTAAAGGGAACATAACCCAAGCAAAAGAATGTGCGACAGAAGAATTTGGTCTATTTCTTGATATGGCGGCTTCATTGGGAACTATAGAAGCAGTTGATCCAGATTATAAATTTGTATTGGTCAAGGAAACCATTAATGGAAACCATGCTGTAGTTCAACAAGAAGGCAGAGGACAAATCGACCTTGTGAAAATTGATGGCGAATGGAAAGTTGACTATGCCGATCTGCCAACAAGTGCAGAGAGTGCTGCGAAAGCAAACATTGAAATGCTTTCAATCGCCTTGTGGATGTACCACATGTACAATGGAAGCTATCCCTCTGAACTTGAGGGCTTGCTAGATTCCACCAAAGAGGGATATCCCTTTTTGGTGGTGAAGAAGATTCCAACGGATCCGTGGGGCAATTCCTACCAATATGTGGTTCCAGGAAACCATAACCCAACAGATTTCGATCTCTGGGCCTTGGGGCATGAAAAAGTTCGAAACTGGGATTAATAAACTTTCCCGAAAGAAGAAGTGGCCCTCGTCCTCCTGCTTTTAGCCTGCTGCAACAGATAGGTGTCTGAAAGAGTGAGGAGGGATGAAATCCTAATCGCTCGCTAAAAAAACAAAGAAAGGAAAATCGTGAACAACTACCAATGCAGAAAATGTGGGACTCTTATTCAAAACTCGAGTACACCAAGCTCTCGTGGTTGTCCCAAGGGCTCAATGCACCAATGGACAAAAATGGGAGCAGTCGGTAATGCAAATTACCAATGCAAGAAATGCGGAACTTTGGTCAAAACGGCATCAACTCCCTCATCTCTCGGATGTCCATCCGGCTCAATGCACCAGTGGACCAAATTATGAGTATGCTAATCAAAGCTCGCTGAGGATAAGTATGAGAAAATACACAACTGAATTCGAATCCATTAACAACACGATTTCTCAATTCAACAAGTATCTATCCCCCAGCAATCAAATCAGGTTATTTGATGTAGTCACCGATATTGAAAATAAGAATATTATTGAAGTTGTCCATGGCGATTGGAATGCCTTCCCGTGGCCGAACAATGCAACAAGAGGTGTTTATTTCGTCTTGGGTTATGAGCGAAACCATTTCGAAAAAAATGGAATGTATATTGGGAAAGCATCTTTTGGCTCTTCAACGAGTGCTCGTCTTTACAGTCATTTGCACCCAACTCGTTCCTCTGATAAATTCACGATGAACGGATTCAATAACGAAGAATACATCGTCGAATATATTGCATCCATCGATTTGGAGAAACAGGACATTGCATTCCTATCTCCAGCGTTGGAAGAGTACTTAATTATGAATCTCAGCAACAAATTGAATTTAATCAACCGGATAGGTGGGAGTCGGGGTCACTCATAAGCCCTGCCACTGGCGGAGCACGGGGTCACGGAGCACGGGGTCACGTCTTAACATTCAATATTTCTTTCGCTTGAGCTCAGGAACAGGTGACCCCGTCGCTTTATCTGCATCGTCGTAGATTCGACGTCTTCGTCGCATAATGAGTTAAGCGACGAAGACGCTTTCCGTGTGCCTTTGAGCACACAGCGCGGCAGAGCCGCAACCAAAGTTAAACCACGGATTGACTCGGATGGACACAGAATTTTTCAACAGAAGGGCGCAAAAGTCGCGAAGAGGCAACGGTTTTAGGGAATGAGCCACAGAAGATTTGTTTGTAGTTCGCGCTTCAGCGCGACCCGTGTCAGTACGTTTTCCAGACAGCCTTGAAGGGTGAACTACATACTTTCTTCGCTCTGCGGTTTGAAGAAGCGCATGTCTGCAGATGCCGTACGCTGTAGGCCGGGTCCCCGTACCCGGCGCGCCCGATGGGGGCATCGGCCCGGTTTTTTTATCATAAGGGGCTTTGCGGGGTTGGAGGGAAGGGATAGATTGGAAACTCGGAGAAGGATTTGTGTAAAAAGGAGACGTGGTGATGAATGGTGTATTGAGTCGGTTGGGGTGGATTTCGGCGGTTGTTTGGTTTTCTGCTTCATGCTTTGGGGCAGAGTCGGAGGAGTTGTCACTGCCATTGCATACGGTTAAGCTGGATGCGGCTGTTCATGGAAAGGTTTTGCTGAGTCCGGAACTCCCGACGGACGGAAAATATGCTCAAGGGACAAAGGTGACGGTAAAGGCGGTGCCGGATGAAGGATTTGCACTCGATTGCATTTATACGGCGCAGCCCGGTCGCTGGGGTTTTCAGTATGACGAGGCAATGGAAGCAGAGCGGGTAGTCGAGATCGATAAGGACATGAATATTGGGGCGTCGTTTATCGCCGAATCGGAGGTGGATCATGTTACAGTGAAACATAATGTGGTCTACGCTAAGCCGGGGAAAAAGGCGCTGAAGTATGACGTATTTTCTCCGAAGGGCGCGAAGGACCTTCCCTGTATTGTGATTATCCACGGCGGCGGATGGGTGCTGAATTGCGAGGATGTGATGCGCGGGCTCGCGCGCGAACTGACCAAAGGCGGCAAGTTTGTGGTGTGCAGCATTGATTATCGCTGGGCGGGGAAGGCTGACGGCGATGAAGAGGGGAATACAATGGCTGATTTGATCGGCGATGTGTATGGGGCCATTGCTCATATCCGCGAACACGCGGCGGAATATGGCACCGATCCGGATCGGATCGGTTTGACGGGCGACAGCGCGGGGGGCCATCTCAGTGCAACGGCGTCGCTGATGGTGAATAAGATTGGGGACGGCGGCTTTGGAAAGAAACCGGGCGTTTTTGAGTTTATGCCGACCTATCTTCCGGAAGGCATGACGGCGGAGCAGCTCCGCACGGAACTGCTGACGTCGATCAAGGCGGCGGCACCGAGTTATGGGGTTTTTGACAGCGGTACGCTCAATCACTATTCAGAAGATCCGGCGGCAAACAACAGCTGGAAAAAGGAGATTTCGCCGCAGGACAATATTCCGGAGGCCTCGGAGCGCGCGGTGCCGCAGTTTCTGGTTCTTGGAACGCAGGACGAACTGATTACAGATAAAATGGTGAGCGATTTTAAGGCCGCGCTGGAGGCCAAAGGCCAGCGCGCAGAATATGTAAAGGTCGAGGGGGCGCACCATGCCTTTTTTGACTGGAAACCGGATACGCAGACTAAGGATGCATTTTATAAATACGGCGTTCCGTATGCCGCAAAAATGAAGGCATTTTTCCTGGAAACGCTCTAAGCGGTTCCGGCACGAGCGATCGGTCGAAGACCGAGTTTTCCTTGGTCTAACGGGTCAAAGCATTAGGGTTTTGGGCACTGATACCTCCAATTTTTCCGATCGAGGGTGATGTCCGGAAAATGTGCATCGTCGTGGGGTAGGCATCCCTGCCTGCCTTGTCTGTATCGCGGGTTTCCAGCCGGCCTTCAGTTGAGATCGGCGTCGCAGACCCACCAATCGGAAGTCAAAATTCACAAATCGCCAATGCCAACCTGCCTGTGCGAGATGCGCCGCCCCCGTTGCGTTTAGAAGAGTCATCATTGTTGTAGCGTTGGCTCTGCGAGCCAAATTCATCATTCTCATAGACGCGTGAACAACTTGTGCATATATGCAAATCTTTCGGTTGGTTCATAATCAGGGCAACGAGGGAGTCGTATGAAAAAGGCAATGGGCTTGTTATTGGTGCTGGCGATGATGTCGGCGGGATGCGCGTCGATGGGCAAGGCTCCTAATGAAGAAGTACAGATTCCGCATGAAGTCCGTACCGTGGATCTAGGTAATGGCATTACGATGGAGTTACTTCCGATCCCGGCCGGGTCGTTCATAATGGGTTCGGAAAATGGAGACGACCGCGAAAAGCCGTTGCACCAAGTGACGATCTCCCAATCGTTCTGGATGGCCAAGACGGAGGTCACGCAGGCACTGTGGAACCAGGTCATGGGGAGCAATCGCTCGTATTTCAAGGGCGACGATTCGCCGGTGGACAGCGTGAACTGGGAGGATGCGGTGAGCTTCTGCACGAAGCTCACGGAGATCGAGCGCCAAGCGGGACGCCTGCCGGAGGGGTATGTATATACACTGCCGACGGAGGCACAGTGGGAATATGCCTGCCGTGCCGGAACCACCGGCGACTACGCCACTTCGACAGGCTCAGGGCAGGCTGGTTCGCTGGACGCGATGGGCTGGTATTCGTCGAACAGCGGAAGCAAGACGCATCCGGTGGGCAAAAAGCAGGCGAACGCGTGGGGATTCCATGACATGCATGGGAATGTGTGGGAATGGTGTCTGGATTGGTATGGATCCGTCGGGCAGTGCGACTGATCCGTGTGGGGCGTCATCGGGCTCGAAGCGGGTGTTTCGTGGCGGCAGCTGGCTCAACCGTGCCTCGTACTTCCGGTCGGCGAACCGCAGCAACGCCCCCGACAACTTGGGCTTCCGCCCCCTAGTTCTGCAGCGGTAGCTGCCGGCTGTTGAGCTCAAGAAAAAAAGGCGAGCGGAGGCCAGGGGCGTTTGTGGCGTGGGTGAGGGACAAACCCCGAGCGGAGCGAGAGCCCAACTGGACTTGTGCCACTGTGAGCGAGGGCTCTTTTTCAAATCAAGACCTTCAGCATATGCATCCGCCGATTCGGCCTTTGTGTGATTTTACCCTTTACGCGCCATGTTCTGATTGGCAGTTTTCCTTTCCGGGGTTTCTTCTGGTGTTTCTTGTGGCCAAGCTCCTCGGCCCCGTTTGATTCCCCGCTCTTTGTCTGACATTTTTCCTTTTCATCGACCCTTTATCACTGCACTCTGCCTATCAAATGGAAAAAGCCATGTTAAGGAAATAGATAGGCAGATGCCGTTTTTGCTTAATCAACTGTTCGGGAAGATGAAATGAAGATGAAACAGATACCAGCCGCTCTCGTCGCATGTGTT
This sequence comes from Lentisphaerota bacterium, assembly GCA_012729265.1. Classification (GTDB taxonomy): domain Bacteria; phylum Verrucomicrobiota; class Kiritimatiellia; order Kiritimatiellales; family Pontiellaceae; genus Pontiella. The sequence continues at coordinate 3,727 of JAAYDL010000038.1, read as the reverse complement.
CTCACAACGGTCGGCTTATGCGCTGCCGACGATCTGACGAACACGTATTACCGGATTCGTGCCGACTTCAATGCCGATGGCATTCCAGACGTCGCAACATCAACAACTCGCAATAACTTCGGTAATGCTGGCGGCCTGTTCACATTCTATGTCGGCACGACAAATGGCACCTTCACGCGGATTGGATCGGTCTTCATGCACCCACTCGCTGCCAACCTAGTGAAAACTAAGGCTGGTGAGGGCATTCTCACGGTCTTCATCCGAGGCGGTCACGAGGGCGTTCTTATGAGTTACGCAGTAACCAGAACAGGTATTGTGGAGAGAGAAAGACGGTCGCTCATCGCGCGGGATGGGGGACCAGAGGAAGACAGGAAGATCTACAGGAGCTTTTTCGACGATAGCGTACGACTGAAAGCAGAACTCAGAACAGGAATCCCCGAACCAACGGACGGAAGCGACGGCGCTATCCGCGCCGCGCTTCAACCGTGACGGTCGTTTAGATAAAAAAATGAAGCGCATTTTCGTATCTATATTCGCATTAATCATCGGTCCAGTTTTGTCTTGGGCAGCAAGCATTATTGGGGGTCCTCCGGGCAAACTCTCCTTCTATTGTCATGGAGTGCACATCCATTGTACTGCCGAACAAAAGGAGTTTGTCGAGGAAGCGTTAAATAGCGTTGTGGAGTATTTTGATGATGCGTGGCCTAAATATAAATCCGTGGTTAAGCGAATCATTCTGAACGAAGGTATTGATACATTTTTCCTGATTCCCTATCGGACAATCATTGTAAAGATGTCAGATATTAATAGGATGCGAAGTGTCCGATGTTTTTCGGCTCAATTAGTTGCAGACTATGAACGAATTAAAACATTCAGAGACAACTGGTCCTCAATTATTATCTGGGGTTCTCGTGTTGTTGATCTGGCGGAAGCATCAGCGGTGTCGGCTAGACAGAAATATTTAGGATTAAAGGAATAACACAATCGAACCAAGTCGTGAACCTTCCGGTTGCCGTCGCACAACAGTTTTAGCATTTGATCGCCGCTGGCAAAGTATAGAGATTAATCAACGATTTGACCTTCCGGCTGCAACCGCAGGTCACACCAAACGTTGCGCCATTCGGGTCCACCCGGGCATTTCGTCCATCCGCGTTGATCCCCGCTTCCAAAGCTGTTCCCTGATCTATCCGAATTGTCCGATCCTTCCGTCCCGTTTGATTCCCCGCTCTTTGTCTGACATTTTTCTATTTTTTTGACTAGACAGGTGATTTTAAGAGGTTGGGTCGCCCTAATCGTGATTCGGGTTAACTAAGTGCCATTCGGTGCAGAGTACAAGAGCGAGTGCTGGCGATTTAAAATAGTTTCGGTGCAGGGTTGACCGCGAAAAGGTTTTTCAAAAATCGATGCGTTGAGCGAAACGATTAGTTTGGGAAGTTTTGGCGATGGGTCAGAGGCGGGTTGACTTGGGGTGGGCAAATGCTTATGGTTCGCGGCCAATTTTCAGGAGATTATTATGAGCGAAGAACTGTCGAATAATGAGTATCGCCAACAGCGCATCCAGAATATGGAAAAGCTTGAAGCCGCGGGTTTCCCGGCTTTTGGTCAGGCGTTTGAGCGCACAGCACGGCTGGACGAACTGCACGCTTCCTTTGAAGAGGGCAGGCAGGTGAAGGCCTGCGGGCGTATTGTGGCGATGCGGAAAATGGGGAAAATGGCATTTGCGCATATTTCCGACGGCTCCGATAAGTTCCAGCTCATGGTGAAGCAGGATATGCTGAGCGAGGATGTTTTTGATGCGTTTAAACTGCTCGACCTCGGCGATATTATCGGCGTGAGCGGTGAGCTGTTTGTTACACGTACAGAGGAACAGACCATTCGAGTCGACCACTGGACGCTGCTCTCGAAGGCCCTGCTGCCGCTGCCGGAAAAGTTTCACGGCCTGACCGACGTGGAAACCCGCTACCGCCAGCGATCGCTCGATCTGATTTCCAACCCCGAAGTGATGGATGTGTTTAAGAAACGTACGCAGGTGCTGCGCGAGATCCGCACGTTTCTCGATGCACGCGGGTTTTATGAGGTTGAAACGCCGATGCTTCAGCAGATTGCCGGCGGTGCGGCGGCCAAGCCGTTTAAGGCGTACTACAATGCGCTCAACGTCGATGTTTATATGCGCATTGCACCGGAGCTTTATCTGAAGCGCCTGATTGTCGGCGGGATGGACCGCGTTTATGAAATGAACCGCAACTTCCGCAACGAAGGGCTCGACCGCACACATAACCCGGAATTTACCGCGCTCGAAATCTATCAGGCCTACGGCGATATGCGCACCATGCAGGAGCTGATCCAGAGCATGTTTACGCATCTGGCCGAAACGATTTTCGGTAAGCTCGAATTTCAGTGGATGGGCAACACCATCAACCTTCAGACGCCGTGGCGCGAAGTGGCTTATTGTGACCTCATCAAAGAGCACCTCGGCAATGACTGGTTTGAGAAGTCGATGGAGGAGGCGGTGGCCAAGGCCGAAGAGCTGGAGGTGCACGTAGAGCGGGGAATGGACTTCAAGCAGGTAACGCACGAAATCTATGACAAGACGATCGAAGGGACGCTCATTCAGCCCACCTTTATCACCCGTTTGCCGAAGGAACTGGTGCCGCTCGCCAACCATTGTTCGGACGATCCGGAAGTGGTTGATGTGTTTGAGCTGATCATTGGCGGCAAGGAGATTGCTCCGGCGTACAGCGAGTTGAACAACCCGATTGAACAGCGCGCCCGTTTTGAAGCGCAGGCCGCCGGCGATGGTTCGAAGATCGACGAGGATTTCCTCGCTGCGCTTGAATACGGTATGCCGCCGACTGGCGGAATGGGCATCGGCATCGACCGTCTGCTCATGCTGTTGACCGGCTCTGACGCCATCCGCGATGTTATCCTTTTCCCGCAGCTCAAGCCGCGCGGATAGTGCGGCGGAGCCGCAGATTTTTGATTGCCGATTGCCGATTGTGGATTTTTGATTGCCGATTGCCGATTGGCGATTGCAGATTGGGGATTGCGGTGCAACATCCAATCGACCATCGGCAATCATCAGTCATCAATATAAAAGGAATTATGATAGCTGTAGGAAAAATTAACCCGTTGGCGATTTCCCGGTCGACGGATTTTGGATTGATGCTCGACGATGGCGACGGCGGCGAAATTCTGTTGCCGCGCCGCTATGTGCCCGCAACGTGGAACATCGGTGACAAGCTGGAGGTGTTCGTTTATCTCGATTCCGAGGATCGATTGACGGCTACCACGCAGCGCCCCAAAGCGATGGTGGGGGAGTTTGCTCTGCTGAGGGTGAAGGAAGCCTCCAGAATCGGTGCGTTTATGGATTGGGGGCTGCCGAAGGATCTGCTGGTACCTTTCCGTGAGCAGCGAACACCGATGCGCGAGGGAGAGTCGTATTTGGTGTATATCTATTTTGATCGCGTGAGCGGTCGGATTGTGGCTTCAGCGAAGCTGGACAAGTTTGTTGCCAACTCGCAGCGCTTTTTCAAAACGGGCGAAAAGGTCGAATTGACGATCTGGCAGCGGACCGATCTGGGGTATAAAGCGATCATCGAGAATGAGAGCTGGGGCATGGTTTTCCACAATGACGTATTTCAGCCGCTGGAGCGCGGTCAGCGCCTGACCGGATACATTAAGCGCGTGCGGCCGGATGGACGGATTGATTTGGCCCTCCAACCGCCCG
>JAAYDL010000297.1 GCA_012729265.1 Lentisphaerota bacterium | reverse complement strand
TGCACGCTGACCCATCGCCGATTGGTACTGAGAAACCCAAGTGAGCAGAATTTTCTGAATTTCATCAGGAAGGAACTGACCTTTTTCCTTGTACCATACAAGCGTTTCGTAGACAAAAATGCCTTTCAAATAGGGGTCGTTGTAGTAGCTTTCAAGGCTGTATAATTCATTTCCTGTGACATTGTGGGGTTTTGTTTCGTTGGTCGACTGTGTATCCAAGTCTTTCAGCATTTGTTTGCTGATATTCACGAGAAGCTTTTGAATCTCGGCAGATACTGTTTGTCCGCCGACCATGCGCTGTTTAGCAAAGGCTCGGACGACCTGTTCATAGGAGAGATAAACATTGCCGACGTAGGTGCCGCTTTCTTCTTCAAGATTTTCAATCCAAACAAGCTGACCTTTGAGGGTGTCCTGTGCAAGATCCTGAGCTGATTTTCCGGAAAAAAGAACTTTGTTCCGATTGACCTGGATATCCTCAATGTTCTCTAAGTTTTTAATTCGAATGGAAATTTTGTTTGCCGGTGCATTTGGGCGAATGGCAGTAACCTTGTTATAGCTCGAAACCGATTCGATCTGGAACCATTCCGCATGTGCGCCTGTGCAAATGGCCAGCGATGCAAGCAGTATATATGTTCTCTTCATAGTAAACCTCTTTCGTGTTGTTAGCTTTTTGACATGAGTCATCATTTCTACGTAATAAGAAATCGCAAGTCAAACCTAAGCTACTTGTTAATCTCGATACATCAGTATGGTCCGAGATAAATTGAACTGTTCCGCAGGAGAGTAATCACCACTTTTTTAGCTGCAAGCTTCTGTTGTGCTTAACCCAACTATTTTGTTCACCGATTCGGCGGGAAACCCCTTAAACATCAACTCGAAACGCGCTTTCCGTGCCATTTCAAGAACGCAGATTCCGCTTAAACCAGTCGTTCAGAAAACCGGGTTAAGCGCAGTTTCGCATCCTTTTTCCTTTTATGTCATCGGTTCATTTCATACCTTGTGAGCCGTTGTGTTTATTTGGTGAAAATGAAGGGACTCTGAACAGGGCGGGCAAATGGAAAAGATAATCAGGAATCCGACAGTTGGAACAGCCGTTTCGGTTTTCGCCGGACTCTCATTCTATGTGTTGTGCATGATGCTGCCATTAGTGGGACCTGCGGGTTCGAGGGTGGAGCATTCCGCTGCGAATCGTGCGGCTTTTGTCTGCATACTGCTTTTGACCTTTCTTTTGGCATCGGCATCCACGTATCTGGTACTGATGCGCCGTAAACTCGAGGATGCTGTCGCCTTCCCGTGGTTTTCCAGCGTTCTGGCCGCTCTGTGTCTGATCATGCTGGTGCTGCTGCTGGCCGGTTGGTTTACAGTTTAAGCAAATCCATATCTTTGATAATTGAGAGGGTTAAATGCTTTGTTGTCTGTCGACGAAATGTTTAGCTCTCCCATTATGAATAGAGAACATTTATGGGTGGGTTGGTCTGTTGGAGTCATGCTCCTGAGTGTCGGTCGGTTATCAGCGCAGGTGACGGCACCAGGGGCAACCCTGACAAAGCTGCCGGGATCATACAGTTTTACAGAAGGGCCGACGGCCGATGTCGCTGGCAATGTCTATTTTACGGATCAGCCGGAAAATCGGATCATGAAGTGGGATGCGGCCGCCGGAACGGTTACGGAGTGGATGAAGCCGGCGGGGCGCGCCAATGGGCTTATGTTGACCCCGGAGGGGGATTTGCTGGCGGCGGCTGACGAGCACAATCAGTTGTGGTCCATTTCGCCCGATAAAACGGTGACTGTGCTGGTGGAGAATTTCGGCGGCAAGCTGTTGAACGGCCCCAACGATGTATGGAAGACCCAAAAAGGGCATATCTATTTTACCGATCCGCTGTATGCCCGTGACTATTGGGAGCGTAGTTCCTCGATGCAGCAGCCGGGCGAATATGTTTATCTGATTGCGGACGGAACGTCAGCACCGAAGGCCGTTCTGACCGATTTGAGTAAGCCCAACGGTCTGATTGAATCTCCCGACGGAAAAACGCTGTATGTGGCCGATATCGGTGCAAACAAAACCTACGCGTATGACATTCAGACCGATGGAACACTGGAGAATAAGCGGCTGTTCTGCAACAAAGGGTCCGATGGTATGACGATCGACAGTCAGGGAAATGTTTACCTCACGGGGACCGGTGGTGTGACGGTTTTTAATAAGGCCGGGACGCAGATTCAGCGGATCTCTGTTTCTTCGCAGTGGAGTTGGACCTCGAATGTCACGTTCGCCGGTGCAGAGCGCGACCTGCTCTTTATCACCTCTGGGAGTTCCATCTACAGCATTAAGATGAGCGTGACGGGCGTTGTTAGAGAGACTTCGCCGATTACGGCGGAGGAATATCAGATCATCGGCAATGTTGTTGGCGGAACAAACCTGAGTTTGACTGTTCCTGATTCGGTGTTGGGTCATGAATATCAAATTTGGACTACGGCAAACCTGATGGACGCGACCTGGCAGCCCGTCGGTGCCATTCAGACGGGGATAGGTACAGTTTTGAATTTTGACATTCCGATTGAGAGTGAAGCCTCCAGCCGCTACTTCAAAGTGGATGTCCAACGTCCGTAATTTTTAAAGCAGGAGTGAGTGTATGTGCAGCGTATTCAGGATTTTCTTCGTCGCAGTTATAGTGTTGTTTCCCGGCTTCTTTGTTCGAGCAGCTGATTTCCCAACGCCGAGCCATCTTTACCGCTTTAGCGAGTCCGGCGGCTCGACGGTCATTGATGAAGCTGGCGATGCAAACGGCACATTGCCAGCGGGAGGGCTGTTAGCGAACGAAACGCTTTCACTCTCTGGATCGGGGCAATACGTAGATCTTCCTGATGGAATTATGAGTAGCATGAGCGAATGTACGATTGCGAGCTGGGTGAAGCTGGATGCCGTCTCCGATTGGGTTCGGATTTTTGATTTCGGATCGGGCACAGGAACTTACATGTTTCTGACCCCGGATTACTGGGGTAATACCGTACGTTTTGCCATTAAGGACGGAGGCGATGAACAGGTCATTAATGGGTCCAAAATTCTTTCTCCGGGTGCATGGACGCATGTTGCTGTAACCCTCAACGGAACGACCGGGACATTGTATATGAACGGAAATTCTGTGGGCAGCGCGGCGATCTCGCTTACTCCCGCAGACCTCGGGAATACCACACAAAACTGGATCGGCCGCTCGCAGTATAGTAACGATGGCTATCTAGACGCTCATTTCGATGAGTTCCGGATCTATAATTCGGCCTTGTCTGCTCCGGATATCGAACAGCTCTACACCGAAGCGTTGACGAACGGATTGCCACCGGAGGCGGTCGTCATTGATGTTTCCACAAGTTATCAGGAAATTGAGGGGATGGGCGGGGCGGTCTGTTTTTACAATGGCTGGTTTCCAGCGCATCCCAATTGGCAGCAGATCGCCGATGAAGCCTTTGCTGGGCTGAATATATCGATGCTCCGGATTGGTAACTGGTGGCGCGGTACCGACGGCGAGGATACGGCAACCTACCAAATTGTGGGAGAAGCCCAGAAACAGTTGGGCGATTCTTTGCCGATTCTGATGAGTTCTTGGTCGCCGCCTGCCTATCTGAAAAGCAATGGCGAGCAAGGAAACGGCGGAACGCTGATCAAGGTGAACGGCGAGTATGCCTATGATCAGTTTGCAGACTTCTGGTATGAATCCCTGCAGGACTATGCGTCGCACGGCATTGTTCCAACTTGGGTCAGCATCCAGAATGAGCCCGACTGGACCGCAGACTATGAATCCTGCCGATTTAATCCGACCGAAGCCTCATGGAACGGCGCCATCTGTGCGAGCTATTCCAAGGCGCTGTCCGCTGTGTATCAGAATCTGCAGACCAACATGGTGTCGCCACCTAAATTGCTTGGGCCTGGTTGTGTGGGTCTTTACGGCAATGCCGGAGCGTATCGGGACTACGTTGCGGCAATGAATCCTGATCACTATTACGGCACCGCGCATCATCTGTATGGCGGAAGTACAGACGGTACCCCCGATGGATATCTTCAGCCGTTTAATACCCTTAATTCTATCCGCCCCGAAAAACCGCGTTTCATGACGGAGTTCGGGGATATTAAGGGCATGATTGAGTGCGCCAACCTGATTCACAATCTCATGGTAGTAGAAGAGATTAGCGGATATAACCAATGGGCTTTGATGTGGCCCGGCGATATTGGACTGGTTGAAATCGAGAATCCTTGGGACCGCGCCAACTGGTCCAATCCAGATGGATATTGGTTGAACCCGGCCTATTGGTCCGTGAAACATTATTCCTATTTCATTCGTCCTGGATATACCCGAGTGCAGGCCGAATCCACCAGTTCGGATGTACTTTCCTCGGCCTATCTCTCGCCGGATGGAAACCGGCTTGTTGCGGTATATATTAACCGCAATGAAAATGCGCCAGTTTCCGTTACGTTCGATTCGAGCAGTTTTGCATACGGAGTCTCCAGCGTCTATCAGTCTACCGAAAAAACCCACTTTGAGGCTAAAGGTGAGATTGTTGACGGTGAATTAAATCTGCCGGCGGGATCGCTGACAACGGTAGTGCTTGACCGGGACGTAACGGTGGGGCCGGTAACAAATCCATCACCTCTTAATGGAGCGGAGGGTGTTTTTCTTAATACTGAACTGAGCTGGATGCCGGGATCAAATTCGGTCGAATATGCAGTGTATATTGGCACAGATTCAAACGCCGTGGCTACCGCAACAACCGCGTCTCCGGAATATCGGGGGTCTGTTTCGACCAATAGGTTTGTGGCTTTAACCAAATCTTCGACGACCTATTTCTGGCGCGTAGACGGCGTCACTTATTCCAATGAGAGCGAGGGCCCGACCTGGTCTTTTAAGACCGAATCAGCCGAACTTCCTGATCCGTGGATGACACAGGATATCGGTTCAGGCATCGCGGGGAATGCACTATTTAGTGGCGGTACATTCTTTATCGATGGTTCGGGTGCAGATATTTGGAATTCGTCCGATGCGTTTCGCTATGTCTACACGGAAATGGCGGGCGACTGCTCGATTGTGGCCCGAGTGGCTGCGGTGGAGAACACCGATGCATGGGCTAAGGGGGGTGTGATGATCCGCAAGAGTTTGGCCGCGAATGCTGCCAATGCCTTGATCTGCGTGACCCCGTCTAATGGTGTTTCGTTCCAGTGGCGGGCTTCAGACGGTGCTTCCAGCGGATATTCAAATTCGTCGGGTCTAACAGCTCCGCATTGGGTCAAGTTGGTGCGAAGAGGAAATACATTTACGGCATTTCGCTCTCATGATGGAACCAGCTGGACGCAACAAGGTAGTGCGCAGACGATCAGCATGGGCAATACCGTCTACATAGGGCTGGCGGTGACTGCTCATAACAGTTCGCGACTGTGCACCGCTTTGGTTGATTCTGTTTCCGCATTTTTGCTGCCTCCAAAAGCTCCGAAAAACTTGGAGGCCACAGCGGTATCGGCCTCGCAGATCGATCTTTCTTGGTCTGCTTCGGCCGATGCTGAAAGCTACAGGGTGAAGCGTTCGACGACCAGCGGTTCGTCTTATGAGACGCTGATTACCAATGTAATCGAGGTGAGTTACAGTGATACCGAGAATTTGAATGCCGGAACACGTTATTACTATGTGGTCAACGCAGTGAATGCCATCGGTGAAAGTGAAGCGTCGAATGAGGCGAGCGCGGTGCCGTCCGCCGTGATTTCGGCGGAGGAATATCAGATCGGCGGCGGTGTAATCGGTGGCACCAATGTCAGCCTGAGCGTATCGAATTCGGTGCCTGGGCATGAGTATCAGATTTGGACTACGGCAAACCTGATGGACGCGACTTGGCAGCCGCTCAGCGAGACTCTTCCCGGTTCGGGATCAAATCTGCTGTTCAGTCTCCCAGTCGATGCTGAAGCAACGAATCAGTTTTTTAAAGTGGAGATTCAGCAGCAATAGGTGCTACAAAGGATCCGTTTTAGAAGGATAAACCACGGAGAGGAACAACAGACATGAAGAAGAGAATTCTTTTGTTAGCGCTGGCCGCTGCCGGTTTTGTGTATGGAGAACAGACGGATCCGGTTAAGACGAAAGCGGGTACGGTTCAGGGAACGATGGAGGACGGTTTGTCGGTTTTTCGCGGGATTCCTTTTGCGGCACCGCCGGTGGGTGATCTTCGATGGAAGGCTCCTCAGCCGGTCAAAAAATGGGACGGCGTGCTGGAAACCACAAAGTTTGCTCCCGGTCCGATTCAGGGTGGTAATCCTCCGTCCGGCAAGAGCGAGGATTGTCTTTATCTGAATGTGTGGAGTCCGGCAAAATCTGCAGACGAAAAGGTCCCGGTGCTGGTTTGGATTTACGGCGGCGGTTTTGCGGGTGGAGCCACTTCGGAGCATAACTATAGCGGCGAGCAGTTGGCTAAAAAGGGTGTGGTGCTGGTGAGTATCTCATATCGTGTAGGTACCTTGGGCTTCCTCGCACATCCCGAACTCAGCGCTGAAAACCCGAATCAGGTATCTGGAAACTATGGGTTGCTGGATATGATTTCCGGGCTGCAGTGGGTGAAGGACAATATTGCGGCCTTCGGCGGCGATCCGGACAAAGTAACCATCTTTGGAGAATCCGCCGGCGGTATTGCTGTGAGCATGCTCTGCGCATCACCGCAGGCCAAAGGTTTGTTTCACGGTGCTATTTCGCAGAGCGGTGGATCGTTTGGTCCGACCCGTCCGAAAACGTATCCCGGCGAAAACATGAAAACACTGGCGATGGCCGAGAAGGAAGGGTTAGCCTTTGCTGAAAAAGCTGGTGCAAAATCAATTGAGGATCTGCGTAAACTTTCTGCAGATCAACTGCCTTCCGGGAGCGGCTGGCCGATCGTAGACGGCTGGGTGATCCCTGATGACCAGTACAAACTGTACGAAGCCGGCAAATTTAACGACACGCCGATTCTGGTGGGTTACAACTCGGATGAAGGCATGAGCTTTGGTGGGGCGCGTGATCCGTCGGGGCATATTGCCAGCGTGAAAGAACGCTACGGTCCGTTTGCAGAGCGGCTGCTGGAAGCTTATCCGGTCGCTGAAAATTCCGTTCCGAAAACCGCGCGCGATTTGATGCGCGATGCGGCCTTCGGCTGGCAGACTTGGTCTTGGGCGCGGCTGCAGGCTGAAAAGGGCGACTCCAAGGCCTATCTCTATTACTTCGATCAACATCCGGAATATCCGGCTGGTTCGCCGCAGGCCGGACAGGGTTCTCCGCACGGGATGGACGTGGCTTATGTGTTCAAGCACGTGAATGAATCTGATCCGAGAACGACGGAGTCGGACCTTAAAATTTCCGACGCCATGGCGACCTATTGGACTAACTTCGCGAAATATGGTCATCCCAACGGAAACGGGGTTCCTGAGTGGCCGGCCTTCAGCGATGAAAACCCGAAGGTGATGGTGTTTGCTCAGACGCCGCATGTGGGTTCGGTCCCGAGCTTGGAATCGCTCAAGGTGCTGGATGAATATTTTAAATGGCGCCGCGCGCCGGAGGGTAAAGCTTGGGCCAATGGGGAAGAGGTTGTTGTGATCAAAACGGTCGTTCCCGATGCAAGCTGGGACTGCGGAATGCCAAAGGGGATTCCGGTCCCGGAGTCTGGAACCTTACTCTTTACCGCAGAGATCGCGCTGAGAGAGTTGTGCGATGTTGGCAAAACACCCTTTGGGAAACGCGATGTGTTTGTGACCGGAGAAGGTAAAATTACCAGCGAACGGGTTAAAGCGTCTGTGCTTCCGGGCAGCCTCGATTTTCAGCTGAAGCGGGATAACGGCGTAATAGAGATCGAGGACATTCTGGTGCTGCAGACGACCGACGGCCAGTTTATCTATTCCCGCAGTCCCGGCGTCGGGGTCGATGAAAACGACGTCCGCGTGGTGATGGATTTTGAGGCTCCGAATGCTGGCGGCCACGCGTGGCTCAACAGCGGTTCCTACGTGGCGCGGCGCACGCTCGATCTCGAAAAGAAAATGCTGACGCTGAAGGTATATGATGTTTCCGGGGTGGAAGTTTCAGATGATGCGGTGACGATTGAGAAGCCGAAAGATCAGCCCGCGCAGTCATGGGATTATCGGACAAAAGGTGCGTCGGAAAAACGCGGCGAAATGATTCTGAAAGAGAGCGTTGCGCTCGGCGGAAGCCAATCCGTGGGGGCTAGTAAGAATGGAAGTCGAAACATTATTCCGATTACCGGCGGCGAACTGACCGGCGGGCTGAAGGGCATCGTGGTTTCCGGCGGCGCCGATTATCAGCTCATGCAGAACGGTTTTACCATTGATGCACGTTATCTGTGGAAAATGGATAACGGGGAGTATATTGTGGTTCGGAATGCGGGTGCTTTCGGCAATCTCGTTCCGACCTTTGAGGCCGCAGTGGATGGGGAATATGCATGGTTTAACGAAGGAAAATATCTAAGCTCCGATCCCCAAATGGGCAGCGGAGCGGTGATTCTGGATATGTATAAGAGCGAGTAATTTCGATTGGTCACTAAATAGGGAAGTTAGAGGGATAGACATGAATAAAAAATGGTTAGGTTACGCATTGTTGGCGTTTGCTCTGACGGGATGTGCAACGGCAGCAGAAAAGTCAAAGTGGGTCGGCACCTGGAGTTCGTCCGTTCAGGAAGTGGAAGCGGATTTGGTTCCGGATGGATTCAGTAAACCGGATGACACCACGATTCGTCAGCTCGTTCATGTCTCCATCGGCGGAGAAAAAATCCGTATTCGGATTTCCAATGCCTTTGCCGGGAGGAATGAAACCCTTCAGATCAGCGCGGTCAATGTTGCGCTCTGTAAGGAGCGGGATCAGATCGTGAAAGAAACGCTGACGCCGGTAACGTTTTTCGGCGAAACGTCCGTAAGAGTTCCGAACGGTCTTATGTTTGTTTCCGATCCGATCGACTTTGAGCTTCCAGCCGGAGCCGATGTTGCGGTAACGATGCATGTGGTGAATGCTCCTCGGACAATTTCCGGACATCGCAGTGCGCGCGGCGAATATGTCTTTCTGAAGAAGGGCAATCATCTCGATGCGGAAGCCATGCCGGAGGCCGCTGTGGGTAAAGAATGGTACTATCTGGGCGGTATGGACGTTCTGGCTACGGAAACCAGTTCAGCCATCATCTGTCTGGGCGACTCAATCACCGACGGTAAAGGCTCGACCGAAGGCAAAAACATTCGCTGGCCGGACCTGCTGGCCGCGCGTCTGCGGGATAACCCGAAAACGGCAGAGCTCGGTATGATGAACCACGGCATCGGTGGAAACAGTTTGTGGAGCGGCGGTATCGGTCAAGTTGCGCTGCAGCGTCTGGAGCGCGATATTCTTTCTCAGCCCGGAACCGAATGGCTGATTGTAATGGAAGGGATCAACGACCTTGGAAACGGTGGACGAGCTTCAGACGTGATCAAATCCTATCAGCAGATTATTGCTCGGGCGCGTGATTGCGGAATGCGTGTTTACGGGGTCACGATCCTGCCGTGCGGCACCTCGTTCTACGATAGAGGCGCGATGGAAGAGGAACGACAGAAAGTGAACGAATGGATCCGCACCAGTGGCGCATTTGATGAAGTCCTCGATTGGGACGCCATTGTGCGCGATCCCGAAAACCCGAGAAACCTGTTGGCGGCCGCGGACAGCGGGGACCACCTGCACTTGAGCGATAAAGGCTACGAAATGCTGGCCAACTCGGTTGATCTGAAACTGTTTGAAAAATAAGGAGTTGTAACATGAAACAATTGATTTCACGAACTGGTGGACTATTGCTGGCTGGTTTGCTGTTGGCCGGATCAGCTGCGGCGGATGATGGATATGAGCTTTGGCTGCGGTACAATCCGCTGCCCAGCGCAAAAGCGACGGCGTGGAAGGCGCAGGTAAAGTCGGTCATGGTGCCGGGTTCCTCCGCAACATTGAATGCGGTGCGCAAGGAATTGGTCGACGGATGCTCCGGGCTGTTGGGCGAAAAGGTTACTGAGGCAGAGCGCTTCGGGGACGGTGTTGTCGTGGCGGGAACGCCGGAAAGCGTCCCCATGTTTTCACGCTTCGAAAGCGAACTCGCTGAGCTGGGACCGGAAGGGTACTTGATTCGCAGCAGAAACAATAACGGCCGCACAACGGTCATGATTGCTTCGCAGACCGAAGTCGGCGCGCTCTACGGCGCGTTCCATTTCCTTCGCCTGATGCAGACGCAGGAGCCCGGGGAGTTGGATATTTCTGAAAAACCGCAGGTGATGCTGCGCCTGCTGAACCATTGGGATAATCTGGACGGCTCAATCGAGCGCGGTTATGCCGGAAAATCGCTCTGGAAATGGGAAGAACTTCCCGAAATCGTAGATCCGCGATTGATTGATTATGCGCGGGCAAACGCGTCGATTGGAATTAATGGTTCTGTGCTGAACAACGTGAATTCAAAGGCGCAGAGCCTGACCACCGAATATCTGCACAAGGCCGCCGCCGTTGCCGATGCCTTCCGCCCGTATGGCGTCAAGGTTTACCTCTCTGCGCGGTTTAACGCACCGATGGAGCTGGGCGGTCTGGATACTGCCGATCCGATGGATCCCGAAGTTCGGGCATGGTGGGTCAAAAAGGCAGACGAGATTTATTCGATCATCCCCGATTTCGGCGGATTCCTAGTGAAGGCTAACAGCGAAGGCCAGCCCGGACCGATTACGTACGGTCGAACACACGCAGATGGAGCCAATATGCTGGCGACGGCACTGAAGCCGCACGGCGGCATCGTGATGTGGCGCGCATTCGTTTATGACCCCGACGACACCGACCGCATTGGACAGGCCTACACCGCCATGAAGCCGGACGACGGCCGCTTTGCCGATAACGTGCTGCTGCAGGTGAAAAACGGCCCGCTCGACTTCCAGCCGCGCGAACCGTTCAGCCCGCTCTTCGGCACGATGCCCAAGACACAGCTGATGCCGGAACTTCAGATTACGCAGGAATATTTGGGGCAGTCGCGCCAGCTCGCTTATTTGGCACCGATGTGGCGTGAGTTTCTGGATGCAGATACCTACGCAAAAGGAGAGGGTTCCTCCGTTTCGAAGGTCATGGACGGTTCACTCTTCGGCGGCAAGCTGACCGGCGTGGCCGGCGTGGCTAACACCGGCTCTGACCGCAACTGGACCGGACATGATTTGGCGCAGGCCAACTGGTATGCCTTTGGACGTCTGGCTTGGGCACACGAATTAAGCTCGGAGCAGATCGTCGATGAGTGGATCAAGATGTCGCTCTCTCAGACGCCGTCGGTCATTCAGTCAATCTCCAAGATTATGCTCGAATCACGCGAAGCGGTAGTCGATTACATGACGCCGCTCGGTCTGGCGCACATTATGTGGCAGGGCCACCATTATGGTCCGGAACCGTGGTGCGATACGCTCTCTCGTCCGGACTGGAACCCGGTCTATTTTCATCGGGCCGACAGCGAAGGCCTTGGTTTTGACCGCACAAAAACCGGCAGCGCTGCGGTTGAACAATACTTGGGGAAAACCCGCGAGACGTATGAGTCGCTCGAAAAATGCCCGGAAAATATGCTCCTCTGGTTCCATCATGTTCCGTGGGATTACAAAATGAAGTCGGGGAAAATTCTTTGGGACGAGCTCTGTCTGCATTATCAGCGCGGCGTCGACTGGGTCGAGCAGGCGCGTAAACAGTGGAATGCGCTGGAAGGATCAATCGATTCGGACGTATTTTCCCGGGTGAGCGATAAGTTTGCTGTGCAGGAGACCGATGCTGGTCGCTGGCGCGATGCGTGTATCCTCTACTTCCAGACCTTCTCCAAGCGCGAGATCCCCGCCGGTGTCGACAAGCCGACGCTGACGCTCGAGCAGATCAAACAAGATCCGCCGAAGGAATATCCCTGATCCATCCGGATTAAACAAACCAACAGCCTCGCCCTTGGAGCCACTCATATGCTCCTCCACAACCGGCGGGGCTGTTTTGTTTTGAACCTGAGTTTTTTCCGTCAGGGCATCTTGGTCAAGAATAGTCAACTCGCTGCAATGACCTTTTTTCCGATGCGGGCGTATTCCCTGATGCCGGATTATCTTGAAAAAAGATGATCATGGGTATTCTCCAATTAGTGAAACAAACTAACGAAAAGGAGAAACCCATGATCGAGAACAGAGTATTGAGAAATGTGGAGCGTGACAAGCGGTTGGATCATCGTTCTGCGCTAAACACGTTTACGAATCTGATTGCGAATGGAACGAATTGTTCGCGCTTTGAGGCGGAAGTGATTTCTGATAAGGCCGAGATTGTTTTTGCTCTTGGCGGGTATGCTGAAGATCAAACCCTGCAGCCGGGACAAATGATCTGGCGAGCGATTCGTGCGACGGAGCCGGCGGGCAAACCACTGCTTGCTTGTGAGTTTGCTCGAATTCGGCTGACGGTTCATTCGCTGGAGGAAGATCGAGAAGTGCGTCGGGAGCATGGACTGTGCGCGAAGCGTCAGCAGCAGATTGTTCGAATGTGTTTGGAGGCTCGCGATCAGGAGACGCTGTTGACTCAGGAGGATTTGGCAACCCTGCTGGATTGTGATGTAAAGACGATCCGTAATGACATCAAAGCGTATCAGGAGAAAACCGGTTTAATGGTGCAGACTCGGGGCACCGTTTGCGATATTGGTCCCGGGGTGACTCATCGGGAAAAGGTCATTGAGCAGTTTATACAGGGGTTTGAGGCGGTGGAGATCGCCCGGAATCTGACGCATTCGCTCAAGGCGGTGGAGCGGTATATCACTACGTTTTGTCGGACGGTCTATACTCAGTCGCAGATGAAGAATATGCTGAAGACCGCCATGGTGGTCGGGGTTTCTGTGACGAATGTAAATCGGAAAAATAGGAGCTCCACTCCGCAGTCATTAGATTTTTATAAATTCTATCCATAAACCTGCCTTCGCAAAGATATTGCGCACAGACAAAAGCCAAATCATTCTCCGGTATTTCTTGTTCTGGGTACTCACTTAATAACTGAGATAATATTTCAAATCCTAATTCTGACGGAGGCATAGCCATATAAGTGAGGTAATCAATTCGTTCCCAATCTTTTGCAGGAATCGATTTGATTCTCTCAAGATCCAGCTCTTGCCTTCTTACATATTCCGCAAGGGCCAAATTTCTTACTACAAACGTTAAATTGGTGTCGCTTTCCAGATTTAGAACTTTTTCGACTTCAGGCACGCCATCACGGAAAGAACTCTTTATTAACGCGACCGCATTTGTATCTCCGGCTTCGGGATATGCGTTGATTAAACTGCTTTCCTCAAAGAGCGCTTTTTCCACATAAGCTCTATACAGTTCAGACGCTGTATCCCCCAAGGAGTACATTTGAACTGACATGATTATTCCGACAACTGAAACGATATGTTTATTCATACATCTCCTCCCAAACCTTATAGATGAAACTGATTCCGCCGCGCTCAGTATTCATTAATATTCAGCGTTGCCCCTCATGTGCAAGAGAGTCTTCCAGCACGAGGAAAGTTTCAATCATTTAACCCACAACTCTTAATGAAGTCAATCTCCATGAAAAGTTAGGCGTAGGGATTGATGCTCATGAACGACCAAAGGTAATCGGATTGGACTTTGGATGAAATGGTGCGATTGCAGCACAAAGCGCAAATAAAGAGACGGGATAAAGTTTGTAGTTCAGCCTTCAGGCTGCGTGTGCACCAGAACAGATAAGAGACAGCCTGAAGGCTGAACTACAAACGAGAACGTGCCCTTCTTTACGTGTTTCGGTTCCTTTTCTCGTCGTATCGCGGCCGTCTCGGCTGCTCTTGTCGTTGAGCAGGGGATTCCGGTAGTGCCGCCGCTACGTCGGTGGCGTTTATTGGAGGGAAACTCGCGGTGTGTCCGTCGGAAGACCGTGTCTGCCGGAATTATCCTGCGTCAACCCGCAGAGTCCGCATAAGAAATAGCAGTGCTCCAAACAGGAAAAACCACTAAATAATGGAATCGACACCAGCGCCGCACGTTTTCGCAATCGACCGAGACCAATCGTTCGTTTGTTTTTTGCTGTTTGGACTTTGCACTCGGCGGTGCATTGGGTAGATTCCACGTTCATTTTTAAACAGCAAAGGGCGCTGTGAGCGCGTTGTTAACGGAGACATTTTGATGAGAAAAAAGATTATTGCAGGGAATTGGAAGATGAATAAAACCGTTTCTGAAGCGGTTGACCTGGCTTCGGCGATCAAGCGGGAGCTCGCGGATTGCAGCGCGGTTGACGTGGTACTCTGTCCTCCATTCACTGCCGTTAAAGCCGTCAGCGATGTCGTTTCTGAAACGCTGATTACGGTCGGTGCGCAGAATATGTCGTCTGAAGAAAACGGCGCGTACACGGGCGAAATTTCTCACAGCATGCTTAAAGAGCTGTTTGTCCGCTACGTGATTCTCGGCCACAGCGAACGGCGCGAATATTACAAAGAAACCGACTTCTGGATTAACAAAAAGGTTAAAAAAGCCCTCGAAAAGAACCTGCGTCCAATTCTGTGTGTCGGTGAAAAGCTGGAAGACCGCGAAGCCGGTAACACCGAAAAGGTGGTTGAAGTACAGGTTCGTGAGGGTCTCAAAGATGTTCCTGCCGATGCATACACCGAACTGGTGATTGCATATGAGCCCGTTTGGGCCATCGGCACCGGAAAAACGGCTACCTCCGAACAAGCGCAGGAGGTTCATGCGTTTATTCGGGGTATTATCAAGGATATGGTGGGCAAAGAAGCTGCCGATGCGGTGCGCATTCAGTATGGCGGCAGTATGAAGCCCGATAATGCCGCAGAACTGTTGGCTCAGCCTGATATTGACGGCGGCCTTATCGGTGGAGCTGCGCTGGATGCCAAATCGTTCGCTGCGATTGTTAAAGCGGCGATGTAAATTATACAAAGGGTTCGTTATGCAAATTCTCATTGGTCTGTTCATTTTTATTGAGGTCGTATGCTGTCTCCTGCTGATTGTTTTGATTCTGCTTCAGCGTTCGAAGAACGAAGGTATGGGGCTGGCATTCGGAGCAAGTGCTGGGGAGGCTCTTTTTGGAGCTCGGGCGGGAAATGTTCTTACGAAAGCCACTGTGATTTTCGGTATTACTTTTCTGGTGAGCACATTGGTCCTTGGATACCTCTTTTCCGCTGGACACTCAAAATCAAAGATTGATCGGGCTTCGACAAGCTCGCTGCCGAGTCTGCCATTGAATGCCTCGGGTGACGCTGCTGCAGATAACAACTAATCCGTTTGGCTTGGAATGAGATTTCGCGTTCCAGCAATAAGACTCTCCAAGAGCCTCGTGCTGACTCTTTTGGGGGGTCTTTTTCTTTTTGGATGCGGACGCGGAGACCTGCGCTCTCGATACGGCGAGCATGAGAAGGTCAGTTTCGGAACGACTTCGCGTATCCGTGGACTTGATCCGGCCGTTTCCGGAGAGGTTTCATCGTCTGTGGCAATTTCAAAAATCTATGAGGGCTTGGTTCAGTATGATTATTTAAAGCGCCCTTATACGGTGATCCCGATGTTAGCGGAGAGCATGCCGCACATCTCGGAGGACGGACTCGTTTATACCTTCAAGATTCGAAAGGGGATCTATTTTCAGGATGATCCCTGTTTCCCGGGCGGGAAAGGACGCGAGCTGGTGGCTGATGATTTTGTCTATTCATTCAAGCGAGTCGTTGATGTAAACAATTCCTCTTCCGGTTCTTGGGCGTTTGATCGAGTCAAAGGCATTGATGCGTTTCGCGAGGCTTCTGAAAAACAAAATCCTGTAAATTATGATCTACCGGTGGACGGATTGCGTGCTCTCGATAAATACACCTTTGAGATTGAGCTAAGAGAGCCCTATCCCCAGTTTTTGGATGTGCTGACCATGCACTATGCTTTTGCGGTCCCTCGTGAGGCTGTCGAGTATTATCAAGATGAATTTGTAAATCATCCTGTGGGGACCGGACCTTTCTGCCTCGTGGAATGGAAACGAAATTCCCGTATTGAATTTGTGCGGAATCCTAAATGGGCAGAAACCGGGCGAGTAGAAACCTATCCCGACACGGCGGATGAGGATCAGAAAGCACGCGGGTTGGGGGAACCCGCGGGTCGAGCGGTTCCGATGGTTGATCGTATAGTGCAGTATGTAATAGACGATCAGAGTACGGCTTGGATGATGTTTCTTTCCGGGCAATTAGACAGCTCCGGAATCTCGCGCGAAAATTTTGATACGGTTATTACCGGGAATGAGCAGCTGAATCAAAAATTGGCGCAAAGCGGCATTCGGCTGGTCTCTGCTCCTTCGCTGGATATGCGCTATATCGGGTTCAATATGGACGATCCTGTGATAGGACACAGTCGAGATCCTGAGCAGGATAACCGCAATCGAAAATTGCGGCAGGCGCTGAGTTGTGCCTTTGATTTTGACCGGATGAATAAGTATCTGAACTATCGGCTCAGTGAGGCAAACGGTCCAATTCCAAGTCCATTGAAGGGCCGTCCGGAAGAGCCGTCGCCCTATCGGTTTAATATTGAAAAGGCAAAAACACTCTTAGCAGAGGCCGGATATCCCGATGGAATTGATTCCCAAACCGGACGGAGGCTTCAGTTGGAAATGTCGGTCGGCTCTGTGGATGGGGATACGCGCCAGATGATGGATCTGGTTGCGGATATGTATCGTAAAATCGACGTTGTGCTCACCTTTTCCTACAGCACCTGGCCGGCATTTAATGAAAAGCTGAATCGCCGGCAGGCTCAGCTGTTTTCGCTCACTTGGCTGGCGGATTATCCGGATGCCGAAAACTTTCTTCAGCTGTTTTACAGTAAAAATGAGTCTCCCGGGCCGAATCATGCCAACTATCGAAACCCGGAATTTGATCGTTTTTATGAAGAGGTCAGAGTGATGCAGGATTCGCCGGAGCGTACCGAAAAATATGAGAAAATGGCTCGTTTGCTGATTGAGGATTGTCCTTGGATTTTTCAGTACCAGAGCATGAGTTTTGCCTTGGTTCACGAGTGGATGAAATATTACGAGCCGCATGAGTTCCCGTATGGAATGAGCATGTATCGCGATGTCGATGTGGAAGAGCGCAGGCAGTGGATGAAAAACTATGGTAGCGGCAATCTGAATATCGGAGGCGGTGAATAAATTATGCTTCGATATATCATAAAGCGCCTTCTTCAAATGATTCCCACTGTGATCGGTGTGATGATACTGACCTTTGTGTTGTTTTATATCGTTCCGAACGATTTGGCGGTGATCAGCCTCGGGAAGAATACAAGCTTGAAAGGGCTTGATGATTTTGATCAGAAACGCGGGCTGAATAAACCGCTTTTTTTTGGTGTTCGGGCAACAACCCGTGCCTATGAGGATCATGACTTTTCCGATGGAGCAGGGCGCTGGAATGGATGGAGCAATGCCGTCTATTCTGCTGAATCCAAGACCGTTTTTATTGAGCCGAATACGCAGTTGAATGCGTTGGGCTTTTCACTCGATGGTTCAACTGAATATGAATGGAAGCTGCGATTCCGCGGAAATGGGTCTTTGGCTGGGCGAAAGTTAGATGCTTCAACGTGGCGTACGGAAAAAATTCGTTTTAAGGGTCAAGTCGATGCTTCGTTTCTTGCGGGT
>JAAYDL010000296.1 GCA_012729265.1 Lentisphaerota bacterium | reverse complement strand
GCAAACCCTGTTTGATCAGGCACAAAGCCACCAAAAACTACAAAACGAAAATCGCGTATTACGGGAAAATCTCTTCGCCCCTGCAACCCCGCAGCCCGAACCACCGCACGAAACCATCGCCCCCTCTTTACACCACTTTTCCAGAGTCTTTCGTCGATTCGACAATGTTGGAGAGATGTTGGAAAGCATTGTTGAAGGGGTCGCCGCCTGCGCCAAAGTATCCCGAGTTGCCGTATTTGCACTCACCTCGGATGAGCACTACACCTTCGGAGCCGGGATCAAGTGCATGGAAGAGACGCGCGAACTACACTTTAGCAAAACCCACCCGTTTGTACGATGGATTCGAATCCACGCCCACAGCATTTCGCGCTCTATGCTTCGGCACATCGAACACGTCGAACAACGGATACTCATTGAACAAATGCTCGATCAAACCGGCGCTGAAGTCATTCTTCCACTCTTTGGCCGCGAACGCCTGAACGGTTGGCTCTGCGTCGGTCGTGCGTGCTCCGGTGCTCCCTTCGGCCTGCGCAACATTGAAGAGCTCACAGAAATGGCCGAGCAAGTCTCCGTCGCCATAGAAAACTCACTCCTTCACGAAAACATTGCGTTGCAGAAAGCTATGGCGGAGAACCTCCTGCAGGCCATTCCTTCCGGCATTATCGCCATCGGCCGAGACGGCACCGTCCGCTGGTTCAACAATGGGGCCGAACAGCTTCTCGGACGTTCCGCTTCCGAGCTGATCGGCCGACCGGTCGAAAAAGTATCCTCCGCCATTGCCTCCATGCTTCATCGTTGTATTGACGGAAAAGAAGCCGGAGAGGCTCAGGAATGGTCCGAACCGATCTCGCAGAAAAAAATGTCAATCCTAACTCGTTGCCTCGAACAGGCAGGACAGTGTGTTGGCGCCATGGCGGTTCTGAACGATCTGACACAA
The DNA here is from genome assembly GCA_012729265.1 of Lentisphaerota bacterium. Classification (GTDB taxonomy): domain Bacteria; phylum Verrucomicrobiota; class Kiritimatiellia; order Kiritimatiellales; family Pontiellaceae; genus Pontiella. The sequence goes on along the minus strand of JAAYDL010000296.1, from coordinate 4,801 downwards.
GAACACATTCTGCGCGAACGGCAAAATAATCTTGAACGCGCCCGTTTCTGGAATGAACTGAGCTCCGCAATCTCACACCAAATCCGCAATCCGCTCGTGGCCATCAGCACCTTCTCCCAGCTCTTACCTGAACGCCACAAAGACGAAGAGTTCCGTGACCAATTCCAAAAACTCGTTTTGCAAGAGGTTGAACAACTTAACAGCATGATCACTCAGCTCGATGAATATGCAAACCCGCCAACACTAAACTTTACGCCCATCAACATTTCAACACTACTCGATGATGCCGCCAAAAAAGCCGATAACACAAAAGAAGAGCTGAATCACAGCGGGAGTATCACCATTACGTGCTCAGATGAGCTTCCACTGGTCAACGTCGATTCAGAAGTAATGGCCCAATCAATTGCGCGTCTTCTCCAAAACTCCTATCTGGCAACCCATGAACACAAGACACCAAAAATTAGCATTCGCGCCTCCTGCGGAGAAATCGGAATTGACCGACCAGCTGTAATCATTGAAGTAACCGACAATGGCCCCGGCATCCCCGAAGAGCTTCAGCCCAATGTTTACTCCCCCTTCTGCACAACCAAAAACAGTGGAGTTGGCCTTGGGTTACCCATCGTCCGCCGCACAATGATTGATCACGGAGGGCTGATCGACATCAGAAGCAGCTCAAAGGGAACCACCGTGCGCCTTACTCTCCCGACTACCGAACGGCAGTAAAAACCACTCCAGTTACCAAGCGTGTTGGTGGCACTACCTAATGATGTTTCTAACCCCTCTTTCGCTGTTCGCGGGCTGAATCGCCTTATTTCTTCGAGTTGAGCTCAAAGGTCTTCACTGCATCTTCTTTTTCAGCGCCTCAAGACGAGGGGGCGGCTGGTCGGGTAACATGAGGCCGAGCTGGTGCAAAAGGAGCTGGAGTTCTTTTTCCGGCTGGGTATAGCGTGGCAGAATCAGATTACGCCCGTCGGTGGTGGGCACCGATGGCGATTGCGGTCATTTTCGGACTGGGCGTATCCACCCCCCTTACCCTCATTTTGATACCGCTGATGTACAGTCTGGCCGACTCCTGTGCCGCAGCGTTCAGGCACCTCTTTAATCGAGAAAAAGAAGAGTAAACGAGCACGACCGCCACACGACTCACGGATATAGAAGGCCTGTGGCCCGCGGCCCGACAGTGGAGCGGATTCACCGAATCAGGCCTTCCCTTTCTTTTATTGCTGATTCACAATCCGCCTCATGATCGAAGATAGAAAAATCGACAACACCCTCCGGGTTAACGGAGCGGTGCTGAACGGCGTTACCTACGGTTACGCACAGGTCGCTGACGCTCCGCTCTCGGCGCAGGCGTTGCTCTGTCTTGACCTCTTTCAGACAACAGGAACCAATATTTTATGGGTGGCAGCCGACGTGCGCGAAATGGAGCGACTGCATGAGTCGATAAAGACACTGGAACGTAGACGAAGCTTCCAGCTTCGTTGTGCACCTACAACAGCAGACAATGCAGAGATCCCGAAGCTGGCACGAAGTCATTCTGGAGTTTGCGACAGAGAACCTTCGTCTACCATTCTCCTCTTCCAACCGCTGGAAAAGGATCCGGCGGTGTTCGGCGAACACCTGAAGTTGGTGCAGCATCTTTCAGAACAAAAGCCGTTCATTATTGTCAGCTGTCCGTGTGCAATGGAGCAGGAGGTTCCATCGAGCGGAAAGTCGGATCAGGCGGTCCGCACGCTGAAGCGGAACGAATCCTACGCGCTCAATGAACTGACCCAATGGATGAGCGAGGCCGGTTATGAATTCGGCGTTGAGGTTTATGCTCAGGGCGAAGCGGCGTTGCGCGGAGGGATTCTTGACTGCTGGCCGCCGGGCTCGCCCCGCCCTGTGCGTATAGAATTTTTCGGCGACGAAATTGATTCGATCCGCTACTTCGACGACCAGACCCAATGCTCGATCGAAAAGATCGACTCTGTCCAGCTGCCCCAACTCGACTTCGGCTTTGCCGGCGACGAAACGTGCAGCATTATCGATCTGCTCCCCGAAAACACGCTGATCGTGAATCCCGACACAACAAAGGCGGTCGCAGACCCATCCATCGTTCATCGGCAATCGGAAATCAACAATCTAGAAACTGGATTCAGTTTCTATGACACCGCTCTTCAAGCCGTCTCCATCGACCTTTCGCCGAAAACGGCGGAGCGCTCGCGCCGTCAGTTTGTGGAGCAGCGCTGTGCCGATACCGCTGACGGATGGACGGTCCATCTCTTTTTTGAAACGCGCGGCACGCTCGCACGTTTTGTCGAGCTATATCAGGAGATTGAAGGCTTCGGTGCATTGCAGCTCCATCATGGCGTGCTGCACGAGAGCGCCATCGATCGTACGCGCAAAATCCTCATCATCACCGAGAGCGACTTTTTTGCTTACCACACCAACCGCAGCGCCCATGCACGAACGAGCAAACGCTTCCAGAAACAGGAACGTATTTCCGAGGCCGCCGACATTCAGCCGGGCGATTTTGTGGTGCACGTGGAGCATGGCGTGGGGAAATATCTCGGCATCGTCGAAACGGCCTTCAGCGGAAAGAGCATGGAGGTGCTCTCCATCGAATATGCCAAGGGCGAAAAGGTTTACCTGCCGGTCACGCAGGCGCATTTGCTGACCCGCTACAAAGGCATGGGCAAGAATGCGCCCAAACCACATACGCTGGGCGGACGCAAATGGCGTAACGATAAGGCCGGCGCGGAAGAAGCCGTTCAGGATCTTGCGGCCAAACTGCTCCAGACACAGGCCGAGCGCGAAGCGAAACAAGGCTACGCCTTTTCAAAAGACACCGCCATGCAGGCCGAATTCGAAGCCGCATTCCCCTACACCGAAACCGCCGACCAACTCTCCTCCGCTGCCGAACTCAAAAAAGATATGGAAAAAACCCGTCCGATGGACCGGCTGCTCTGCGGCGATGTTGGATTTGGTAAAACCGAGGTGGCCATGCGCGCGGCCTTTAAGGCGGTCATGGACGGCATGCAGGTCGCGGTCCTTGTTCCCACGACGGTCCTTGCGCAGCAGCACTACGACACCTTCACCGAGCGTATCGCCGCCTTTCCGCTCCGCGTCGACATGGTCAGCCGGTTCCGCACACACGCACAGCAGAACAAAACTCTCCGCGACACCGCGCTCGGCGAAGTCGATATTCTCATCGGCACACACCGTCTGCTCTCAAAGGATGTCGAATTTAAAAACCTCGGCCTCGTGATTATCGACGAAGAGCAGCGCTTCGGCGTCGAAGCCAAAGAACACCTCAAAGAGCTGCGCCGTCAGGTGGATGTCATCACCATGTCGGCCACGCCGATTCCGCGCACACTCTACATGAGCCTCACCGGCGTACGCGACATGAGCACCATCCAAACCGCCCCGCAGGAACGCCAGCCCGTTGACACCAAGGTCATTCCCTACGACGAAGAAATCATCGCGGCAGCCATCCGCGCTGAGCTGCATCGCGGCGGACAGGTTTTCTATCTGCACAACCGCGTCAAAACCATTCATCTCGTCGATAACCGCCTGCGCGCACTCGTCCCTGAAGCGCGGATTGCCGTGGCGCACGGACAGATGGGCGAAAAGGAACTTTCGGAAATTATGCACGCTTTCGTGCAGGGCCGCTTCGACGTACTCCTCTGCACCACCATCATTGAGAGCGGCGTGGATATTCCCAACTGCAACACCTTGTTTGTTGAAAACGCCGAGCGCTTCGGCCTCTCCGATCTCTATCAATTGCGCGGACGCGTCGGACGATCTAACCACAAAGCCTTCGCCTATTTCATGCTCTCGCCCGGCGGAGACATCATCGACGCTGCGCGCGACCGGATGAACGCCATCCAGCGCTATACCGGCATTGGCTCCGGATTCCGTCTCGCCATGCGCGATCTCGAACTGCGCGGCGCCGGCAACCTGCTTGGTGCCAAGCAGAGCGGACAAATCTCAGCGGTGGGCTTCGATCTCTATTGTCAACTCCTCCGACGTACCATCGCCATCATGCAGGGCAAAAAGCCGCCGCCGCTCATGGAAGTCACCGTTAAACTTGATTTTCTCGATTTATCGCCCGCCACCGGAAACACCGAAAGCGGGGCCTTTATTCCATACCACTACATCGAAGACGAAAATTTACGCCTGCGCCTCTACCAGCGCATCTCCGCCCTCGCCACCAAACAGGAAATTGATTTGATAAAGATGGAGATCATCGACCGCTTCGGGAAACTGCCGCCGGAGGTTCAACGGCTCATGCTGATCGCTCAACTGCGCATCGACGCCGCTGACCGCGACATTAAATCCGTCATTGTCCGCGACCGCACGGTCATGCTGTCGAGGGAAAACGACTATGTCACCGTCGCGGGGCGCCATCCCCGACTCAGAGAAGAGACGCCCACCGCCATGCTCAAAGAGCTCATCCGCATGGTCGCTGGAAAAGCTTAATCATCTCGGTTTGGTCCTGATCGACCCGCACCGTTTAGAGCATTTTACGAATGATATGTCGTATCACGTTTTTGTAGGGCTGGAATGGGCAACGCCCTTCCAGCCACGGCGGGACGCGCAGCGAGGCTGAAAACTTGGAAGCCAACGTTTTAAACCATTCCCGCCCTACAATTTTAAGGCGGCATTTCAAACGTTAACCCAACTTCCGCTGGCGAAAAAAAAGTCCTCCGAATGCATATTTTTGCAAGCTGTTTGGATTCAGTGTGATGCGTGAATGTTAGCGAAACCTCTAGGAGGAGGTTGTTTTTTGTAAGCCCTTGAGTTTCAATGGTTCAGT
>JAAYDL010000037.1 GCA_012729265.1 Lentisphaerota bacterium | reverse complement strand
TCCAGCAGCCTCGAAAGCTCAGTCTCCGTTCTTCCTTCTGTTTCAATTTGATACAGGTTGATCATTTCGATCTCGCCGACAATGACACCACCCAACTGCTGGATTATTTTTTTAGCCTCGCTTTTTCTAACATCATCGTCGAATACGATAATGAGCTGGTTCAGAGGTACCGCGCCCCATTCATCGGTGTCACTTACAAGGGAGGCGTCAGGGGTTTTGTAATACGAGGTTTGGGATGAATGCCTCGATAGGATATGTGTTCCGTTTACGAATTGGAACATATTTACACATAGTCCGGCCACAAGCGCTATGCTCAGTATGATTATCAGAGCGCTTCGGCCACCCGGTCTTTTCAAGCCGCCACCGCCTGCAGGGGACTGATTCGGCGAGTGCTGAGGGGGGATATATTGCATGGAGGGCTGCTGCGGCGGAGCCTGAGACGGCTGTTGTGGGAAGGTATTATAGGTTGTCCCGTCCTGGCGGTTTATTCGCTTTGCATCAATATTTTTTCTCTCAACATTTGCCCCGCACTTCGAACAAAATTTAGCGTTATCTTTAACTTCCGATCCGCAATTTCTGCAAAACATAGCATTCCCTCCTAAAAGCGTTTTCGTTTATCTCTTTTTGAGCTCGATGGTTACACGGCTTTGCAAGTTGTAGTCATCAACAACTACCACCCATGTAAAATCATAGGTACCGCTTGGTCGACCGTTTTCTGCGGTGATCGGAATTTCAATATAGTCAGGCTGAATCGTGTCGCTTACCTCTAAGGCGGGATCGAGATAGAAATTGTCGAGATCGAGATATAGCCTCAGCATATTGCCGACAACTTCGCCTGTGTGGAGCTGAGGCTCGATGGCAAGGGAATCGGCATATGACTCGCCGTTTATGGTACCCTCGTAGGGCATGATATCGCATTCAAACTGCTTTCCGGAATAGATTTCCATCCAGAGAAAAATCTCTTCCATTCCAATTGATTCCCATGAACCTTCGTTCTCGTAGGAATAATAGCGGTGGAATGTCATATCCCAGATACCGCTTGCATCAAGCTCTTGCGGGGCTGGCGTTTGCATGGGGGTTACAATGGGGGCAGTCTCATCAGGCTCTTGCGGGGATGGTGTTTGAACGGGAGGCTCAAACGGGGAATGCTTGTCGATGATTTGGCTTTTTAATGCGTCGTCGCTGCCCCTTTCGAACAAGCTAACGCCACCCGTGAAGTTTTTAACCCAGCCGGCTATGACCAAGCCCCATACCACAAGCACCAATGCCAAAAGGACTATTATTATTCCATTTCGTTTTTTTGAGCCGTTCATGTCATTCACCTGCAATTCCTCAGTTTCTTGGTGTAGCTGCATTTATTCGTCATATGAGCGGGGTGTGCCGCTTGCCACATGCATGAACAAATAAAGCAAATCTTTATAATGCCGCCCTGATGATTCGTTTTTCATTTTTATTTTAACAGCGGGCATTTGCACCGGAAGCAATAATCCTCTTGGATGTCGCACAATGTCCCGCAGGCGTTGCAGGGGATGAACTTGTCGCCGGTCTTGTCATACTTTTCGTAGGAGTTAAGTCCGGCGTGATGCCGCACCCGGTCGCCGATCTGATAATAGTTATACAGGGTATCGCTGTCGTTAGATTTGATGGTGTGCCGTTTCCCCTGGTCGCTTCGTATGATGACGGAATACTCCAGATAGTCCTCATATTGAACATTATCGTCGCCATAATCGTGCCGTTTGGTTTTCTTTTTTATTTTCTTATCCTCCACCGTGCCGTCCCAGGTCTTACTGCGCTTTCTGCCCAGTATCTGAAACAGCGCGATCACCAGAAACATGCCTCCGATCCCGAACCCGATATAGAGCGAAGCGGGATTATCCATTTCCGAACCGACTTCGCCGTATATATAGAAACCGATCACGGCAGCAACAGCCAGAATTATGGAAAATATAGCCGCCCAGCGATTGCTGTTTTTGACATATTTGGCAAAAGCCGGGTCGCTGATGCGGGGCGAGAATCCGCGCAGACCTGCGGACTGTGGCGCTCGAGACTCCTGCTTTATTTCGCTGCCACAAGTGGGACAAAATCTTGTGCTTTCCGATATTTGCGTTCCGCAATTTGAGCAATACATAGCTCAATCCTCCTGTTTTACCGAAATGTCTTTCCCTCGGGGATGTTCTACTGCGGCGCTTATTTTTGCGCGCTCCAGGAATAGGAGGCGAAGGTAATGCCCATCATGGAACAGCTCATTATCCCGCTGATTGTAATCCCGCTACCGCTTTTGCTTGCTTTCCCCTTGAAGGAACAGTAAACCGCCGCTCCATCCGCCTTCATTATCACGGAAAAAGCGACCGCGCTGCCCGTGTATTCTGCTTCGCCGCTAAAGCCGTACACATCCACTGTGCCTGTACCGTTCTCGCCCAGTTGCAGTGTAACCGCCAGGCTGTCGTCTGCCTCCACATCTTCTTCGACATGCTGCAGCGTCGCGCTGCCGCTATAGGTGCCGGCCATTTCCTGGCCCGTAATGGAGCCCATGCCGGCTTCCGGCTGTTCTCCAGTCAGGCTGCCGCCGTCTTCATCAGAAGGTTCTGTGTCTTGCGGCGGTGGGCTTTGGTTTTCATCCTCTTGGGAGGTAGCGGAGATTCGAGCGTTAAGTTCACGCATTTTTTCGAGAGCCGCCTCGGAATCGACGGTGTTAGCCAATATCAACTCTGAAAGAGCCGTGCCTTCCTCTTTTGGAAACGCCAGGCTCAATCCTTCCAGCGTTTTTTCGACATCCGGGGTGTTTTCACCTATCAGCTCAATGAGCCGCGCCAACACCATCGAGTTTCCTTTTTTTGTGGTTTCCACCGCTATCCCCGTGACTTTGCCGGGATAACACCACTCCATCATCGCTTCGCCTATGAAAGCGATTTGCTCAACCGCAGAGCTCGGGTCCATTGTGACCAGGCCCATCACCATCGAAACTGGCTGGATTACATCCCCGGCTTTTTCAAAATCCACCGTTACCTGATGGTCTTCACCCAATATGATGGAGCTGGTAGTCTTTCCAACGTCTACAATGCAATCCACGCCGCCCACGATCACAGCTCCCGCTACCGGTACAGACATGCTGCTGCCCGCCAGCGCAGTAAGGCTTCCGCCTCCGGTGGCGACTGTCGCCCCGACGAACAGCCCCACCTTGCTGGCTGTCTTGTATCCCTCCACAATATTGATGCTGCGGGTATAAGCGTTCACCTCGGCCTGCGTTTCCTCCACATCCGCAGCGTTGCGGATAATCTTCTGCGCCAGTGCCATCTGTTCGACGGCTGTTTTTGTGTCAGTACCAAGCTGTTCGGCAAGTTGCTTATATCGCTGTGCGCCTCGGAGCGCGTCATACTGCTTCGACAGGTTTTCCGCCCAAGTCTGCCGGTCGATTACTTCTCCGCCGTTGTCGGCAAGAGGGATCATTGAAAAATCCG
>JAAYDL010000295.1 GCA_012729265.1 Lentisphaerota bacterium | reverse complement strand
CGATCGATTTATTCAGCAGCGGATGCTCAAGAACTTCGCCTTCCTGCAGGCCCATCCGCTCCATAAATCCGGTAATACGGTCGGAGCCAAACAGACGCATCAGGTTGTCTTCGAGCGAAATATAGAAGCGGGTTACTCCGGGGTCCCCCTGACGGGCGGAACGCCCGCGCAGCTGGCGGTCGATCCGGCGCGACTCATGCCGCTCGGAGGCAATGACATAAAGTCCGCAGGGTCTTTCCTTGAGCAGGTTGCGCAGCGTTTGGCCGTTTACCTTGGTTTCGAGCGAGAATTCCTTCGACTCAACCTCTTTTGGGTCCAGATAAACTACGCCGGGTCCGAGTTTAATGTCGGTGCCGCGTCCGGCCATGTTGGTGGCGATGGTTACGGCGCCGGGCTGTCCGGCGTTGGCGACAATTTCGGCTTCGCGCGCATGGTTTTTGGCATTGAGCACATTGTGAATAATGTTTTCCCGACGCAGCATCCGGCTGAGAATTTCGGAGGTTTCCACCGCGACCGTACCGACGAGCACGGGCTGTTTTCGCGCGTGGGCTTCTTTAATTTCGTCGACCACCGCTTTAAACTTTTCGCGCTGGGTTTTATAAATCTGGTCATTGAGGTCCACACGCCGGATCGGGCGGTTGGTGGGAATCACCATCACATCGAGGCCGTAGATCTGGTGAAACTCGTCGGCCTCGGTTTCCGCCGTTCCGGTCATGCCCGAGAGCTTGTCGTACATGCGGAAATAGTTCTGGATGGTGATCGTGGCCAGCGTCTGCGTTTCGCGTTCGATCTTAACCCCTTCCTTGGCTTCGACCGACTGGTGCAGCCCGTCGCTCCAGCGGCGGCCCGCCATGAGGCGGCCGGTATGTTCGTCAACGATCACCACCTGACCGTCCTGAACCACATAGTCAATATCCTTTTCATAAACGCAATAGGCGCGGATCAGCTGGTCGACCGCGTGTACGCGCTCGTTGCGCAGGGCATAGTCTTCCTGAATCGCACGCCGTTTCTCCATCGCTTCTGCCGGGGTAAGATCGGTCTGGCCGTCGAGTTCCGCCATCATGGACACCATGTCCGGAAGAACAAACATTTCAGGATCGTTCGGGTTGAGCTCGGCGCAGCCGATATCCGTCAGGCCGGCGTCGTGCCCTTTTTCGTCGATCGTGAAGAAGAGTTCCTGCCGCAGATCGCGCGCCGCTTTTTCGTTCTCTTTTTTGAGCATGTTCAACTGCGTTTTTTCCAGCAGGCGGCGCATATTGACATCTTCGATGAGATGCATCAGCTGCTTGTTTTTCGGCATGCCCTGAAACACCTGATAGAGCTTCAGCGCAGCATCATCTTCCTCGCCGCGTTCAAGCAGCTCCTTCGCTTCCTGCAGCAGACGAGTACAGAGATCGCGTTGACGACGAACCAGCCGAGCCACCGCCGGCTGGAGTTCCTGATACTGTGTGGACGAATAGGGGGCCGGGCCGGAAATAATCAGCGGTGTTCGCGCTTCGTCGATCAGGATCGAGTCAATTTCGTCGATGATGGCGAAGGCGTGGCCTTTCTGCTGCACCATCTCCTCGGCGGTTCCGCACATGTTATCGCGCAGATAATCGAAGCCGAATTCGGAGTTGGTGCCGTAGGTGATATCGCACAAATACATTTCACGACGCTGCGGCGGCGGCATTTGGTTCCGCAGGCAGCCGACGCTCAGCCCGAGCCATTTGTACAGATGGCCCATCCATTCGGAGTCGCGCTGGGAATGGTAATCGGAGGTCGTTACGACATGCACACCGCGACCGTTGAGCGCGTTGAGATAAACCGGAAGGGTGGCCACCAGCGTTTTACCTTCCCCCGTCGCCATTTCAGCAATCATCCCTTTATGAATGGCCAAGCCGCCGATGAGCTGCACATCGAAATGGACCATATTCCAATCCAGGGTGTGGCCGCACACTTCAACCTGCGTCCCGCAGAGGCGCCGCGCCGCGTTTTTTGCAACCGCAAAGGCTTCCAGCTCAATATCCTCAAGCGTTTCCCCATTCTTGAGCCGCTCTCTGAATTCCGGGGTTTTGGCCTTGAGCTCGTCATCGCTCAGGCGCTGATATTCTTTATCGAGTTCGTTAATCTTCTCGACCAGCGGTTGCATTCGCTTTAGGTCGCGGTCGTTTTTTGATCCGATAATTTTTTTTAAAATCCAATTCATGGCAATTCCTGTGTTCGCAAAAAAGAAGGAGGGAAGTTATCCTATTTTACCCCCCCCCTCAAGCAGGGATTACCTTTCCCTTTGGCCGCCCGCAATTTTACCGATTGCAAAAATCCTAAGCCCAAATTCCGAAATTCGAATTTCCTCTGATCAGTAAAGATCAGGGTGCGGCAGGCCGTGGGTATTCGAGACCAGCTGGAATTAACAACCCCTAACGCGGCTCCTCAGCAGAAAATGACCGCAGATGAACGCGGATGGACACGAATATAAGGAGAAGGTGATGAAAGCTTGTGCGGATATAGGGGTGCATAAGATGATTTTCTCGGCTCTGGAGGAGGTGTAGAAAACGAATCTTTCTAGCGCTTACGACGATGCAAAAATAGAAGCAACGTTAACATTCAACATGGACGGGACGGGCGGATTCCGGTTCTCCTGCTCCCGTGCCAAAGCGAAAGAACTGTTGAATGTTAAGACGTGACCCCGTTCTT
>JAAYDL010000036.1 GCA_012729265.1 Lentisphaerota bacterium | reverse complement strand
CTTTTTCCACGCAGAGCAAGAAATCCACACCACCATCAACGGCCATGTAGAAGCCATTGTCGCGAATCAAAGCAAAGCCTATGCAATGCTCACCGCAAGACTATGAGTCCAAATAAAAAGGCCCTGGATGATTCCGCCCGCTGATGGTTTATGCCGATTCTATCCACAGATTGCTCAGATTTACACTGATTTTGGAAATGCTTATTTTTTTTCGTAGATGCGACGTCTTCGTCGCTTCTGCGAGGGGTGTGTTTTTGTTCGACTTTCGCTGCAACGATGAATTGGCTCGCAGAGCCAACACTACAAGGATGATGAATTGGCTCACAGAGCCAACGTTGCAACAGTGCAAAATGTAGCGACGGCTTTATGAGCCGCAATGATCATGGAATGCCATGCATTTCCATACAGGCGGGATAAAAAGGATCTTTTTTCAGTGCGTTCGGTGTGTTCGGTGGTTTGATACTCGTACATTTTGAATATACGGAGCGTTGGTAGTTTTGGGCTGCGGATTCGTCGAGGCGGAGCGGTGTTAGAAAATCGCCCTTCAAGCTTGGTTCTGAGGAAGGGGGTGCGGTATGTTCTGGCCCTTTGTTAAAGAGACAGGTGAATGGCTATGAGTGCAGAAAGCAAAGTCTTTATTTATGATACGACACTGCGGGACGGAGCGCAGGCGGAGGGCGTGACCTTTTCGCCGGCATCGAAAATCCAGGTGGCGAAGATGCTCGATTCGTTCGGGGTGGACTATATTGAGGGTGGCTACGCAGCTTCGAATCCGAAGGACATGGCGTTTTTTAAGGAGATCAAGAAGGAGAACCTGAAGCACGCCAGAGTGGCTGCGTTCGGCAGCACGCGTCGGGCCCATGTGAAGATCGAGGACGATAAGGGGACCCTAGCGCTACTGGAAGCGGATACCGAGGTCTGCACGATTTTCGGCAAGACCTGGCTGCTGCATGTGATTGAGGTGCTCAAGACGACGCCGGAAGAAAATCTGCTGATGATTGAGGATACCTGCCGTTTCCTGAAGGAGCACGGTAAGGAGGTCATTTATGACGCAGAGCACTTTTTTGACGGCTACCGAGACAGCCCGGAATATGCGCTGCAGACGCTGGAGGCGGCAACGCGCGGCGGAGCCGATGTGTTGGTGCTGTGCGATACCAACGGCGGGCGTCTTCCGCACGAGGTGTATGAAATAACATCGCTCGTTCGAAATCGCTTTAAGGTCTCGATCGGTATTCACACGCATAATGATTCTGAGCTGGGCGTGGCGAATGCGCTGGAGGCGGTACGCGCGGGCGCGGTGCAGGTTCAGGGCACGATGAATGGATTCGGCGAGCGCTGCGGTAACTGCAATCTGGTTTCGGTGATCGCGAATGTGATTTGTAAAACAGAGAAGACCTGTCTGGCCGATCCAAAAAATTTGAAGAATCTGAAGCAGGTTTCGCAATATGTGAACGAGCAGGCCAATTTGCGGGATAATCAGCGCGCGGCCTTTGTGGGCGAAAGCGCGTTTGCGCATAAGGCGGGCATGCATGTGGACGGCGTCCGCAAGGTTTCGCAGAGCTTTGAGCATGTGTCTCCGGATTCAGTGGGCAATACACGCCGCATTTTGATTTCAGAGCTTTCGGGCGCGAGCAATGTGATGGAAAAGCTGATTGAAATGGGGCTCGACAACATTGATCGCAAATCGCCTGAGGTGCGCGAAATTCTCCAGACGATGGAGAAGATGGAGAAGGGCGGCTATGTGTATGAAGCGGCCGACGCCTCGTTTAAAATGCTGATAAAAAAGGTGCTGAAGGAGCATAAGAGCTTCTTCGAGCTCGAAGGCTTCCGCGTGATTGTTGAGAAGCGCAGAAAGGATGATCCCTGTGTTTCGGAGGCGACGCTCAAGCTGAAGCTGAACGATCAGAAAAAGGTCTTTACGGTCGGGGAGGGCGACGGCCCTGTGGATGCGCTCAATATGGCGCTGCGTCATGCGCTGGCGGAGTTTTATCCGAGCATTGCCGATGTGCAGTTGGCAGATTACCGCGTGAGTATCCTCGATCCGGAGGAGGCCACTGCAGCGAAAACGCGCGTGCATATCGAATCGACCGACGGCAAGCAGTCGTGGGGCACCGTGGGCGTTTCGGAAAACATTATCGAAGCGTCGTGGGAGGCGCTCGTCGACGGCGTGGAATATAAGCTGTTTTTAGACGAGGAAAAGTAGATTGATTACGTATTTCGTACTGCGTATTTCTCTGTTTTTATCAATACGCAATACGCAATACGGAATACGCAATAACCAATACGAATTAAAAATTACGGATTAAACTTATGTCGGAATTATCAAAAACATACGAACCAAAGAATGTTGAGGAAAAGTGGTATCAAAAGTGGATGGCGGATGGCCGTTTTCATAATGAAAGCGCTAATGGGGGCGACCCGTTCTGCATCGTCATTCCGCCGCCGAATGTGACCGGTATTCTGCACATGGGCCACGCGCTCAACAACAATATTCAGGATGTGCTCACGCGCGTTGCGCGTATGCAGGGAAAAAACACCGTATGGGTTCCGGGCACCGACCACGCCGGCATCGCCACGCAGAATGTGGTGGAGCGTGCGCTGCGTAAAGAGGGCAAGGATCGCGATGCTCTGGGGCGAGAAAAGTTTGTTGAGCGGGTTTGGGAGTGGAAAGAGGAGTATGGTTCCACCATCTCCAATCAGCTGAAGAAGTTGGGCGCTTCCTGCGACTGGGACCGCGAACGCTTTACGATGGACGAAGGCTTGAGCGAGGCCGTTCTGGAGATCTTTTGTCGGCTTTATGAAAAGAAATTGATTTATCGGGGCAACCGCATCATTAACTGGTGCCCGCGCTGCCAGACCGCGCTGTCGGACGAGGAGAGCGAACACGTTGAGGTGGAGGGCGCTCTCTATCATCTGCGCTATGCCGTAAAAGGGCAGAAGAAACGTATTGTTGTGGCGACCACCCGCCCGGAAACAATGCTCGGCGATACCGCCGTTGCGGTGAATCCGCGCGACGAGCGCTATAAAGATTTGATCGGACAGGTGGTGGTACTTCCGATTATGAATCGCGAAATTCCAATTATTGCGGACGACTATGTGGATCCGGAATTCGGTACGGGTCTGGTGAAGATAACGCCGGCGCATGATCCGAACGACTTTGAAATGGGCCTGCGTCACAAGCTTCCGCAGATTAACGTCATGACCGATACCGGCATCATGAACGAGAATGCGGGGCCGTACGAAGGCATGGACCGCTTTGAGTGCCGCAAACAGCTGATGGAAGATCTGATGGCCAACGGGCTGGTTGAAAAGGTTGAAAAGCACATGCATGCGGTGGGGCACTGCTACCGCTGCGATACGGTGGTTGAACCGCGTCTTTCGCCGCAGTGGTTTGTTAAAATGAAACCGCTTGCCCGCCCCGCCATTGAAGCGGTGAATGCCGGACGCATCAAGTTTGTTCCTGAGCGCTGGACCAACACCTACATGAACTGGATGGAAAACATCCGCGACTGGTGCATTTCGCGTCAGATCTGGTGGGGCCACCGTATTCCAATTTTTTACTGCGACCAATGCGGACATGAGTGGGCCTCGAAAACGACGGAAACCGCCTGCCCGAAATGTGCCTCCGTGAATATTCGTCAGGATGAGGATGTGCTCGACACGTGGTTCTCTTCGTGGCTCTGGCCGTTCAGTGTTTTCGGCTGGCCCCAGCAGAATGATGATCTGAAGTTTTATTATCCCAGCAGGACGCTCGTGACCGGGAATGAAATCATCTTCTTCTGGGTGGCGCGCATGATTATGTCGGGGCTGGAAGTCATGAACGATATTCCGTTCGACACGGTTTATATCCACGGTACGGTGCGCGACGATCAGGGGCGTAAAATGTCGAAGAGCCTCGGTAATTCGATCGATCCGCTCGATATCATTGAAAAATACAGCTCCGACGCGCTGCGCTTTTCGCTGCTGATGATTACAGCGACCGGTCAGGATGTTTACATCAGTGATGAAAAGTTTGAGATCGGTCGTAACTTTGGCACAAAAATCTGGAACGCCGCGCGCTTTATGCAGATGCATTCGGAAGGATTCGATGTAAAGGATCTGGCGTTCAATAAAGCTGACTTAACGCCGGACGATCAGCATCTGCTGGCGAAGCTGAATGAGGCGATCGCGTCGGTGAACGATAATCTTCAGCGTTACCGTTTTAATGATGCGACGCTCGCGCTGTACGATTTCTTCTGGCACAGCTACTGCGACTGGTATCTCGAATATGCCAAGCCGATCCTCTATAAAGGAACCCCTGCGCAGAAGAAACATACGCTGCAGGTCATGCATTTTGTCTTCTCGACCGCGCTCAAGCTGCTCCATCCTTTCATGCCGTTCCTGACGGAAGAGCTTTGGCACGGAATGGAATACAATCACGCAGATGAGACCATCATGCTGGCTTCGTGGCCGGAAGAATCGGTGCTCAAGGGGATTGATCCTTCCGTGGTGAAGTATGTGGACGGCAAGCACGATCTGATTCGCGTGGGTCGTATTCTGCGGTCGGAATATAATCTACCCAACAAGCAGGAAGTCGCGTTTTTTGTGCGTCCGGTTAACGGAAAATATGCCGAACAAGTTGAGGACGATAAAGAATCCATTATGGCTTCGCTCAAGGCGGAGAAGCTTGAGGTCAATGTGAACTTTACTCCGAGCGGCGCGATGCCGAGTGGGATCAGTGCGCTGGGTGCGGTCTATATGTCGATCGAAGACTTGGTTGATGTGGACGCTGAAATCGAAAAGCTCACGAAAGAGCTCGATGAAGTCAACGGGCATTTGATCAACGTAAAGAAAAAGCTGAGTAACGAGAATTTTGTAAGCAAGGCCCCGCATGATGTAGTGGCGGTTCAGGAAAAACGACAGGCCGAGTTGATCGAAAAAAGTGAAAAGCTCGCCAAGATGATTGAGACGTTGCGCGGCTGAGGTGATGGCTTTGCGCGGCGGTGGAATTTGTCTTAAATGGCGTTTGACGCCATAAGGCAGAGTGCTATACTGCGCGCCGTTTTTTACCACAGGTGGAAGGCCTGCGTATTTTTTCACTCGCAGTCTTTTCGGCCATAAGGGCCGCTAGCGGAGCAACATTATGAATTTAAACTACTTGAATATTGCGGAAGAGAAGATCCCGAACATTCCGATGCTTGTCAATCTGATCTCCTATCGTACCCGTCAGCTCAATGCCGGTGCACGTCCGATGGTTAAGCCGGATCATCCGGAACAGGATAAGCACGACATTGTTCTGAAGGAAATTGCCGAAGGGTTGCTGACCGCAGAAATGGTGTTTTCTCAGGAAGAACCGGAGATTCCCGGACTCGATTTCGATGCATCGATCCTGCTCTAAACGAGAAGGACGCACGAAGCTTCAATATCGAAATCTGAATTTAAATTGGCCATAGCTCAAGGCTCAAAGGTTTTGGGCTT
Organism: Lentisphaerota bacterium; assembly: GCA_012729265.1. Classification (GTDB taxonomy): domain Bacteria; phylum Verrucomicrobiota; class Kiritimatiellia; order Kiritimatiellales; family Pontiellaceae; genus Pontiella. The sequence goes on along the minus strand of JAAYDL010000036.1, from coordinate 3,062 downwards.
TTTGCTTTTAAGGGTTTGGAATTCGTTTAGAATTTTGCGTTTCGATATTCGGAGTTGGATTTAAGATGGCTGGAAAGAATAAAAAAAAGAAGAATGATCCTGCGGCGGGGGTGCTGGCCACCAACCGGAAGGCGCTGCGTGATTATCATATTCTGGAGCAGATCGAAGCCGGAATTATGCTGACCGGGACGGAGGTTAAGTCGGTGAAGTTGGGTCACCTCAGTATCCAGGAAGGCTACGTGCATATCGACGACCGCATGGAAGCCTGGCTGGTTTCCTGCACCATTCAGCCCTATGAGCAGGGTAACATCTTTAACCACAACCAGACGCGCGAACGCAAACTGCTCATGCACCGCAAGGAAATAGAGCGGCTCTACGGAAAAATCCGCGAGAAAGGGCTGACGATTGTCCCGCTGAAAGTCTATCTCGTGCGCGGTAAGGTAAAGGTGAAAATCGGGTTGGGCCGCGGTAAAAATGTAGTTGATAAACGCGATGTCATTAAGAAGCGCGAGTCTGATCTCGCCGCTCAGCGCGCGATGCGCAACCATAACGGGTAAAGCCCTTCCAGCCGCGGCGGGAAGGTTTTTAACCATTCCCGCCCTACAATTCTGTGACGACATTTTAATCAAAAAATGCTCTATCATGATTCCATCTGTTCCGCAGAATTTACCGCATACGGTGGATCATAACGCTGCCGATGATCGTGAAGAGGATGATCGAGGACCACGCTCCAATCCACGGTGCGATGTACATTTGTTTGGCGAGGTATTCCATGGTGAACTGTAGGGCGTAGAGTCCAAAAAACATGCCGATGGCCAGCATGATGCCGGCCAGTGCGCCTTTGCGACCCGTGTGTGCGCCGACCGGAATTCCGATAATGACAGCGATCAGGCAGATGAAGGGCATGGTGAGGCGGTGGTGAAAGTCGACGCGGTATTTGTTCAGCGTCTCCTCTTTCAGAAACTTGTGAGTTTTGATGTAGTGCCGCAGCTCAAGGGAAGAGCGGTATTCAGCCGGTTTAAGTTCGTTAATCAGGTCCTGTGGGGTTTCGCTGACCTTGAGCTGCCAAGTGTCGAACTGAAGCTCTTTGGGGAGTCGGATGCTGTTTTCGTCGAACTCTTCAATGGTGCCGTCCTGGAGCCACCATTCTTCGTCGAGCCAATAGCCCTTTTTAGCGGTAATTTTTTTTAGGTCGGAGCCGTCGGGGCGGAAGGTGCGGAAGACAACGTTGTTCATAGTGTAAGTCCGCGTGTCAAAGCTCTCGATGTGCCAACTGGTCAATTTGATGGGATTTTTGAGAAAGAACGCATCGGTGTAGACATTCCCTTCTTCGGGGTTAATGTGACTTTCGTTGAGTTTTTCGGCGCTGTAGGCCCGTTGTGCGCCCCAGAACTCGTTGATGAAAAACGTTATTAGTGAGCAGAGAATCCCCATAAACAGATAGGAGCGAATGATGGAATAGATGCTGACGCCGCTGGCGCGCATGGCCACAATTTCGCTGTGGCGGGTGAGCATGGAGAGGCTGTAGAGCGTGGCGAGCAGCAGGCAGATCGGGACAATGAAAATGATCATCGAAGGCAGCATGAGGGTGTAATATTGGAGGATGACCCTCATCGGCACACTCTTGGTAATCCATTCGGATGCGTTGTTCATCAGGTCGGCTATGATAAACAGCATCGTGAAAGCCAATAACAGATAGATCATCGGCTTAATTAGATTTAGAAACAGGTGTCGTGTAAGAATTTTCATAGTGAACGCGCAGTAAGGTAGCGGGAAAATGAAGACGCGGCAAGCGTTGAAAAACCGGGGTGGCGTGTGTAGCCTCTACCGCAATTAATAGAGAGGTTATGTTATGTCAGCTGTTGGAAGTGTTTCTGAAAACCGGGTGAAAGATCCCGTGACGCTGGTGATCTTTGGTGCATCGGGCGACCTGACGCATCGGAAGCTGATGCCGGCGCTTTTTATGACCTATTTGCAGGGACTTCTTCCGGAGCGGTTTGTGATTGTCGGGGTTGCGCGGCGCGATTATGACGACGCGACCTTCCGCGCCATGCTGAGCGAATCCATCAAAACGTTTTCTCGACTTCCTGCGAAGGAGGATGCGGTGGCGCAGTTTGTTGAGCACGTCCGCTACCATCGGGGCGATATTTCTACACCGGAAGCGTATGAGGAGTTGAAGGCGCGGCTGGAGGATACGGAGGTTTATCCCGGAAATCGGCTTTTTTATCTGTCGGTCATTCCCTCACTGTTTGAGCCCGCCGTTCGTATGCTGAAACAGACCGGGCTCATTGCAAAGCCGGGCGGACCCCACTGGACGCGGGTGATTATTGAAAAGCCGTTTGGTAAAGATCTGGAGAGCGCGCGGACGCTGAACCGGGCGTTGCTGTGCCATTTAGACGAATCGCAGATTTACCGTATGGATCATTATCTCGGGAAAGAGACCGTTCAGAATATTCTCTCGTTCCGCTTTGCAAACGCCATCTTTGAGCCGGTGTTTAACCGAAGTTATATTGACCACATTCAGATCACCGCCGCCGAGACCGTTGGGATGGAGATGGGGCGCGGCGGCTATTATGACGAATACGGAGCGCTGCGCGATATGGTGACCAATCATCTGCTCCAGCTGCTCTGCCTTGTGACGATGGAGGCGCCGGGCGATCTTTCTGCCGAGTCGATTCACAACGAAAAGGTAAAGGTCCTCAATGCAACGAAGCTGGATATCCGCAAAAATATTTCAGATGCCGTCTGCCGCGGACAGTATTCCGAAGGCATGGACAGCGAAGGTAAGCGCGTTAAAGGCTATCTGGAAGAGAATCGGATCGATCCCGAGTCCGATACGGAAAGCTTTGTGGCGCTACGCCTCTCGATCAATAACTGGCGCTGGGCCGGCGTACCGATTCTGCTGCGCACCGGCAAGCGGATGGCGCGCAAGACAACCGAGATTGTGGTGCAGTTTAAAGTGCCGCCGCTCCAGCTCTTTCAGCAGGTGGAGTGCGACGACGACGTCTGCGACATTACCCGCATTAAACCCAATACGCTCATCTTCCAGATTCAGCCCAACG
>JAAYDL010000294.1 GCA_012729265.1 Lentisphaerota bacterium | reverse complement strand
GCCTGCGGCAAGCAGAGCCTGCTCCCCTTCGAACAACTCCCTGCCCAGATCGCCTGGATACAGCTCTATGTCCGTCTTGCCGATCAGTTCATCCAGTGTTTCTGCGCCGCAATGCTTCAACCAAGCCTTGTTGCCGCCAAGCACGCGTGACTGGGCATCCTTGTAGTAGAGCTGGTCGTCGAGATTGTCGAAGATCGTCTGGATGAACGCGGCATACTGCTCGCTTTCGCGCTTGGCCCGGACCAGTTCCCGTTCGCTCAAGACCTGATCCGTTATGTCGCGCGAAACACCAGCCAGCCCCAGTAATCGGCCTGATTTGCTGAACAAGGGAATCTTGACCGTATCGAGATGCAGTTGCCTTCTACCCTTCATGTCGAAGCTTTCGCTTTGACGGATCACGGTGCCGTCGGCCATCAATTCCTGCTCCTGCCGCCAAGCGTCCTCCCCGCGAGGACCTGGATACAGATCTCGCACAGTCTTCCCCTGGATTGATTCCAGCGTGGCATTGTGGTGGCGGCAGCAAACGGCATTGGCATCCAACAATCGCCCGTCCGCATCCTTGTAGTAGATCTGGTCGGGAAGATTCTCGAATAGGTTGCGAAGAAGAGAATTCTGCCGCTTCGCGTCGTCCTCCCTCAACACCGCTTCGGTCGCGTCCTCCATGAACCCGTTCCAGACAACCATTTCATCCACTTTGCATGGAAAGGCCCGGCAGCGCACCCACAACGATTCCTTTTTTGGGCCTTGCACCTTAAATTGGACCTCGACGGGAGTAAGCGTCTGAAACGAATGCGAAAAGGCGTTCTGGACCTTCGTGACATGGTCGGATTCCACATGCTTCCACGCCGCATTGCCATCTTTTTCAAGTTCGGACGGATCTACAAACAACAGGCTGTTGACCGACTCGCTGCAGCATGAAAAAGAGAGAGACCCATCCCCCTTGTGCTGGTTGCATTCAAAGATGGCAAAAGGGGTTCCTTCCGCCCGTAGCATGTCTAAATTCCTTGCTACCATTGTGCACCACTCCCAGTTAACACTCTCAATTGACGTTCCATGGCTATCAGAACCGAGGGAAGGAAGCAAAGAAAAAATGCGTTTTATCTCGGAAAAGTCTCCTGACGGGCTTTGCGCCCTGGTTTATAAACAACACGCAAGTGAACTTGATTCAATGGTGCGCAAATCCAATCTCGCAAAAAACCACTCTTCAGCGACAGCCTTCCCGCCAAGCCCAAAACTATTTACAGGAAATCACTTGCACTCACTCTGGTACTCTGAGCCTATATGTTTATGTGTTTTCAGGAAAGTGGCTGGAGCCATTTAAAAAGGAGATCGATCAATGAAAACGAAGAAAAAGATGCCCGCCTGTTTGATGTTTCTGGGTCTGGCGTTGACCGCCGGTTGCCGTACTACGTCGGGGCTTGATCCGGTTTCGGGGTTTGAGCTCGAACGCTATCTCGGCACGTGGTACGAGGCGGCGCGCTTTCCCCATCGGTTTGAAAAGGGGCTGACATCCGTCAGCGCACAATACTCCCTAAACACCAATGGTACGGTCAAGGTCGTCAATCGGGGATATGATCCGGAAAAAGAAAAATGGAAGGAGGCGGTGGGCGTGGCCAAGTTTAAGGACGATCCCAACCAGGGATGGCTCAAGGTCAGCTTTTTCGGCCCGTTCTTCGCCACCTACAAGATTATCCATCTCGACGAGGATTACCGCGAGGCGATCGTCACCGGCCCAAACTTCAACTATTTCTGGATTCTGGTCCGCGACCCCGCCACCCCGGCATCGGAAATCGACCGGCTGGTCCGGATGGCCGGCGAATTTGGATTCGACACAAACCGAATCGAACGGATCGAGCACGGCCAACAACCTTAACCCTGATCTTATCTGATCAGGGAAAATTTAAATTTCTAAATTCGAAATCCTAAACAAATTATAAATTTAAATGCGGCTAATGATGCCATCGATGGAAAAGCGGCCGGCACCCGTGAAGAAGAGTAATGCCCCGGCGGCGAGGTAGAGCAAGGCGGGTTCCTTTGCGGCGGCACCGCCACTCATAAAGAGCGGAGCGTCGGCATGGACAACAAAGGCTGCGACGCCCATGGTAAAGATCAGCGGAAGCGTCGAAATGCGGGTTGCCACGCCCAGAATGATGAACGCCGAGCAGACCACTTCGCCGAAGATGGCGGCGGCCATGCTGGCCGTGTTGCCGATTCCGAGCGGATCGGGGAAGTTGGACGCTTGCTCGCTGAACGACATCAGCTTGCTCCAGCCGTGTCCATAAAGCATGAAGCCGCCAAACACCAGACGATTCAGCAGCAGGCCGATCGAGGGCAGTATGCCGTTGACCGGAGTCCCAAAGATCCATTTTTTCATGACAACCTCCCATTGTTTATGGTGATAGACCGATACTCCATTGTGCGCAATTGCGCAACCAGCAACCGCGCTAAAAACCTCTTCGCGATCTGTTTTTTCTTCCGCAGCTACCAAAAATGACGGCAAAGGCTGTCATCGAAACGGACGGCATCATGCCGAAAATGCCCGCGTGCCAGAAATTCCGACTTTCATCCTTTTCTTTGTATCAATTGCGGATAACATGTGCCTGTTTCAGTGGGTTTGTTGGAAAGCCGTTGTGCAAGGAGATCAAAGAATGCCATTATTCACCGAGATTGTCGTGACGGAGTCGATCGAGATCAATACGTCGCCAGCGAAGTTGTTCAGCTATTTGACGGGCATTGTGGACGACGAAGGGTTCAAGACACTCAACCCAGACAACATTAGTTTTCGCTGGCTGAAGGGCGAACCGTGGGTAGAAGGATCAATCGCTTATGCCGAGAAAAACCTCCACGGGAAGCCCCATAGGTTCACGTTCATCATTTCCAAGGTGGTGCCCGATCGGCATATTGAGTATAGACCCGCATCAAGAGCGATGAGAATTTTCTTTCCGAAAAAGGAATTCATTATGGAGCAGACGACCGATGGCTGTCGTTTCGTCTCATCGGCAACCTTCCAGATCGGCTGGATCGGCAGGAAGTTGTTCAGAAGCAAGATCGATGATGGGGTATCCATTTTCCGGGCTTATCTGCGGGAGGAAGGAAAGAACCTGAAAAGAATTCTTGAGGCATAGCAAGCCCGATGAGCGCGGCGGTTTTCAGCCGCGCGAGATCTTCAGCGTTAGCCAGGCATAGGGAGCCGGGATGGTCAGCATTTTTAGATATGGCAAGAATCACGAATCCGGATTGATCGCGCTCCTGAAGGCGGAGCCGGACTGGAATTCGTTCACGGGCGACAACAGGATCGAGGGGTTCAAGAAGGCCTTGCTGGAGGGCGAGACCTATATCTGCGAGAGCCAAGGTCGGATTTGTGGATATCTGCGCGCCGTGGTGGATGGACTCGGCATCTACGTCAGCGAACTCTATGTTGCGCCGGACTGCAGGAACAACGGCTACGGGAAAGCGCTGCTGGAAAGGATAAAGCAGAAGCATCCGGACCGCGACGTTTATGTGCTTTCCGACGAGGACCGGTATTACGAGAAGCTGGGCTGCAAACGCGTCGGCTCGGTGTTTCAACTGTAGGCCCGTGGCCGGAACGCGTTTAAAAACCAGGAAACGGGAATGATTCTCCAGGTCCGTTAAAAATCATTCTGTCCATAATCATTTTGTAATTAGTCTACTGTTCCGAGCGGATCATCGTGAGCAGCATCTTGAAAGGTTGTTCGGCGGCCTGGACGTCGTGCGGAATGTTGGCGGGCATGATGATCATTTCGCCTTCCTTCACGGTTTTGAGCTGGCCGTCGATGATGAATGCGCCTTCACCTTCGACGACCTGGACGACGGCGTCGAACGGCGAGGTGTGTTCACTCAATCCCTGGCCCTTGTCGAAGGAGAAGAGCGTAATGTTGCCCGTTGCCTTCTTGAGCAGGGTTTTGCTGATCACCGCGCCGTCGGCGTAGGCGATCTCCTCCTTCAGGTTTAGCGCTTTGCCTTTTAAATGTTCCATGACTGCTCCTCGTTTTGGGTAGATTGAGACAAACACATTCGTATTACCAATGAACTCTGTTTGAAGATATTGGGTTGACCCCGGGAAGGCGAGGTTCTAATTTCCCCTTTCTGCGATCTGCCGAGGATACGAAGCATTCTTACACGCCGGTCGCAGCGTTCAGTGTTTGTCTGAATAACCAAAGGAAAACGTATGCAGCCCGTTCGAACCGCCCAGATTACCCGCAATACGAAAGAGACGCAGATTGAGCTTTCGCTGAATATCGACGGCAAGGCCGATTATTCGATTGCCACCGGGATTCCATTTTTTGACCATATGCTCGATCTGCTCGCCAAACATGCGCTCTTTGATCTGAAGATTAAAGCTGCGGGTGATATTGACGTCGATTATCACCATCTCGTTGAGGATGTCGGAATTGTTCTGGGCGAAGCGTTGAACAAAGCGCTTGGAGATCGGAAGGGGATCAACCGCTATGGATTCTGGGTGGTGCCCATGGACGAGGCGCAGGCGCAGGCCGACGTTTGTCTGGACCTCGGCGGTCGGCCCTATTTTGTCTACCGCGTGGAGCATGAGCAAAAATATATTCGCGATTTTGATGTAACCATTTTCAAGCATTTCTGGCGTTCATTCTGCGACTCCGCAAAAATGAATCTGCATATTGAGCTGAAATTCGGTGAAGATCTGCACCACTGCATCGAAGCCATCTTTAAGGCCGTTGCCCGCGCGCTGCGGGTGGCCTGCGACTCCGATCCCCGTGCGCTCGATCTCCTCCCCTCCAGCAAAGGCCGCATCGGCGCGTAGCATAAGCAAATCTTCTATAGGGAGAGTTTGCTAAGCGGGAGTTCCAGTGATAGCTTCTGTCGTCGAAAATTGACAGGTGCTTATGGAGTCTTTTTCAGCATATACCAATCAATTAGGGGAGTTCGCGGGCAAAGTTCTGTTGTCCCCGGCTGGCTCTTATAATACACACGAGATACAGAGTTCGCTTTTTAGTGCTCGTCAACTTGAACTGCATCTTCGATCCCTTATTCCGATAAGTGAGCTAAGGGATGCAGGTTCATTCTTTACTGGTGATGATTTAGCCGACGAGGCTGTTGGGCTTCTCCCAAATTCCATTGCAAGAAGCTCAATAGTTGTCGATCCAGCATGTGGTGCCGGCAATCTTCTAATTGCGTGTTCCAGAAAGTTGCCGGTAAATAAATCCAGTCTCAGAAAAACGTTATCGGACTGGGGGCAATGCTTGTTCGGGCTGGACCTGTTTGAGGAGTTTGTCGAGACAACCAAATTGCGGCTGATTCTTGAAGCGGTATCCCGCGGAGTTCGCCCTGATCTTAGTGATCTTAATGACGCAAAAGGTCTGCTGCCTCATATTCAGGAGGGAGATGCGTTTGAAAATGAAGACGTACTGAAATGTGCAACGCATGTCATTGTCAATCCGCCGTATTATAAAATGCCTGCAGGAAGTTCTTGCGAATGGGCTGTCGGCAAAATCAATGCTGCTGCAAAATTCATGCAGCATATTGCGGATTACACTCGGCCTGGCACTTCGGTAAGTGCAATTCTTCCTGACGTGCTTCGATCTGGATCGCGCTACGAAAAATGGAGAGGGCTGATTGCTGAAAAGTTAAAATGTACGATTTTTCCTTCTGGCCGGTTTGATCAAAAGACCGATGTAGATGTCTTTTTGCTTAGCGCGGTAGTTGAAAATTCTATCGACACCCCGAATTGGTTGGGTTTAGGTCCTGTAGAGACTTGCGTAGGAGATTTTTTCGAGATTTCCATTGGGCCGGTTGTTCCTTACCGCGATAAGCAAGACGGGGAAGCTGTTCCGTATATCCATCCCAAGAATCTCACTGTCTGGGATGAAATCTGCGATCGTGAAATCACCGAAACCTGGAAATATTCGGGTGCGTTGAAACAACCGCCTTTTGTCGCAATTCGCCGAACATCAAGTCCGTCTGATACCTTTCGTGCAGCAGGAACACTGGTGATCGGTAAGCAAATGATTGCTGCTGAAAATCATTTGATTATTGCCCGACCCAAGTCAGGAAGTATCGATGATTGTCGGAAATTGCTTCGGATGTTGAGGAATCCTGATACAAATAATTTTCTCAATCAGCGCATTCGCTGTCGTCATTTGACGGTATCAGCTGTGAGAGAAATTCCGTGGGTTGGAGGAGATGTATTTTGAGTGATAAAGAACTGATTGGTGCGTTTCCGTTTGAAATCGATGTGCGTGTTCCTATCCAGCTCGGACGGGAGAGTATATCGAATTCTGTTGTTGCATTTTCAGAGCTCGTGAAAAATTCGTATGATGCAGATGCAGAGCAAGTTCTAATCAAGTTTCAGGAAATGGACTCAGCATCTCCAGTTATTGTAATCGAGGATAATGGTTCAGGGATGAGTCAAGACACTTTGCTTCAAAGTTGGTTGCTCATCGGGACTAGAAAAAAACAGAGTAACAAAGTTTCAGGTGAGAAGAAACGAGCTGTCACTGGTGAAAAGGGCTTGGGTCGTCTAGGAATTGATAGGCTTTGTAAAAAACTCATACTTCAGACAAAAACTGAAAAAATGGATGAGTTACTGGAATTGCATGTCGAGTGGGCGCATTATGAAGGTGCTTCTCATTCGCTATCCGACATCAAACATGAACTGTACAGAATTAAACCTGAATCTGTGTATAATGATAAATTCTTGTTTTGTGGTGTTAAGTCATCTGGAACTAGGGCTATTTTAGAAGGCTTGAAGGACACATGGGATGAAGAGCTGATAGATGCACTTAACAGCGAGCTTTCGTTGCTCGTTTCTCCATTCAGTGGAGTTAATGATTTTAAAATTAAGATACAGCAGGGGGAAAACTCCCAGCTTCTTGCAGAATCAGATGCCATGTTGAATGCAGCCCATTGGGTGCTGGATGCGGAGCTTGATGAAAACGGATTAGCAAAAGCATCCATGCATTCTGAATTGTATGGCGAAACTGTCGAAATGAAACCTGCTCTATGGGCAGATTGGATTAAGAATAGGGCAGATTCATCTCGTTGCGGACCTGTTAAGTTCAAAATGTATTATATCCCTCAGAGCATGGATATCCTCAAATCATTGAGTTTTGCAAAGAAGGATTATCGGGATTTCATGGACAGAAATCAAGGAGTTCGAATTTATAGAGACCACTTCCGGGTTAAACCCTACGGCGATCCCACAGGCAAAGGTGATTGGCTAGATTTGGCTTTAAGAGCCGTATCAAGTCCCGGTGGTATAGCACAAGGTGGTTGGCGCGTTGGTCCCAATCAGGTTGTTGGAGCGGTTTTTATATCGCACAGCAAGAATAGGGGTCTTGAGGACCAAACGAATCGTGAAGGATTGTTAGAGGGGCCAGCATTCTATGATCTCCGAGCTGCTGTCTTGAAATTCATCCAGTTCTTTGAGGTCGAAGCCCATAAGTTTGCAAAGCGCAGAAAACCCGAAGATCAAAAGGCGGAATTGAAAGCAAAGGTTAGCGATTCAACTTATAGGACTAAGCAGATTCTCGACGAGGCCGCGAGACTCAAGGTGGCAATGGAGCAAATGTCGTCTGCTGACGAGAGAAAACAGGTTGTGCAGGATTTGGGAAATAAGCTTGATGAAGCAAGTAAGGCGCTTGAGGAAACTGTTCAGCGAACCAACGATTATGAAGAAATTCTGGAACAGGAGTACGTTGCTTTAGATGATGAAAAAAACACACTCGCAAATCTGGCGTCGCTTGGAATTTTAACTGTAGCTTTTAGTCATGAGGCTTTAGAACATTGTAATTTAGCAGCTACAAATGCGGGCTGGCTGCAACGTAATTATAATGAAGGGTACTTTGAGCTCCTGTCTGGATCCAAAGAGCGATTTTTG
>JAAYDL010000293.1 GCA_012729265.1 Lentisphaerota bacterium | reverse complement strand
GGCAAACGGCGGCGCGGTTAGTGAAGAAGGAGATTCCTTTGCGCTGGGCGGCAACGCACGGCGAGCAGTTTCATGTGAAGATGCTCTATGTTGAGCTGGATAATGATTTGGCGACGCTGCTGCTGGGGTCTGGCAATTTTACGCGCCGGAATCTGGATAATTTTAATGCAGAATGCGATCTGGCATTCACGGCTCCGTTGGGGCATGCAGTGATGGTGCGTGCCCGCAATACGTTTGAGCGTTGGTGGAACAATCCAGAGGGTGAAATTCATACGGCGGATTATGCGGTGTATGAGGATGAGTCGGTTTTGCGGAGGTTTGCGGCATGGATGAAGGAGACGACCGGGCTCAGTTCATTTTAGTAAAAATGTAGGATGTGAGGGAACAATTGGATTTTCTTCGACCTTACGGTAGTTTATCAGTATAGATCTTTACTTGGAGATCAAATGAAACGGTCCAATTTAATTGTCGGTCTGCTGAGTGTGCTCGTCGTGTTTGTGGTCGCCGCCGTGTTTAAGTCGGCCTATAATGTCGTGATTCCTTTAATGATTGCTTGGTTACTTTCGTATATTTGCGGTCCGGTCGTTAACTATCTGGTACATCGGAAGGTGCCGCTTGCTATGGCCGTGTTTGCGGTGTTGACACTGGTTCTTTTTGTTTTATATTTTTTCGGTGTTTTTTTGTTAAACCGGGTGCGGGAGGTGTTGGCCGAATGGACTACGAAAGGGTACACCGATCAGCTTTATATGATTTATAAAGATGTGTCCTATAAACTGCATATATCGGAAGAATATGTGGCCAGTCTGAATTGGAATGATAAATTAGCTAACATGATCACGACGTTATCAGCGTCGACAGCACAATGGATGTTTAGTTTTATTGGTCGCTTGGTGCTGGTGCTGATCTTTTTGGTTTTCATGCTGTTGGGAAAACCTTATTTTAAATACAAAATTGAAGACGCTTTTCCGCCGGAACGAGGACGTGTTTTTACGGAAATTACGGGGTCTATTTCCCATCAGGTCGGGCGGTATTTGGTCGTGAAACTGATTATCAGCGCAATCACCGGAGTTCTCGCTTGGGCAGCGCTGTCGATTCTGAACGTTGATTTTGCATTAACGTGGGGAGCGGTCACCTTTTTCCTTAACTTTATTCCAACGATCGGCTCCATTGTGGCATCCATTCCTCCGATTCTTCTTGCGATTGTCCTCTACTATCCCTCTCCTTGGATACCGTTTTTTACGGCGTTGTCCTTACTGCTCATTCAGACGGTGATGGGTAACATTGTTGATCCGAAGGTGATGGGCGATCAGCTGAATCTTAGTCCGGTCGTGATTCTTCTCTCGCTCGCTTTTTTCGGTTGGATGTGGGGCATTGTCGGCGCTCTGCTCTCCGTTCCGATTGCTGCGACAATTAAGATTTTCTGTGAAAACATCACAGGCCTTAAGCCGATCAGCGTAATGATGGGCTCCGGAAAACAATTAATGAAAGCCAGTTTGATGAAGAAAGAAGGAAAGGCATAATGGGATTACCGGATATTTTTGAGCGCCCGGAGGTGCGGACGTCAATTCAGCTCGCGCTACGTGAAGATCTAGGGGAGTCGGGGGTGGATGTAACCTCGGAGTCAACGATTGCTCCTGAGGCGTATGCCGAGGCGCACATGGTCGCGCGCGAGGCCTGCGTACTGGCAGGCACCGCAGTGGCGAAAGAGGTTTTTAAACAGTTAAACGGTTTGTTGGATGTAACGATCTGCGTGGCGGATGGAACGGCGGTGGAGGCGGGCACCACGGTGCTGATTATCCGCGGCTCGGCAAAGAGCATTTTAACGGCGGAACGCACGGCGCTTAACTTTATCCAGCGCATGTGCGGCGTGGCGACGATTACGGCAGCATATGTCAAAGCGGCGGATAATCCCAATGTGGATATTCTCTGCACCCGTAAGACGACGCCGCTCCTTCGTCCGTTTGAGAAGTATTCTGTCCGCTGCGGCGGCGGGGTGAACCATCGTTACGGCCTTTTTGATGCGGTGCTGATTAAGGATAATCACCTTGCCTCTTGGGGGCGTGAGCATGGAACGGGCGTCGGCGAAGCCGTTGCGATCGCGCGTGCGAAATATCCTGATCTCAAGATTGAGGTGGAAGTGGATACCATGGAGCAGCTCAAAGAAGCACTCGAAACCGGGCCGGATTGGGTTCTGCTCGATAATATGTCGCCGGATCTGCTGCGCGAATGTGTGGCGCTTTGTAAAGGCATCTGCCGCACGGAAGCATCGGGCGGAATCAATCTGAATACGATTCGTGCGGTTGCGCAGACGGGCGTTGATGCCATTTCGGTCGGTGCGCTCACGCATTCTGCGCCGTCGATCGATCTGGCGCTCGACTTTGTATGACGACGCTGGTCATAGACATCGGCAACACCAGCACCTCCGTCGGCTATTACCGCGCCGGTGAGGTCGACGGGGTGGGGCGTTGTCCCTCCCGCTTTGCTGAGGAGCAGGAGGTTCTTGATCTGATCACGGTGAAACCCGTGGAACATGTGGTGATTGCTTCAGTCGTCCCGCCTGTAAATGAGCGATGGATGGATACGCTTCGAAAAGCGGGTCTGCCTGATCCCTTGTTTGTCACTCACAAAGTTAAGCTGGGCGTTTCTGTCGACTATCCGAGTCCCGAACGGATCGGCGCTGACCGACTGGCTAATGCGGCCGCCGCCGCTCGATGCTTCGGTATGCCGTCGGTCGTCTGCGATTTCGGAACGGCGCTGACGTTTGATGTGCTCAACGCAGAGCGCGGTTATGTGGGCGGGATTATCTGCCCTGGTTTGCCGCTGATGTTTGATTATCTGGCGGAAAAAACGGCGTTGCTTCCTCATGTTGCTCCCGCAAAAACCGACGCGGTTGTAGGGCGCAATACGGAGCAGGCGATGCAGATCGGCGCGCTGCTGGGCTATCGCGGAATGGTGCGGGAAATTTTAACTGCGCTGCGACGCGATCTGGCTGCGCCGGATCTCCCGGTCTGCTGTACTGGCGGCTACGCAGGATGGATTTTTGAGGGTTGGGATGTCGATGCCATCATTGATCCGCAACTGACGCTTAAAGGGCTCGGAATTATCGGCGAGCTCAATTTTTGACGCGCTTTCGATCCCGTTGATCAAATCTTAATCTGACTGTTGGGCTCTACTTTGCGCCGAAAAGGGTCTTTGTGTAGGGTAGGCATCCTTGCCTGCCCTGACGTATCGCGGGCATACCTGCCTGCCGTGCACCCTGCGTGTCGCAGCCATCTTGGCTGCCCATTTAGGTTGTTCACGGAAGTGCGTCTAAAAGAAAAGCCAATCCAAAAATCACTGATTTTTGTGTTGTAAGCTAACACCGTTGCTCAGTCGTGAGCATCTATTCCTTTATATTGTTCGGCAAATTATGATGGCCCTACCCACATGCCAATCATTACCAAAATATAACCCCCGGCAAAAAACATCATATCTAGCCAAAAGTTGAATGGCTCAAGATCTCTGAAATATGTGCCCCAATTTGATGACGACATTCCGGAACATAAGGCTGCAAATCCGGTTATGATCATAAATTCAGTGCCAACAAATCCAAATGATGCCCATGCCCAACGAGAGAGAATGAAGCCATTCCATGCAGCACTGAATAGTCCGGGAAGAGTGAAAATAAGGAGCCATGTCAGGTGCTTCTTGTTTGCAAAAAAACCTTTCTCCCACGATGCGATCATTTTTGGACGCTCGTTAACCGGTATTTTTCTGAGATAATCGTATTTCATTTTCTCATCTGCCGAACGATTAGGATTTTATCCCTTCTGCTTCTCACAAATATCCTTATGCCCAAAACAGGTTAAACAGCAGGAGGATATGAGGGTGCCCGCAAGGCACCATCTTCCTGTTGGACTGAGCCGCGGACCGAGGTGGAAGACGGGCACACCCAACCTATCTATGGGGATCGTATGTTCCCCGAGCCGATGTTTCAATTCTTTTTATCGGCATCTTTTCAAGGAGTTGAGGATTTGGGTCGTGGGATTCCAATGCAGGGTGCACTTTGGCGGGCCAAGCCGTCGGTGTTCCTGGATAAGGTAAAGGTGCTGGTCCCGTAATCTAGTAAAAATTCGTAAATTACGTTATTATCGATCGCTCCGCTCCGGCGCTGGGGAAATAGATCGGTAGGCGAGTAAAATTTCTCCACAGGACTTGGTTGATGGAGAGCTCTGTTTAACTCGTGCGTTTATATCCTTTCCCTCAGCGATAGATTCGGGATGATATACGGCTCGTATTGGTTTTTAGAAAACAGCAGAAGGAATCCGCAATGCAGAAAAAACTGTTCCTCATCGACGGCATGGCCATTATCTATCGCGCCTATTTTGGCCTCATCCGCAACCCGCGCATTACTTCCAAAGGGGAAAATGTGTCGGCTGTTTTCGGTTTTATCAACACGCTGCTCGACATTATGCACAGCCATGAACCGACGCATCTGGCAGTCGCTTTCGATACGCACGAACCGACTTTCCGCCACGAAGAATATCCGGAATACAAAGCCACGCGCGATGAAACGCCGGAGGGTATTCGTACCGCCGTGCCGCATATCCGCAAACTGCTCAAGGCCTTTAACATTCCCATTTTGGAATATCCCGGCTTCGAGGCCGACGACGTGATTGGAACGCTGGCGCGCATCGCCGAAAAACAGGGCTTCGATACCTATATGGTTACGCCCGACAAAGACTATGCCCAGCTGGTTGATGAACACACCTTTATGCTTAAACCCTCGCGCGGCACCGGCGAAGCCGAGCTGCTGGACGTGAAGAAGATTCTGGAGCAGTGGGAGATTGAGCGGATAGAGCAGGTTGTTGATATTCTCGGGCTCGCCGGCGATACAGCCGATAACATTCCCGGAATCCCCGGCATCGGCCCAAAAACCGCCGTCAAACTGATTGCGCAATACGGCTCCATCGAAAATCTACTGGAGCACACCAACGAACTGAAGGGTACGCAAAAGGAAAAGGTTGAGGAAAATAAACACACCGCTTTGCTCTCCAAACGGCTGGTCACGATCAAGTGCGATGTACCGGTCAAGGAACAGCCTGATGAACTGGTCATTGGACCGCGCAACGACGACCAGCTCAAGCTGCTCTTTACCGAGCTCGAATTTAAAGCATTTATTCGTCGCCTCTTTGGCGAAGCACCCACTCCGGCATCCGTTGCCGTCGCCAAAGTTTCCTTGGGACAGGGCGACCTCTTTGAATTTGCCGCTGCGCGACAGGAAAAACTGCTGGAGCCCGCTCCTCCGTTTAAAACCGCCAAGGATGTTCCGCACAACTATCATTTGGTAACGACGGCCGCCGAGCGCAACGAACTGGCGCAGAAACTTTCCGGGTTCGGGATTGTCTGTTTCGATACTGAAACCACGAGCCTCGATGTACGCTCCGCCGAACTGATCGGCATTTCGTTCTGTGTTGAACCGCACGAAGCCTGGTTTGTTACACTCCCGCCCGATCGCGAACAGACGCTGCAGGCGCTGGCACCGTTCCTGCCGATCCTGTCGAATCCCGATATCCGCAAGGTCGGTCAGAATCTCAAGTTTGATCTCAGCGTGTTGAAGTGGCACGGCATTGAGGTGCACGGCGAGCTGCTCGATACGATGCTCGCGCATTACCTGATCGATCCCGATCAGCGTCATAATATGGATCATCTTGCCGAGAGCCTGCTCGATTATTCGCCCATTCCGATCACCATGTTGATCGGCGAAAAGAGGGGACAGCAAAAGTCGATGCGCGAGGTCGATCTTGATGCGCTGTGCGAATATGCCGCCGAAGACGCCGACATTACGCTCCAGCTCTGGAATAAGCTCAAACCGATGCTCAAAGAGCGCGGACAGGAGCGCGTCTTTTATGAAATTGAAACGCCGTTGCTCCCTGTACTGGTCGAGATGGAGCATAACGGCATTAGGCTGGATGTCCCTGCGCTGTCTGCTTATTCCGAGGAGCTCGCCGTCACGATTCAATCGCTCGAAGAATCCATCTTCACCATGGCGGGTATGGACTTTAATCTGAATTCGCCCAAGCAGCTCGGCGAGGTTTTGTTTGATGTCCTCAAGCTGGCGGAAAAACCGAAGAAAACCAAAACAGGGCAGTACAAAACCAACGAAGAGGTGCTCATCGAGCTCGCGCCCAAGCATGAAATTGTAAGGAAGATTCTCGACTATCGCCAGCTCACAAAACTCAAGAGCACCTATGTCGATACGCTCCCGCAGGAGGTGTTCGAAAAGAGCGACCGCGTTCATACCACCTTCCGGCAGGCGGTCACCACCACCGGGCGGCTCTCCTCCGAAAACCCAAACCTGCAGAATATTCCCATCCGTACCGAGGCGGGCCGCCAAATCCGCCGTGCATTCATTTCCGGTGCGCCCGGCTACACGCTGCTGGCCTGCGACTATTCTCAGATTGAGCTGCGTATTATGGCCGAGCTCAGTCAGGATGAGCATCTGCGCGAAGCGTTTATCCACGGTGAAGATATTCACACCGCCACTGCGGCCCGCGTGTTTGGCGTAGAGAAGACCGACGTAACCCGCGAAATGCGATCCAAGGCAAAGATGGTCAATTTTGGTATCATCTACGGAATTTCCGCCTTCGGCCTCGCTCAGCGCCTTGGCATTTCCCGCACCGAGGCCGGCGATATTATTGAGCAATATCGCGCCAACTATCCCGGCGTGCAGGACTATCTCGATCAGACCATTGCTTTTGCACAACAGCATGAATATGTCGAAACCATCACCGGACGACGACGCTATATCCGCGATATCAACGCCCGCAACCAGACCGTCCGCTCCGGAGCCGAGCGCAACGCCATCAACGCGCCTATTCAGGGAACCGCCGCTGATATGATTAAGATCGCCATGATCGAAATCCAGAAGTTGCTGCTGGAGCGGAACGCTAAAACCAAACTGCTCCTGCAGGTGCACGACGAGCTCGTCTTTGACCTCGCGCTCGATGAGAAGGACGAACTCGTTCCGCTCATCGAAGAAAAGATGAAATCGGCCATCCCCATGGAAATCCCCATTCTCGTGGAATCCGGCACCGGCTCCAACTGGCTGGATGCGCATTGATTCTCAAAGAACGCCCGTTCTGTATCGCCCGCTTCCAGCGGGCTTTGAAGCCGCCAAGATGGCGGCGTACGGATGTATCGCCCGCTTCCAGCGGGCTCTGGAAGCCGCCAGGATGGCGGCGGTACGGATGTATCGCCCGCTTCCAGCGGGCTTTGAAGCCGCCAAGATGGCGGCGGTACATTTGTGTTGCAGGTGGATCGCTTGTCCTGAAACAGACCGCTTTTCGGACAAACTGCGCGAAGACTAAGAGCCATTCGAGTCGGGCTCGGACGATTGCTCGCCTTCTTCCTCAGGGTCTGAGCTCAGGAATTCATAATCGGATACAATGTCATCCTTGGTTCCTGCTTTTCCATTCGGTCCGGCTGAACGGATAGTTGGTAAACTATTTTTCAGCCGATAGATGAAATCATTGCCCCATGCATCTTTCGGTAATACTATCTTTCGTAAATATGGGCCATTCCACTTCTCAATACCGGGATCCTCTATCAGAGATATGAGTCCCATTTCCGGGTCGGGAAATTTTCCTGTATTCATCTGATATTCCGCAACAGCGATTTCAAGAACATGGAGATAATCCTTGGTCGTAGCTATCTTTGCCTTATCTCGGTAGGGGTTTGTGTTTCTGCTTGGAAGCATCTCAAAGAGAGCAACCAAAACAATGCCCACAAGAAAGCTGATCAGATTTGATGCAACAATTATTTTAGTCAGCCCCAGAACCTCGATTCCTTTTTTCTTTAGGTGCTTCCGGTATAATATGGGTTCGACCGTAAGGGGGAATATTTCTGCGAACCACACCAGAAAAGAACCGAGTATTTGTGTTATGGGAAATGTGATCAGGTTGACGCAAACGAATACAGGAAGAACCCCTCGAAACGTTAGCCATTTTCGCAAAAGGCATCTCACCGCAAGATACTCGATCAGCAAGGCCATCGGCGCGACAAAGAACGGAGCGGCTGTTTCTGATATTCCGTAAAGGCTTGGGAAGAGAGCCGTTGTTTAGTACGGATTCTATGCGCCGGATAACGCACACGGATTATCGAAAATTGCCCGCTCCCTCGGACGGGAAGCGGGCACTGCACTGACAGGGCATATATCGTAGACGGAGCATCCTGCTCCGTTGTGCACGCTGAGCCAAGACAACGGAGCAGGATGCTCCGTCTACGGGGTGCACGCCGAGTCAAGACAACGGAGCAGGATGCTCCGTCTACGCGGTAATTCAACCTGCGCTTAAAAAATGAAATGGAGTTTGCCGCATCGCCGGAGCGCCGCTATTTTACTTTTTCGCGTTTGCAGAGCGCACCGATTTTTAGGGATGAGGAAAGAGAGGGACTGGATGTCGGCAAAGATTATTGATGGGAAACAGGTTGCGGTGGATATTCGTGCGGAGCTGAAGAGCGAAGTGGCGAAGCTTGCGGAGAAGGGGATTGTTCCGGGGCTGGGGGTTATTCTGGTCGGGGAGGATCCGGCGTCCAAGTCGTATGTTTCCGCCAAGGAGCGGGCCTGTGGGGAGATCGGTATTTTTTCGGATGACCATCGCCTGCCTGTCGAAACGAAGCAGGAGGAACTGCTCGCGCTGGTGGAGCGGATGAATAAGGACCCGAAGATTAACGGGATTCTGGTTCAGCTTCCGCTGCCAAAGCATATCGATGAGTCGGCGGTTCTGCTGGCGATCGATCCGGATAAGGATGTGGACGGATTTCACCCGATGAATGTGGGGAAGATGGTCGTGGGCGAGAAAGCTTTTCTGCCGTGTACACCGCACGGCGTGATCCAACTCCTGAAGCGGAGCGGCGTGAACACGTGCGGCAAGCATGTAGTGGTGGTGGGTCGTAGCAATATTGTCGGCAAGCCCGTGGCCAATATGCTGATTCAAAAGCAGGAGGGGGGCAATGCCACAGTAACGCTATGCCACACCCGCACGAAGGATCTGGGATATCATACGCGTCAGGCGGATATCATTATTGCCGCCTCGGGGTGCCCGAATACAGTGACGGCGGATATGGTCAAGGAAGGCGCTGTGGTGATCGATGTTGGCGTGAACCGCGTGGAAGATGCCACTCGTGAGCGCGGGTATCGGTTGGTGGGCGATGTGGATTTTGAAGCAGTGAAGGAAAAAGCCTCGCTGATCACACCGGTTCCGGGCGGAGTGGGGCCGATGACGATTACGATGTTGCTGTATAATACCGTGGAGTCGGCTAAACGCGCTAATGGTATTGACTAATGAACTCGAGGGTAGATAGTCTCTAAGCAAACTAAAAAAGGAGCGTGAAATGATTTCGAAACGGATGGAAGAAGCGCTGAATGAACAGATTAATAAAGAAGCTTATTCAGCATATATGTATTTGGCCATGTCGGCCTACTGCAACTCGCAGGGGTTTCTTGGATTTTCGCATTGGATGCGCATGCAGTATCAAGAGGAAGTTCTGCATATGACGAAGATGTATGATTATATTCTTGCCCAAGGAGGCGAGGTTTTCTTGAAAACCATTGAAGAGCCGCCCAAGGAATACGGAACGCCGCTGGAAATCTTCCAAAAGACGCTCGAACACGAACAGTTCGTTACAAAGTCTATCCATCAGCTGATGGGGCTCGCGATGGAAGAACATGATTATGCCACGCAGACTTTCCTGCAATGGTATGTGAGCGAGCAGGTTGAGGAAGAGGCCAGTGTTCAGGATGTGCTGAATCCGCTGCGTATGGTGGGCGAGGACAAAGGTGGACTGATGATGATTGATCAAAAACTGGGTGGACGGATGGCCCCGTCTATACCGGCACCTGCAAACTAAGGGGGGGATTGTTATGAAACGGTCGATGTTTATTTCGGTGATGGTGATTTTGCTCGGGGTGTGCGGGCTAGTTTCCGCAGCTGAGGAGTCGCACCCGCGGACGCTGATGCTCATTCCGGCGGAAGAGGACGTGATTAAAATGGCGTTTGATGTGGGGAATACTTATCCCACGATTCTTTTGTGCTATAAAGCCATGCCCAATAATTCGTATGCACTTAAGGGGTGGAACGGCGAAAAGTGGCTGACGATATCTGGAGCGTCGTATAAAGAAGGCGCTTTTTTGAAGGTTAAACCTTCTTCAGCTCTCGTGATTTCGCCGAAAGGTGCAAAAACTCCGGCGGCGCTGATTCCTCCAGAATCGTGGTGTTCGACTGTTTATACCATCAGTACCACGGAGATGCGTCCGCTGCTTCATTTGGTCGGTCGCCACTATGATTTTTCGGCCAAAAGCTGGAAGCAGTTTGCAGAAACCTATGGATTTGATGTGAGGAGCATTAACCCGGAAAACATCAATATGCCGTGGTATCACCGCTCTCCACAGGAAAATTCAGAAGAGGCCATACAGGGTGCAAAGGATTTTCAGTATATGACTACAATCCGTGAACCTGATCCCATACCGCCGTTAGAGGATATTAATGAATTCGATCGGAGTGGAGAGATCAATCTCGATCCGATTCAGGAGTCTGAAGTTGTTGATGAAAATGCCCCGGAAGAAGAAGCCAGTGAAGAGATCATTCTGGAGCTTCCTGAGCCTCCGCCAGCGGTTATTCGTGGGGAGGGAAGCATTGAGGACGTTCAGTCGTAGAAGGAGAACGGAATGAAGATAAAAAATCGTCACTGGATTTCCATTGCTTTTTCAGGGTGTGTTTTTGCCGGGGTACTTGTTTTTTCGGGCTGCGTTCGTACGGTCATTGAGCCGATGTATATTCCTATCGTATCGGCATCCAGGGGTAGAGATGGGATTGTAACGGTCAGTTGGCCCAGTCGTGTTGGATATCGTTACCGACTTTTCGCAGCGAATTCGCATGGAGAGAAGGAACCTGTAGAAAAATATGGAGAGATTTTTACGGGAACAGGTGAGAATATTGAAATTTCATTTTTCACAAATCCGAATGAACCTCTTCCTGTATACAGTGTTATGCCGGAAAAAATGGATTAATACGTTTGTGTTCGTTGGAGAAAAAAAGTCAGCAATGCGTAGCGCTGAAGGTCTTGGATGTAATCCTGAAGCGGGCGGAATAAAAAAACCGGACAGCAAGGCCATCCGGTTTAAAATGGAGCGAGCGAAGGGATTCGAACCCTCGACATTCACCTTGGCAAGGTGAAGCTCTACCACTGAGCTACGCTCGCGCTTTCTCTCAAAAACGAAGCGGGATTATTGAGATCTAAGTTTTGTTTGCAAGCCCAATTGGGCAAAAAATGAGGTATATTTCGATGCAAACATGGAAGTCGATCTCCCGCACTGAATTGCGGTTTTTGTTGCTCCAGAGATGGGGTATTGGGGTTGCCCTGACTGGATCAGCGCAGTAACACCGTAAGCAAATATGAACCGTTGAAAAACGTAGAGGAGAGCCCATAACTCGAGTTTGCAGAATGGAATGAATATTTCGCGAATCAGGTTTTTCGATTCCAATGATCGTGTTATATTGCGGCCTGTTTTTTAAGGAACGCGACGAATGAGGATATTCGAAGTATGGATAATGGTAATGAGAGGTTAATATGGAGTGATCGGTGGCGATTGGGTGCGCTCTCTAGAAATGAGGTGCTGAACATCTGTTTTGCCTCGATTCTCATTGGTTTTCTGATGGTGCTCTTTCATCTGTTGGGCAATCGGGTGGAAAATGTGGAGAGTGCGTCGGCTTTTAAATGGATGGTTGCTCGTTGGGCGGACCGGGAGTCGTTTGGTGAAGACTATTCGCACGGTTATCTGATTCCATTCGTCAGCTTGTGGGTGATCTGGTACAAGCGCAAGGAGTTCAGGAACGTGCCGAGGAGGGTATGCCGTTGGGGTTTGGTGGTCATTATCTCTGCCTTGCTGCTCCACTGGCTTGGGGCCAAGGTGCAGCAGACGCGTATCTCTCTGGTCAGTCTGATTATGCTGATCTGGGGCATTCCGCTCTATTTTTGGGGTTGGGGCGTTGCGCGCCTGCTGATATTTCCATGTGCCTATCTGATTTTTTGTGTGCCGCTGAATTTCCTGAATTCGATTTCCGGCCAGTTGCAGCGCATTGCCGTTGCGCTGGGGCATTCTGGGGTTGAGGCATTGGGGATTGAGTGCACCCGGCAGGGCAGTATGCTGGTTTCTCCATATTTCAGTTTCAATGTGGAAAAGGCGTGTTCTGGTCTGCGGTCCTTGTTGGCTATGACGGCCCTGACCGCGATTTATGCCTATTATACCCAGACCCATATTATTAAACAGTGGCTGCTGTTCTGGCTCTGCATTCCGATTGCTGTGCTCGGAAATATTGCCCGTATCATATCGATTGCTTTGGTTGCAGTGACGACGGGGCAGGAGTATGCCGGCGGTCTTCACCATGACTGGGCGGGGTATCTCTTCTTTGCGGTGGCGATCGCTTCTATGGTGGGGTGTGGTAAGTTGCTTTCACTGGATTATCGGAGGATGTTTTCTAAATGGAAAAGAGCCTAGTTAAACCTTTTTTGATTGTTGTTGGATTGATGTCGGTTACGGCGCTGGCGCTGGCCTTTACCTGCGATGTCCATTTAAACCCCACTCCCGGTGTGAAGATGGAGCTTCCAGAAGAGCTGGATGGTTGGGCGGGGAATGAACTGCGGTTTTGTCATAATCCCGAGCTGTGCGCAAAAAATTATCAGGACGCTTCATTTTATGTGCGCAATCTCGCGGATTCAAATCGGTGCCCGGATTGCGGGTATGAATTGTTTAATATGACCCGATCGGAATATGAAGCACTGCCCAAGGATACGGAGTTTATCAAATCAGCCTACACCAACGATGTGGGACGGAGGGTTTTTGTTTCGATTGTGTTGAGTGGAATGGAGCGCGACAGTATTCATCGTCCACAGCGCTGTCTGGTGGCACAGGGAAATGCGATCGATCAGGAATATACGCTGGATGTCCCGTTGGAGGGACGCGATCCGCTACAGATCAGGGTGATTAAAGCGTCGAGGCCGAGCGAAAATATTTATTATGCATATTGGTTTGTGGGGCAGGAACGGGAAACGCCTTCTCATTTGGAACGCATGTTCTGGTTGGCGTGGGGTCGTGTGGTAGACAGTAAGGCAAGTCGCTGGGCCTATATTTCGGTTTCTGGTGATTGTGATCCGGAGGGCAATGCACATGAGGCTGAGATTAAAGACATTGTTCAGAAACTCTATCCGACACTGTTGACTGAAACGATGCGCAAAAAAGTGTACAGCGAGTAATCTTCCTGCCTTGGCAGTTGCGCAAGCCCGCGGTTTCTTTATACTGCGGGTTTTCTTTTTAATGAGGGACTCAAATGGCTGAAACAAATCAAGGAATGGATGTCGGTTATGTCGCCAAGTTGGCGTGTATCGATTTGACCGACGAAGAAAAAACGCTTTTTCAAGGGCAGCTCGATCAAGTGCTGCAGTATGTCGAACAGCTCAATGAGCTGGATGTGGGCGATGTTGAGCCGACGGCTCATGCGATTCCCGTTTACAACGTGCTCCGCAAGGATGAGCTGGGCGAGAGTCTGGATCACAATGCGGTAATGGCCAATGCACCGTCTTCCGCCAATGGTCACGTCCGCGTTCCAAAAATTATTGATCAGTAGGGAGAATCGGAGGTTGTTATGGGATTAACCAATGCATCTATAGAGTTGCGGAATCCGCGTAAGCCCGAACTTAAGCCGGTTATCGTTGATGCGCTAGCCGACACCGGAGCGGTTCATCTTTGTATTCCTGCTCATGTGAAGTTACAGCTTGAATTGGATGAATCGGATAAAAAAGAAGTCGTTCTGGCTGACGGCGGGCGTAAACTTGTTCCTTATGTCGGGCCCATCGAGCTGCGCTTCAAGAATCGAATTGGATATGTCGGGGCGCTGGTTATGGGCGACCAAGCATTGTTGGGTGCCATCCCCATGGAGGACTTGGATCTTGTCGTGGTTCCGAAAAGTCGTGAAGTCGTAGTGAACCCGCAAAGCCCGAATATTGCATCTTCCATCGCTATGTAGAAAGTTGAATCAAATGAGTGAACTGAATACCAAAACGATTTCTGAACTTGCCGAAAAGCTGGCGGCCAGCGAATGCACCTCGGTGGATATCGTTAACGATGTATTGACCGCCATTGATGCGCGCGATGCAAAAATCGGGGCTTACCTGACGATTGACCGCGAGTCGGCGCTGGAGCAGGCGAAGGCGGCGGACGCTGCGCGGGCTGAAGGAAGAAAACATCCGCTGCTGGGCATTCCGGTCGCGATTAAGGACCTTTTGAATGTGAAGGGACAGCCCTGCACCTGTTCGTCAAAAATTTTAGAGGGCTACACGGCTCCGTATGACGCCACCGTAATTGCCAAACTGCGCGAAGCCGGTGCAGTCCTGCTGGGGCGTGTAAACATGGACGAATTTGCCATGGGTTCGAGCACGGAAAATGCCGCGCTTGGAAAGACCTCCAACCCGTGGAATTTGGACCACGTTCCCGGTGGTTCTTCCGGCGGTTCTGCGGCTTGTGTCGCCGCCGATGAAGCGATCTGTTCGCTGGGCTCCGACACTGGCGGATCGATTCGTCAGCCGGCGGCCTTTTGCGGATGCGTCGGTCTGAAACCGACCTACGGGCGTGTTTCGCGGTATGGACTGACCGCTTTTGCCTCGTCGCTCGACCAGATTGGGCCCATTACCAAAACCGTCAAGGATTCCGCCATTCTGCTCGAAACGCTCTGCGGCCTGGATGCCAAGGATTCCTCGTCGATCGATATGGAGGTACCGAGATTTTCAGCCGCGCTGGGAGCGGATACTTCGCTTGCCGGAATGAAGCTGGGCTTGCCGAAGGAATATTTTGTGGACGGCATGGATCCCGAAATCGAGAAGTCGGTGCGCGATGCGGTGGAACACTGCAAGAGTCTCGGCGCTGAGATTGTCGATGTGAGTCTGCCCAACGCGAAATATGCGATTGCGGTGTACTACATTATCGCTACGGCGGAAGCCTCGGCCAATCTGGCGCGATTCGACGGTATTCGCTACGGCATGCGTCTGGACGGAAAGGACCCGGCGGAGCTGTATGGGAAAACCCGCGCAGCAGGATTTGGGTCGGAAGTGAAACGCCGTATTATTCTGGGTACTTATGTGCTGAGCAGCGGCTACTACGATGCATACTATTTGAAAGCACAAAAGGTGCGTACGCTGATCCGCAACGACTTTACGGAAGCGTTCAAGCAGTGCGACGCCATTCTGGCTCCGGTCACGCCAACTGCGGCCTATCGAAAAGGCGAAAAGACCGCTGACCCGCTGAAGATGTATCTCGATGACATTCTGACCACGCCGATCAATCTAGCAGGAAACTGTGCGCTTTCGCTGCCGTGCGGATTCACTTCAAAAGGAATGCCGATCGGACTTCAGATTATTGGCGATGCCTTTAAGGAAGAGACCATTCTCAACGTCGGCCACGCCTACGAACAGACCACGGAGTGGCACACAATGAAACCTGAAATTTGAAGTGTGAAACGTGAAGTTGCCCGGCGATTTGGTGTTGATAATGACCCTGTTTTGTGCAAAAACAAGTGTACAAAACGAGGGGAAAATATGATTGCTGTAAGTGTCTCAGATTTTCGCGGGTCGCTTCCTGAGCTGTTGAAAAAGGTTGAAACAACCCACGAACCGTTGGTGTTGACCCGCCATGGCAAGGCGATTGCGAAGCTTGTCCCGGCAGATGAAGAATTTGATCAGCAGAAGTATGTCTTAAGAGGGAAGCCGATCTCCATTGCGCCCGATTTTGATGAACCTATGGAAGAGTTAATGGATGCGGTGGTGGAATCGGAACTGTGATTGTAATCGATACTCATATCGCGCTTTGGTGGGCGCATTCTCCCGATAAACTCTCAAAGGACGCACGTGCGGTTATTGAGAAAGAGGAAGGATGTTCGGGCATCTATGTTTCCGCTGTCTCCATCTGGGAAATTGCGCTGAAAAACAGTGTTGGAAAGCTGATTCTTCCGTACGCCGTTGATGAGTGGTTCTCTTTGTTCCTTTCAACCTATCCCGGGATTGTGGTTGAGCCGTTGAAGCCGTTGGTTGCCATAGAATCAAGTCGGCTTCCCGGTGAATTCCACAGGGATCCGGCGGATCGTTTCATTGTTGCCTTGGCCCGGCATTACGGGGTGCCGTTGGTAACTGCCGATACTAAAATTTTAAACTACCCTCATGTACAAACAATCTGGTGATAAATTATGAAATACGAAGCAACCATTGGTTTAGAGACGCATGTGATGCAGAAGACAAACACGAAGATGTTCTGCTCCTGTAAATATGAGTACGGTGCGGAGCCGAATACGCACGTTTGCCCGGTCTGTCTGGGATATCCCGGGGCGCTGCCGGTGCTCAATGAAAAGGCGATCGAACTCTGCTGTAAAGCGGGCCTGCTGCTCGGCTGTGAAATCAACCCGTACAGCAAGTGGGACCGTAAAAACTATTTTTATCCGGACATGTCCAAAAACTATCAGATTTCGCAATACGACCAGCCGCTGTGCCTAGGTGGGTCGCTGACGGTTGAGGTTGAGGGCGAAATGAAAACCTTCAGCATTGAGCGGATTCATCAGGAGGAAAATGCGGCCAAAAACACGCATGCGGCTGGGGCAAGTCTGGTGGACTATAACCGCGCAGGGACTGCGCTGATGGAGATTGTTTCGGACCCCTGTATGCATTCGGCGGCGGATGCGCTGGCCTACATGACCGCGCTCAAGCAGATCATGCAGTACGGCGGTATTTCCGATTGCGATCAGGAAAAGGGTCAGATGCGCTCGGATGTGAATGTTTCCGTCCGTCCGATCGGCCAGAAAGAGCTGGGCGCCAAGGTCGAGATAAAAAACATGAACTCCTTTGCTTTTATTCAGCAGGCGATTGAATATGAGATCGGTCGACAGATTGATGTGCTCGAACGCGGCGGAAAGGTGGATCAGGAAACGCGCGGTTTTGATCCCGACCGCGGTGAAACCTTTATTCAGCGCACCAAGGAAGATGCGCACGATTATCGCTATTTCCCCGAGCCCGACCTCATGCCGGTCAAGATTGCGGCGGAGCAGGTGGAGCAGTGGCGTGCGGAGCTGCCCGAGCTTCCGGCGCAGCGGCGGGCACGCTATGTTTTCGAGCTGGGGCTTCCGGAATATGATGCCGGCGTGCTGACGGCCGACAAAACGATTTCCGACTGGTTTGACGAAACGGTATTGAAGTCCAATAACCCCAAGCTCATATCCAATATGATCATGGGAAAAGGTATGGCGTGTATAAACGAAATTGGTTCAGAAAAGTATTTTTCAACTATGACACCTACACTTAGTGGGGAGGTAGTTGACTTGGTTGCTAACAAGACGATTAGCAACAGTGCGATGAATGAATTGATTGATATTTTAATCGAAAAAAAAGGCGGCGATCCCAAAAGGATCGTCGAAGAAAAAGGCATGGCGCAGGTTTCCGACGATTCAGCGCTGGAGGGCTGGGCCGATGAGGCGATCGCCAATAACCCGAAAGCGGTTGAGGAATACAAAGGCGGTAAACCGGCGGCTATCAATTCGCTGATGGGTCAGGTCATGAAGGCCAGCCGGGGCAAAGCCAACCCGGGTGCCGTCATGCAGATGCTTAAGAAAAAGTTGGACGGATAGGTGCGTCTCCGGTCGATGTTTAAAAGGGGTTAGATGCCTTGCTGTTCGGCATCGGAAGTGCGGTTTCCGTCTGTCCGATACGCCGGATTTTCTTATACCCCGATTTATTAAAAGATCCGTAATTATTTGACAAGGTAGTTCTCAAGCGGGCAATCGAGGCATTTTTGTTTCGTTTGGCAATGCGTTTTTCCGAGTCGAACAATAAGCGCGTGGTATTCATTAAACAGTTGAACATCCTCAGGCAGATTTTTTGTAAAAAGCGCTGCGATCTCGTTGTAGGTTGCTTTCTCGGTGCACCATCCGTGGCGAATTAAAATACGTTTGGTATAGGCATCGACCACAAAAACCGGGCGGTTTGCGGCGTAGAGCAGAATGGAGTCGGCGGTCTCCGGACCGATTCCTTTCCATGAAAGAAGCTCTTTGCGAAGGGCGGGGGTCTCCAGTTCAAACAACAGGTCGATCGAGCTGTGAAAGCGCGAACAGATGGTGTCGATCATGGTCTTAATATATTTCGCCTTTTGGTTATAATAACCTGCCGGACGGATCCATTCGGCCAGTTGTTCTGTCGAACCATGGTGGAGTGCGTTCAGGCTCAGTGCGTTGTGAGTGCGTAGATTTTCAATGGCTTTTTCCACATTGGTCCACGCCGTATTCTGTGTCAGAACGGCCCCAAGCATCATTTCCAACTGTGACTCCGCCGGCCACCAGTGCTGTTGGCCCCAATGGCTGAAGAGCAAATCGAAAACGCGTTGTATCGGAGGATTCATGGTTATCTTTTAGGATCGTTTTCCTGTACGGGAAATACGAGCCTATTTCTCTTTTTGATTTTGTGTTCAGCGCCTTTGTGGCAGAGTGGGGCCTTATGAAAATTCCTTTCACTAAAATGCACGGCGCAGCAAATGACTTTATTGTAGTCGATGACCGCGCGTTAACTTTTCCGCTGGAGGACCAGGCGTTTATTCAGAAGATTACTGACCGGCGGACCGGTGTCGGAAGCGATGGGGTGATTCTGCTTCAACCCTCTGAGAAGGGCGATCTGCGGATGCGATTTATAAATCCGGATGGAAATGAAGTGGAGATGTGCGGCAACGGCGCACGCTGTTTTGCCATGCTGGCGTATACGATTGGTGCGGCACCTGCGCGGATGAAGATTGAAACGGTTGCCGGGATAGTATATGCCGAGGTATCGGGCGATGAAGTTTGTTTGGATCTCACTGAGCCTACGGGGTTGCAGCTCGATTTATCTCTCGATACGGAGTGGTCGATGGATTTTGTCAATACCGGTGTGCCGCATGTGATCGTTTGGGTGGATGATGTGGGGGCGGTTGATATCCCCCAATGGGGCCCCTTTTTTCGGTATCACAAAGCGTTTGCTCCGCAGGGAACGAATGTTAATTTTGCGCAGCTTAATGCCGACGGAAGTTTGTCGATCCGTACGTATGAACGGGGCGTGGAGGCAGAAACAATGGCGTGCGGTACAGGCGCTGCGGCGACTGGGGTGACGGCGGTGCAGCGGGGCAGGGCATCTTTTCCGGTTGGTGTGCATTGTGCCGGAGGATATGATTTGATAATTGGTGTGGATGACGCGCGGGTTACATTAACGGGGGGCGCGGAAAAAGTATTTGAGGGTGAGGTTTGTTATGGAAATCGGGTTTAGTCTGGGGTCCAATCTGTACAATCGGAAACGACTGCTGATGCAGGCAAAAAATCTGCTGCTTTCGGCTCCACGTACGAGATTTGTCGATCAGTCGCCGATCTATGAAACAACGCCGGTGGATGTGAAACCGGAATATCAGGATATGGCGTATCTGAATTCGATTCTGATTGTGGAAAGCCAACTGCCTCTGGAAAGCTGGCGTTCGTATATCGAAAAGATTGAGACCATGCTGGGGCGGGACCGCAACGATGAAGACCGCAATGCGCCGCGCCCGATCGATATCGATATCATTTATGCGGGCGAACAGATTGTTGACAGCGGCGGGCTGGTTGTTCCGCATCCTCGCTGGGCTCAACGCCGGTTTGTTGTTCAGCCGCTCAATGATGTCCGTCCCGAAATGGTATTACCGGAAGCTCAAAAGCCGGTACGCGAAATTCTTGATACGCTCCCTCCTGACGAGGGCCTCTGCGTGTTCGAAAATCAATGGTAATCCGCATGACGGAGTTTTTATGAAGTGGACCGCTGCAAAGATTAAGGCCCTCAAGGGCGAACGAAAAATTGCGATTCTCACGGCGTATGATGCACTGACGGGTGCGTTGGTCGATAGCGCCGGCCTGCCGGTGGTGCTGGTGGGCGATTCGCTGGCCAATACGGTTTTGGGCTACGAAACGACCCTGCCGGTGACTATGGCGGAGATGCTGCATCATACCGCGGCGGTTGCGCGCGGCGTAAAAGAGGCGCTGGTGATTGCGGATATGCCGTTTATGTCGTACCAGCCGTCGATAGCGATGGGGCTGGAAAATGCCGGGCGGTTTATTAAGGAAGCCCATGCCGACGCAGTGAAGATTGAGGGCGGTGTGAACCGTGTCGAGCTGATTTCTGCATTGGTGGAAAATGGAATTCCTGTGCTGGGGCATATTGGCCTGACCCCGCAGAGTGTCAAAAGCATGGGTTATCGCGTGCAGGGAAAAACGTCTGAGCAGGCGCGCAAGCTGATGGATGATGCCATGGCGGTTGAGCAGGCGGGTGCCTTTGCGCTGGTGTTGGAATGTGTGCCGCCGGAGCTGGGCGAAGCCATTTCAAAGTCGCTCTCTATTCCGACCATCGGTATCGGTGCGGGCGCGGGCTGCGACGGTCAGGTGCTGGTGTTTACCGACCTGTTGGGCATCAGCGATCGGTCGGTTCCGAAATTTGTGAAAAAATTTGCCCATCTGAACCCCATTATTACGGAAGCACTGGCTACCTACAAAGCCGAAGTGGAGTCCGGTACTTTTCCTTCTGGTGAGCAGACGTATTAGGGAAACGATGTAAGCTCGGCGATTTTTGCTGCATCGATTACAATGCCGATATTCAAGGGGATTAATTATGCAGATTATTCATACACCGTTGGAAATGCAGGAATGTGCGATGGGGTTGAAGCGTGCCGGGAAAGTGATTGGTTTTGTTCCGACCATGGGATTCCTGCATGAGGGACATCTTTCGCTGATGCGGATTGCGCGGGAGCAGTGCGATGTGCTCGTGGTCAGTATTTTTGTCAATCCAACGCAGTTCGGGCCGAATGAGGATCTGGATGCGTATCCGCGTGATTTTAAGAGGGACGAGGCATTGTGCCGCGAGGCGAAGGT
Source organism: Lentisphaerota bacterium (assembly GCA_012729265.1). Classification (GTDB taxonomy): domain Bacteria; phylum Verrucomicrobiota; class Kiritimatiellia; order Kiritimatiellales; family Pontiellaceae; genus Pontiella. Next base: position 6,836 of record JAAYDL010000293.1, on the reverse strand, counting down.
GGATTTTTTATTCTATCCGGAGCCGACCAACATGTATGCGGATAACGCCAGTGTCTGGGTGGAGGAAGAGTCGCTTTCTTCCGTGCTGTGCGGCGCATCGCGTCCGGGGCATTTTCGAGGGGTCTGCACAGTGGTGGCGAAGTTGTTTAATCTTGTGCAGCCTGATTTAGCGGTGTTCGGTGAAAAAGATGCACAGCAACTGCGTATTATCGAGCGGATGGTGCGGGATCTGAATTTCCCGGTGGAGATTGTGCGCGGTCCGATTGTGCGCGAATCAGACGGTCTGGCCATGAGTTCGCGGAATAAATATCTTTCGCCCGAGCAGCGCAAAAATGCGATCTGTCTGCGGAAGGCGTTGGACGCGGCAACGCGGATGTTCCGAAAGGGTGAACACAATGTCGAGCCCATTCGTTCAGTCATGGAAGAGATGATCAGTGCCGTGCCGGAGGTCCGTATTGATTATATTGAATTTGTTGACGAGCAGACGTTGTGCATGGTTAATCGGATTGATCGGCCTGTTTTAGTTGCGATTGCCGTGAGAGTCGGTTCGACGCGACTGATTGACAATGGTGTGCTTGGATCAATGTCCGGGGCGCACAAAGTCGCAGTAAAAAACGCATTATAGAGCTTGAACGGCTCGTCCTGTATACCTATATTCCGCCCCTTAATCGATCGGAAGTGCCGATCGGAAGCGAAGGCCGTCTGCTACCTCGTGGCGGTCAAAGCGGATTGTTTGATCAGTTAAACTATAAGGAGAGGTATCATGTCGGAATCGTTCACCAAGACGGTATCTGTGCAGGATCTGTTGGATGCAGGGCTGCATTTCGGTCATCAGACCAAACGTTGGAATCCCAAAATGAAGCGCTTTATTCACGGCGCTAAGAACGGGATTTATATCATCGATCTGAATAAAACCCTGTCGCAGCTGGAGCTGGCGAAGACCTTCCTGAAGGATGTTGTGCTACGCGGCGAAAAGGTTCTTTTTGTCGGCACCAAGAAACAGGCTCGTGAAATTTTCAAGAACACGTCGGAAGGCACGAATCAGCCGTACGTGATTCATCGTTGGCTCGGCGGTATGCTGACCAACAATCAGACCATCCGTTCTTCTGTTGCACGCATGCAGGAACTGCAGAAGATGGAAAACGACGGCACCATGGAAAAGATGCTGAAGAAGGAAGTTTCTGTACTTCGTCGTGAAAAGGCTAAGTTGGAACGCAACCTGAGCGGTATTGCTTCCATGACCAAGAATCCGGGTGCCCTTTTTGTGGTTGACCTGAAGCGTGAGCATCTTGCACTGGCTGAAGCCAGACGCCTCAATATTCCCGTAGTAGCGCTGGTCGATACGAATGCGGATCCAGACCTTGTTGAATATCCGATCCCGGGTAACGACGACTCTTTGCGTTCGATCGGACTCATCTGCGATGTACTTACAGAAGTTATCAAAGAAGCGGATGCAGAATACTCTGCCAAGGCCGCTGCTGAACGTGAAGCGCGTGAAAAAGCAGAAGCCGAAGAGCGCGAAAAGGCCAAAGCCGCCCGTGAAGAGCGTAAGAAGAAGGAGCTCGAAGAGAAGAAGAAGCGCGAGGAAGTGCTGAAGAAGATCAAGGAACAGAAGAAGAAAGCAGACGAAAAGAAGAAGGCCGAAGCCAAAGCTGAAGAAGTGAAGGAAGAAGCTCCTGCCGCTGAGGAAGCTCCCGTTGCTGAAAAAGTGAAGAAAGAAGCTCCTGCCGCTGAGGAAGCTCCTGTTGCTGAAAAAGTGAAGGAAGAAGCTCCTGCCGCTGAGGAAGCTCCTGTTGCTGAAGAAGTGAAGAAAGAAGCTCCTGCGGTTGCTGAAGAAACGCCTGCCGAAGAATCTGGAACCAAGAACGAAGAAGCATAATTTAGCAGAGAGGACACATTACGATGGCTATTACTACCAGTATGATTAAAGAACTTCGCGATGCCACGAGCATGGGCATTAACGATTGTAAAAAAGCACTCGAACAGACCGACGGGGATTTCGATGCCGCAGTCAAAATTCTGCGTGAAAAAGGTGCAGCGATTGCTACCAAGCGCGCCAGCAAAGAAGCCAACGAAGGGGTCGTTGCTGCCAACGTATCCGCCGACGCCCAGCACGGCGCACTGATCGAAGTGAACTGCGAAACCGACTTTGTTACCCGTAATGAAGCCTTTCAGGCGTTTGCCGAAGAGCTCCGTTTGGAATCCCTCAACTATGAAACAGGCAAGATGGCTGAAGGCGTCAACGAAAAGGTTGAAGCACAGATGGCCTCTATCGGCGAAAAAATCATGTTCCGCCGTAACGTAAAGTGGGACGTTGACGGCATCGGTGCGATTACGTCCTACATCCACCTAGGTGGAAAGGTCGGCGTCCTGGTTGAAGTTTCCTGCGAAAAAGCGGAATCCATAAAAAATCCTGTTTTTCAGGAACTTTCCAAGGACCTGACGCTGCACGTGGCTGCGGCGGCTCCGCAGTACCTGACCCGCGACCAAGTTCCTGCTACCCTTGTGGAAGAGGAGAAGGACATTGCCCGAAAGCAGCTTGAAGGCAAACCGGAAAACATTATCGACAACATTCTCGTCGGCAAAATCAACAAGTTCTACTCGCAGATCTGCTTTGTTGACCAGGGCTTTGTTAAGGATGATAAGGTTTCCATCACCAGCCTGCTTGAGGAAAAAGGAAAAGAGCTGGGCGATAAGCTGACGGTTAAGCGCTATGTGCGCTACCAGCTTGGCGGCATATAAGCCTTTGAAAATATCCGCTTCTGCGGGTAAAGAAAAACCCCGTCCTTTCCGGCGGGGTTTTTCTTTTGTGCATTCGGGGAGAGCAGATGCGCTCCTTGGGCTCCGGCTCTTATACTTCTTCGCGCGCTTTATAAATGCGCGCAATCACAGCATCGCACAGCTCCTTATCTTCCTTAAGCACACGTACTGCGGCATCGCGGCCTTGGCCAAGCTGGGTGCCGTCCATCGAAAGCCAGGAACCCTTCTTTTCGATGATGCCTGCATTGATGGCGGCGTCGATCACTGAGCCGGCGTAGGAGATGCCTTCGGCGTAGAGAATGTCGAATTCTGCCTGTGTAAAGGGTGCTGCCACTTTATTTTTGACAACCTTAACCTTTGTTTGGTTGCCGTAAACGTTTCCAGCAGAGTCTTTCAGCTGACCAGTCCGCCGGATGTCCAGACGAACGGAGGAATAAAACTTAAGTGCACGGCCGCCGGGCGTGGTTTCCGGACTGCCGAACATGACGCCGACTTTTTCGCGAATCTGATTCGTGAAGATACAGATACAACGCGAGTGATTAATGGCGGAGACGAGCTTGCGCAGTGCCTGCGACATCAGCCGCGCCTGAAGACCTACGTGTGATTGGCCCATTTCGCCGTCGAGTTCAGCGCGCGGAGCCAGTGCGGCAACGGAGTCAACCACCACGACATCGAGCGAATTACTCTTAATGAGCGCCTCGCAGATGTTGAGGGCTTCTTCGCCGGAATCCGGCTGGGCAACGAGCAGGTTGTCGATGTCTACGCCGATCTTCTTCGCGTAGCCGGGATCCAGTGCGTGTTCGGTATCAATGAAGGCTGCCTGCCCGCCCGCTTTTTGGGCATTGGCAATGACGTGCGAAACCAGTGTGGTTTTTCCCGAAGATTCGGGGCCGAAGATTTCCACAATACGGCCGCGCGGGAGTCCGCCGATTCCGAGAGCAAGATCAAGGGTCAATGCGCCGGTCGAGATAGATTCAATTTTGGTATTGGCGTGGGCTTCGCCCAGTTTAACAATCGCCCCTTCACCATATTGTTTCTGGATTTGTGCAACGACAGCACTGAGTGCGGAGGTCGGGTCTTTCGGGGTCTCTTTTTTGGCGGCCATGTTTGTGCTCCTTTGTTGGGATAGTCTAGTACAATCTTTATCTTGGGTCGCGGCAGTGGGGTTGCTGTTTCAACCCGCTGAAGCGTATAAAGACAAAGATGTTGCGTAATTCTCTTTCAGTAAAATCGAAGGCCATTGTTATGAATCAGCGCGCTTTTGTCAACGGCACACCCACTGAGAATCAATCTGATTTTTGTATCGCAGATTCTATCCGCGAAACACGCGAAATTGCGCGAAAGGGGCGAGTCGGATAGAGATATTTAGGCAGAATGATTTAAGGGCAGAATGATTAATTTGCGCAGGTTTTGGGTTTCAATGGTTGGCGGGAAGGGGTAAGTAGTCCGCAAAGTTTTATCGAGTAATAAAGGAGCGTTGGCATGAAGAAATTCAGGGTTGGAATGTTTGCCTTTGCGGTAATGGTGGGAGTCAGCGGCTGTAATTCGCGGGAGGGTAATCCGACGGAGGGGATGGTCTGGATTCCGGGTGGCAATTTCAGCATGGGCGACATCAAAGGCGAGGGAGAAAGCGACGAACTGCCAGTGCATTCGGTCTATGTAGACGGATTCTATATGGATCGCACCGAGGTGACCAAGGCGCAGTGGGACGCGGTCTACACTTGGGCAGTGACGAACGGGTACCGTTTTGACCATGCCGGCTCGGGCAAAGCAGCGAACCATCCGGTGCATACGGTGAGCTGGTACGATGTGGTGAAGTGGTGCAACGCCCGCAGCGAGATGGAGGGGCGGACGCCGTGCTATACGGTGAGTGGAAGCACCTACAAGACCGGACAAAGCGTGCCGGACTGCAACTTTGAAGCCAACGGCTATCGCCTGCCGACGGAGGCGGAATGGGAATACGCCGCGCGCGGCGAACTCGAAGGTAAACGGTTCCCATGGGGCGATACGATTACGCATGATAATGCGAACTATCGCGCGAATGGATCTGCGTACAGCTATGATGCCAGTTCATATACGACATACACATTCCACCCGGACTATGATGAGGGCGGCTATCCCTACACGAGTCCGGTGGGCAGTTTCGACGCAAATGGCTATGGGCTGCATGACATGACGGGAAATGTGTATGAATGGTGCTGGGACTGGCACGGGAGCGTCTATTATACATCGTCTCCCTCGTCGAATCCGCAGGGGCCTTCGTCGGGCTCCTACCGCGTGTTTCGGGGCGGCTTCTGGGACTACTACGCCAACGGCTGCCGCACGGCCTTTCGCAACGGCAGCAATCCGGGCGGCGCCTACATCTTCGTGGGCTTCCGGGTGGTTCGGCCCTGAGGTCAGCGGTGCGCTCCCGCCTTCGCCGAGGCTTCGGCGGGCAGGCCAGTGTCTGGCAAGCTATGGGTGAGGGACGAACCCCGAGTGGAGCGCTTTCTGGAGTGCGCAGGCTTGACTGCGCTTTAAAGCGGCGTCCAGCCGCCGCACTGAAGCGAGAACCCTATCGGCGAAGCCGAGCGATTTTTATTACAGAAGGCAACGAAGAGAACGAAGGGGCATGAGGGACCGCAATCTTAATGATTGCGAAAATCCTAAGCCCAAATTCCTAAACCCGAAACAATCCAAAAAACTCAAACTCGAAACGGCTTCGTGTCACCCATTTTGGGAATTGAGCCGCATTGAAATTTATAATTTGTTTCGGATTTCGAGTTTAGAAATTCGAATTTTCCCTGATCAGTAAAATCAGGGTGAGGGATGCCTGCATGCGAGTAACTGAAAGCTTCGTTACCTTTGTTGTCTTCTGTGGTTACAATTCTATTCAGGTTGGGTCTTCGCAAAATTGGAGGGAATGCCGAAGCCACTATCCGCTCGCCGATTGAGGCGCAAAAAAAAACCGACATTCGATTGAAGTCGAATGCCGGTTTTTTGGGTCAGAAAAACGAATGGTTAAAAGTCCATTTCCATTTCCATCATCATGGCTTCAAATTCTGCCTCCGCAGCACGTTGAGCTCCCTGAATGGTCATGACGATTTTTGCAATCAGCGATTTGGGAATGTTAACACTGCCCATGGCGGCCCCGTTTTCGACGTAGGCGGCCATGGTGATCGGGTCCGCTCCACGAAGGTTCTGAAGAATCGGAAGCATCTCTTCCATGTCCGCATCATCGGGGATGAGGGAGAACAGCCCTTCGAAGTATGCCGGCACATCGATGTCTGCATAAAGAACGGCATCCGCAGGGAAAACGCTGCGGGCGAGCAACGGTTGGGATGCGATATTTTTGCTGGTGATCCGGTCAATGAGCTGATCCATTGATCCGCCCAAGGTGGAGACCATCTTGTTGTCAACCACAGCATACTCCACGGTGAGGTCGGTCAGTTTCATCATTTCCAGCGCCATCTGTGCTTCTTCCGGAAGGTCAGAGAAATCAATGATGATCTGATGGATTTTGGTGCCTTTGTATGTGCGGGCATTTTCTTTGAAGTCCATTGTCATGGGAACACCGAGCTCTTCGTAGAGGTCAAGGATCGGTGCCATCATGTCTCTTTTCATAGAGCTCAGCAGGGCCATCGTTTTGTCTGCATCCTTGATTTCCACAACTTCCCGAAGATCAATAAAGGAATCGCCGCCGAAGCTCATGGTTCCCGTGAAGGAACCGCCGTAGAGTCCCTTCCATTTGTTGACAGCATTCAGCCATTTTGAGAGATCGCTCTCATTAATTTTCATCTCTTTGGAGAGCGCCATGGCTTCGTCGTTAATGAAGGTGGTGAACGCATCCGGGTTGCTCATCAGTCCGTCGAAAGCAATGGCGCCTCCGCCCAGTAGTCCGGCATGAATTTGGGAGTTGGGTTTGTTGATTTTCGGCGCTTTCAGCAGTTTTTCCAGGCGGCTGCCTGCAACCGCTACGCAGGTTTCGTCGATGCGGACAGAACCATCGACCGGGGTGAGTTCAAGTTCGTAGGCGTTGCACTGTTTGACAACGGAGAGCAGGACGCGCAGTTCAGCTTCCAGAATTTTTACGACCG
>JAAYDL010000292.1 GCA_012729265.1 Lentisphaerota bacterium | reverse complement strand
CTCTTTAAAAAGAAAAAACTCAACGAGGTCACCCAGCAGGAAATGGTGCAGAACATAGGCACCCTGCGAAAAATCTACGAAAAGGTAAAAAAGCTCAATCGCTTGAATGACGAATTGAAGGCCAAATATCATCACGATGCCAAATATGTCCGCATTCATAAACGGTTGATGGAGAGCGGGGCTCTCTCCGCCAAGGAGCGCCAGATTCATGAGGCCCTCTTGGGGATCAAAGCCGCGGCCGACGGGTTTGTGTTGAAAAATCCGGCCGTAATGAACCACGATGACTATTTCTATGGAGAGATGATCCGTCTGGTGATCGACCAGTTTAAGAACAAGCGGGGCTTCCCGCTGAATGCGGAGACCTCAAAATTTATCAATCAGTTGGTGGTCAATGAATACCGCCGCGAATATCAGGGAATGGCTGCATGACGACACGCGATTTTGAAAAACGAACCAAGGAACTGATTGATCGGCTCAAAGCCACCTGCGCTTCCTACGGACTGGGCAACGATGGCAACGAGTTCAAGATCATCACCCAGGTCTTTCTCTACAAATTCCTGAACGATAAGTTTGCCTTCGAGCTGAAAAAGATCGAACCGACCATTGCCAAAGCCGACAAGTGGGAAGAGACGGTTAAGCAGATTCCAAAGGATGACTATGAAATGCTGCTGCTCCAGATGGGCGGCGACACCGCCAAGCTGAAGCCGCGCCACTTTATCGCTACACTCTTCGATCGCCAAAACGAGTATGATTTCGCCAAGCTGTTCGATGACACCCTGTTCGATATCGCCGTCACCAATGCCGATATCTTTGCCGTCAAAACGGCGGGCGGAGCCAAGGTCACGCTTTTTGACCGAGTCAGTGAATATATTTCCGACACCTCCCGGCGCGACGACTTCTGTCGCGCGGTGATGAATACGCTGGTTGAATTCAGCTTCGAGCATATCTTCACGCAGAAATATGACTTTTACGCCACCATCTTCGAATACCTCATCAAGGACTACAACAGCAACAGCGGCGGAAAATATGCGGAATACTACACCCCGCACGCCGTTGCCAAGATCATGGCCGCCATTCTCGTGACGGAAAAGGTGCAGGGCGTCACCGCCTATGATCCGTCCGCCGGATCGGGAACCCTGTTGATGAATCTGGCCCACGCCATCGGCGAGGACCGTTGCACCATCTATTCGCAGGATATCTCCCAAAAATCATCGAGTCTCCTTCGCCTCAACCTCATTTTGAATAATCTGGTCCATTCCATCCAGAACGTGATTCAGGGAAATACCATTTTGCTGCCGTACCATCGCGAAGGCACGGCGCTGAAAAAGTTTGACTACATTGTCTCCAATCCCCCCTTCAAAATGGATTTCAGCGATTACCGCGACGATCTCGACACCAAGGCAAACAGGGATCGCTTCTTTGCCGGGATTCCGAACATTCCCGCCAAGGCCAAAGAGAAAATGGCCATCTATCAGCTCTTCCTTCAGCACATCATCGCCTCGCTCAAACCCGGTGGAAAAGCGGCGGTCGTGGTCCCGACCGGGTTCATCACCGCCCAGTCCGGTATTGATAAGGGTATCCGCCGGCATCTGGTGGATAACAAAATGCTGGCCGGTGTCGTCTCCATGCCGTCCAATATTTTCGCCACCACCGGCACCAACGTATCTATCCTCTTTATCGACGACTCCAACAAGGGCGACGTGGTGCTGCTCGACGCCTCCAATCTCGGCGAAAAAATCAAAGATGGTAAAAACCAGAAAACGGTACTGTCCGCCGCTGAAGAAGATCGGATCATCGATACTTTCAACGCCAAAGAGCCCGTGGAAGACTTTTCCGTCATCGTCTCCTATGCCGACATCGCCGCTAAAAACTATTCTCTCTCTGCCGGGCAATATTTCGACGTGAAGATCGAATATGTGGACATCACCCCCGAAGAGTTTCAGGCCAAAATGAACCGCTATACCGAAACCCTCGACTCGCTTTTTGCTGAGTCCAAATCCTTCGAATCTGAAATTAAAAAACAGCTCGCGAGGTTGCGGTATGAGTAGATTCGGCATTGAAGACAACACGACCGAGTTTAAGGTTGAGCTGACTGATCATCTTGAAAAGGAGGTGGTGGCCTTTCTGAATTCCGAAAAAGGTGGCGATATTTACATCGGCGTGGATGATTCCGGGCATGTTGCCGGAGTTTCGAATCCTGATCCGGTCATGCTGGCCATTTCCGACCGCATCAAAAACAACATTCTTCCCTCTTGCCTTGGGCTGTACGATGTCTATCCGGAAGAGTGCGACGGAAAAACCGTCATTCATATCATCATCTCGCGCGGCACGGAGAAACCCTATTATCTGAAACGCTACGGACAATCCCCCGCAGGGTGCTACATCCGGATCGGAAGCGGCATTCAGCAGATGAATCTGACGATGATCAATCAGCTCTACGCCTCCCGCGTGCGCAACTCTCTGCGTAACATTCCTGCTCCCTCGAATCTACCCCTTACATTCCAGCAGCTTAAGATTTACTATCAGGAAAAAGGCTTTCAGATCAACGAGTCGTTCTTGAACAATCTCGACCTCTATACGCCGGATGGAGTCCTGAACTATGCGGCCTATCTGCTGGCTGATAACAATACTCTTTCCGTCAAAGTCGCCAAATATGCGGGCACCGACAAATGCGATCTCATTGAAAACGAAGAATACGGGTTTTGTTCACTCATCAAAGCGACGCACAGGGTGCTCGATAAATTGAACATCGAAAACCGGACGCGGACCCGCATCACCGGTGCCGCAGAACGGGAGCAGCATCGCCAAGTTGATGCACGGGCACTGCGGGAGGCCTTGATCAATGCGTTGGTACACAACGACTATTCCTCCGAAGTTCCGCCTGTTGTTGAGATCTATGCCAATCGTATCAGCATCACCTCCTATGGCGGGCTTGTCAGCGGCCTGAGTTGCGAAGAATGTCTGGCAGGGCGTTCCATGCCCCGCAACCGTGAACTCATGCGCATTTTCCGCGACTTGGATCTGGTGGAACAATTGGGTTCCGGTATGCACCGGATTTTAAGTGTCTATGACCGAAGCATTTTTCACATCAGCGAACATTTTTTTGAAGTCTGCTTTGAGCGGGAAAACATTGAAGCCCCGCAAGTCACCGGACAAGTAACCCCGCAAGTAACCCCGCAAGATAACCTGTTTCAGAATATATATTTACGTGAATTGGCCGATGCTCTTGGGGTGTCCACCCCGCAAGTCACCCCGCAAGTCACCGAACAAGTCGTAACGATTTTGACCACGGCAGGTACTGGTGCGTCGCGGGAGACGTTGCAGGAGGCGACTGCCATGCGGGACCGCGAGCATTTCCGTAAGGGTTACATCGACCCATTACTGGCCGCTGGCTGGATTGAACGCACGATTCCCGACAAACCGACCAGCCGCCTCCAAAAATACCGCCTCACGCCTGCCGGACAGAAACTGCTCCAATCCATTACCCGCCAACTGGAAGAAAAGTCATGATAAACCGTTTTCCCGAATCCAAATCCCTCGAATCCAAAATCAAAAAACTGCTCGCGGGGTTGCGGTATGGGTAATGTGTCAACTAAACGGCTGGGCGATATATTGAACCTGAAGAGGGGATATGACCTTCCTGCCAGTAAGCGTAAAATCGGAATATACCCAGTTCTTAGTTCTGGTGGAGTTTCTGGCTATCATAATGAATCCAAGGCATCGGGTCCGGGCGTTGTAATTGGACGCTATGGAACTTTAGGAGAAGTCTATTTTGTTGATGGTAAGTACTGGCCGCACAACACGGCTCTTTATGTGACTGATTTTAAAAGAAATGACCCCAAATATGTGTATTACCTCCTAAAGTGTTTGGGCAATCTCCAGACTGCCGATAAAAGCACCGTTCCGGGGGTAAATAGAAACGATTTGCATGAACGCGGAGTTCCATATATCGGGCCTGAATTCCAAAATAAGATCGCCGCCGTGCTGTCCGCCCTCGACGCGAAGATAGAATTGAACAACCGGATCAATGCGGAGCTGGAGGCGATGGCCAAAACGCTGTACGACTATTGGTTTGTGCAGTTTGATTTTCCGTGCCTGCCTCCCGACTACCAGTCGGTCGGCGCACGCAAGCCTTCCTGCCACGACCGCGAAGGCAAGCCTTCCGGCCTCGATGCGGTATGTACCTATCGTGCGGTTGGCGGCCTTCCCGTCCCCGAAGCCGGAAAACACTTCGTCTATGTGCTGCTCTGCCTGCCTGCATCGGGAGATGCGCGGGTATGCGATGACTGCTCTTTCTATATCGGCATGACGGACGATCTGTATCGCCGCTGGTTTGAGCATAAAACCGGACATGGTGCAAAGTGGACAAAAGCCAATCGTCCGATAAAAGTGATTCATCACGAAACTTTTGATTCAAAAGAGGCGGCGGCAACCCGTGAAAAAGAGCTGAAGACCGGCTTCGGTCGAAAATGGCTCAAACGAGAGTACCAGAAGCTGCTCAAATTTGATATTGGCGGCTCGCCTGCGCATCAGTCAAAACTGATGCAGGCAGGGAAAATGGTCTACAACGAAAAGTTGAGGCGCAAAATCCCTGAGGGGTGGACTGTCGATAGTTTAGCTGGCCTCATCGCTTCAGATAAAAGCGGAGACTGGGGGAAAGAGAATCTTCAGGGGTCTTATACGGAGCAAGTTTTTTGTATGCGCGGAGCTGATTTGAACGGCTTGAATGGTTTGGGAGATTTAAAGCCGCCAACTCGGTTCATATTAAAGAAGAACCGGCACAAACTTTTGAAACAGAATGACTTCATTGTCGAAATATCGGGCGGAAGCCCCAGTCAATCAACAGGTCGTTTAGCGTTCGTTTGTGATGATGTGTTATCGCGGTTTGACAGCCCTGTAATTTGCTCAAATTTTTGCCGAGCATTTTCATTACGTAATGAGGGGTTGGTCTTTTATTTCTCAAAGTTGTGGTCATCGATTTATGATCACGGAATTTTGTTTGGTTGGGAGGGGAAAACCAGTGGGATTAAAAACTTACTGTTTGATTCCTTTGTAAGCGCCTATTGGGCTGTTGTCCCGTGCGCAGAGGTTTTGAGGAAATTCAATGCGCTGGCCGCGCCTGTTCAGGCGAAAAAACAAAAGCTTCTTTTTGAAAACCAGCAGCTAACGAGCCTGCGGGACTTTTTGCTGCCGATGCTAATGAACGGCCAGGTGCAGGTGGCTTAAATTGGTATTATTAGGAAGCTCGAGTGGGGAGTCGAACGGAATGATTGAGATCAAACAGGGTAATTTGCTCAAGGCGAACGTCGATGCGCTGGTAAACACCGTGAATTGCGTCGGTGTGATGGGCAAGGGAATTGCTTTGCAGTTCAAGAAGGCCTTTCCAGATAACTTCAAAGCCTACAAGAAAGCTTGCGACGCTGAGCAGGTTCAGCCGGGTAAAATGTTTATTTCCGATGTCGGCAGTCTGATGCAGACCCGCTACATCATCAATTTCCCGACCAAGCGTCACTGGAAGGGTAAATCCCGCATGGAGGATGTCGATTCCGGGTTGAAGGCCCTGGTCGAAGAGGTTAAGCGACTCAAGATCAAGTCCATAGCCCTCCCTCCGTTGGGTTGCGGAAATGGGGGATTGGACTGGAATGAGGTACGTCCGCGTATCGAAAAGGCCTTTTCCGAGCTTCCGGATGTGGAGGTGCAGCTGTTTTCTCCTGCCGGGGCTCCTGCGATTGAAAAAATGGTAAACCGTACCGAAAAGCCCCACTTGACGGTTGCTCGGGCGCTTTTTATCAAGCTGCTCGATCTATACAAGGTGGCGGATTACCGGCTCAGTCAGTTGGAGATCCAGAAGCTTGCTTACTTTCTGCAGATTGCGGGCGAACCTCTGAAACTGAATTATGAAGCGGGGAAATACGGTCCTTACGCCCACAATCTTAACCATGTTCTGGAACGGTTGGATGGTCACTACATCCATGGTTTCGGCGATAATACGGGTAAAGCGGATGAAGCCGCCCTTGGCTTGAAGGAAGGAGCTGTTGAGGAAGCAGAAACCTACTTGTCCGAGTCCAAAGCCGTCCAGAGCCAGAAGCGGCTGGACCGGGTTCAACGCCTTATTGAAGGATTTGAAACTCCCTATGGCATGGAGTTGCTGGCTACTGTACATTGGGCGGCGGTTCATGTTGAGCCCCCCCCGGCAACGCAGGAGGAGGCCATCGAATTAGTGCATCACTGGAGTCATCGCAAAGCCGAACTCTTTACCTCCCGTCATATCAGCATCGCCTATCAGCGTTTGAAAGATTACCGCTGGTTCTAGTTCTACTTTTGTGGCGTCTTTTTGCGGTTTGCTTTCGTCCATACAATACATGGGCCTTTTTTATATTGGTCATGTTGCCTTCTGTTTGTGAGCCGCTGAGGTTCATGCCGCCAAAGCCGGGACGGGGTTCTTTTCCGAACGGATTTCGCGCGCCTTACGGGCAACCGCCTTTTTGTTGCGGTTTGACCGCGAAGCGATCGTGATGGGGGCTGATCCGACGTTCCATGCGCCGGCTCCAAATCCTGCCATGCCTCTGTTTCCGAATCCGCTGCCTATTGTAGAATTGATTTTCATGTGAAGCCTCCTGATGTGGGTTGTTTTGTTTCCTTTTGTTGATGAGGATGAAACACCCTGCACATGACAACCCACTGTGCGGCCTCATGAATCTTTTGTAATTTCAAAAATCGCGGCGCGGAGGGGAAACGGTAAAATCGGGGACAAAGAAAGAAAGCACAGGCGATTGACAAATAAACATCCTCAGATATATTCTGGAGAGGATGTTGGGGGTTGATACGGAAGAACTTCCGTCGCTTCGCTTTTGATTCTGCGGATCGCCCCTTGGGGACGGGGTTCCGCTTTGCGACGGCAGTAAGGGAAGGCGGATCGTTGTCCGCTTTTCCAACGAAACAGGTGCCGCATCTTCCACTTAAAAAGTGACGACCCGTCGTCTAAATATGGGGGCAAGTTCAGTAGAATCATTCGATTTGCTTGGAGGAAAGGAAGGCGAGCATGAAACGTAAGCAGGTAGCGGCATTGTTGGCTGGCATGTTTCTAGTGACGACTGCGCACGCCGGCACGTATGTGGATTTATGGGTTACGGTCAATAACAGCAATGGTTATTCCTTGTCCGGTGCGACCGCGAAACTATACGGCGGCAGCTATTCCTACGGCGGAATGCCGTATGCCACCGAGACGATGTGGTGGGATCCCTACCGCCTGAACTGCAACTTTAGCTCGGGACCGGTCGTGCTGACCGTCGAGAAGGAGGGCTTCGGCACTTGGCGACAGCGTTGGGAGGAGTCCGAACTCGGAGAATACGGCTCCGTTGATCTGGTGGGCGTGTTGTACCCGCCGTGCTCCGTGACCGGACGGGTTGAAAACGTGCTGGGCGAGCCGATCTCGAATGTGGTCGTACGCCTTGACTGGGTTGTTGGCGACGGTGTTGTGGAACACCAAACGGTCTCCGATGCCGAAGGACTGTACGCGATAGACGGCGTCGGCGTGGGCGGCTATTCAATGATTGTCCTGCCGCCTCTGCCGTATCCGGCTACCAACACGACGGTGACGCTGGACGCACCGGGAACAAACGCTTACTCCTTTACCCTTACTGAATGCGCAAGTATTCGCGGAACGGTCACCGGATGGTCTTCCGGTGATCCGCTCAACAATGTCACCGTGCAGGTCAACGGTCCCTTGCAGGTCCAGACCGTCACCGACACGAACGGGCTCTACCTCTTCGATCAGCTTGCCGAGGGAGACTATGCCGTTACCGTCGAGGCTAACGGATACTGCGACTACTCGAACATCGTTGAGGCACTGTCCGGACAGACCGTCACCAACGACATTGCGCTACTTCGTCCCGCGACGCTGCGTGTCCGCGTCGGTGCGCCGGACGGCACCGCGCTCTGGGGCGCGCCCGTCGGCGTGCTGCGGGCACCGGAAGACGAGTCTACCGATTGGACCGCCTCCACCGATGCCTCGGGCTGGGCGACCGTGACGGAAATCCAGCCGGGCGAACGCGTCCTGCGCGTGCTTGATTCCTACTACCAGGCGTTCCGGTTGCCGATCGAATTCCCTGACGGAGGGGCAGTGACGCAGCAGGTTGAACTCGCCCGGGCCATCCATTTCTCCGGTCAGGTGCGCGAGGCGACGTCGCACGCGCATCCCATCGAGGGCGCGGTCGTGGCTGTCGCGCGCGTTGCCGACACGTCCGTCGTTTGCCGCGTTGAGACGACGGACGCGTTCGGACGTTTCCGTATGGCGGGGCTGGAGCCCGACGACTACCAAGTGAGGGCGACGCATCCGGCTTACGAAAACGGCGAAACCAATCTGACGGTAAACGCGGGTTCTGAAGTCTCGTTGTTTCTCCCTCCTCTATCGTCCCCTGGTTATGATCTTTACTTGCAGGTGAACTGTGCGCTCGCCGGTATTCCGATCGAGCAGGTCGCGGTGGTGATGAAGGTTTGGTCGGCGGAGGTAGGCGGCATTCTGCTGGAGGAGCGGCGTCTGGAGACCGACGAGAATGGAACGCTCTGCTTCCGGGGCGTGCCGCAGGGTTATGTGGAATTCGCGGTCAACCACTCTGCCGACACGCATCGCGGGTGGTGGCATGAGTTTGACACCGAGCGCCAACTGGTGCAGAACGCCAAGCTGGTTAACCTCCGTCTCGAGCCGAAAAAGAGCACGTTTACGGTCGACATGAATCCGCCGTACGATTGGATGGAAGGCATACCGGTGTATGTCCAGAACTTCTGGGTCGAGATTCAGGGCTATGACGCGGAGCAGGACACGGCATTGTATCCCGCCCGGACGGGGATCACGGACAAGGATGGAAAGTGCCTCTTCGAGCGGGTGCCATGCTTACCCACGCGCATCACGATTCGTCGGCCCGGCTTCGCGCTTGCACATTATGACATCGTGCCCGACGAGACGGGAAGTTTCGCCACGCCAGTGATCGTCGCGCGGCCGGCGATCACCGCCGGCACGTCGTTCCAGCTTTTCTTCGACCAGCCGGTCTTCACGTACCTTTCGGGCACGACCTCCATCCCCATCGGCCAGCGCGGTCTGCCGAACAGCAACACCGAAGGCTTCGACGACACGTGGAGTCTGGACCGCACCACGTCGCTGCCGTTCCGCGCAACCACCTCGGCATACATTCCGCGTGCGCCTTGGGGCGCGGGCACCTACGAGCTGTTCTGCCTGCCGCTGGATGTCTACAGCGCGTTCGGAGAGCATTATGTGCCTCCGCGTCAGGCTTTTCGTTTCGCCTTCCGCTTTCCGCCGCAGCAGGTCTTCATCCAAGAGGGCGAGACCACTGAGCACACCATCCGGGCGGAGGTGGTGCCGGCCGAGTACCACGGGACGCTCTTCGCGGCTGAAACCCTCAGCGCCGCGGGCGAGCCCCTGTACCGGCCTGTCACCAATACGGAGGTGCGATTTATCATCCACGAAGCCGCGCAGGACATCTTCACGCCTTCAAACCTGATCCACAGCGCGACGACTGACGCGAGCGGTAACTACGCCATCACACTGCCGCCCGGCATTTACGGCATCGAGATTCCCTCCATGCCCGGCTATTGGGGCGAGAAGATTGTGCTGGCCAAGAACGGCGCGACACCGAACGAATATGCGTGGCCCGCCGCATACGGCAAGCCGGCGGAGTGGAATTTCGCTGCCTACGATTCCGCCTACCTCAAAGGCTACGGCCTGCGCGTCGACTCGACGGACTCCGGGCAACTCGATTTGTTGACCCGGCCGCAGCGCTACCACATCCGAAAGACGTTCAGTGAGTCGGGCGAGATCTCCAGGCGGCTGGTCTTTCGGAATGCACAAACCACCGCTCTCGTCGCCACCAAAGACCTTCTGGAGAGCCAGTCCGAGATGATTCTTTCCAACGGCGGCGGCAGCTTACAAGCGCCGGTTCGGATCAACGACGGCGATCTGTTCGCGGTTTGGACCAATCTGACAGCCGGCACCTACACGTTCGAAGGCAGCACGCACGAGTATCTGCAGACCGAAGACGGCGGACAAACTTTTGAATGTTTTGACTGGGGCGATTATCCCGGCGATGAGCCGGATGAGGAGCCGCCTTACAACAACCCGCCGCTGCCGATGCGTGTCTACGACGGAGGAGAATCCTATTTCTCCGATCCCGCTTCCGAGGCGGCCACGGTGACCGTGCTGTACATGGAAGAAGAGGAACTGAAAAGCTACCAGACCGAGCCGCTTTACGTCTGCTACGCCGAGTGGCCGACCCGCGTATTCGACTACGGCAACCGCGTCAATGACGCCCGCGTGCAGAACTTTTACATCAGCTACGGCGGTGACCTGTACCTGGCCAACCGTAACGAGTTCGGCAACTGGGTCGCCAGCACGATGGGCGTCAAGGCGAACGTGAACCTCTCGCCCTACACGCTGACCGTCACCGCGCGCCAGGCCGACGCGCAGGACTTCACGGTGCCCGACATGCCGTTCCGTTTCAACAATGTAAACTACACTGCCCCGTATCAGTTTACCGGTATCACCGGAGATGCCGATCTAAGGACTTCCCCCGGAGCTGCGGGCGCTTGGGCATGGGAGCGGGTCGGCTACGCGGTCAACATCACGAATTCCGTAACCGAGGTGCTGGCGACGATCTACGCCGCGCCGGTTATTGACCTGACCGGAACGCTGAACCATGCGCGGACCGGCGAGCCGATCAGCAATGCCTTTGTGCGCCTGCTGCGTTCCGACGGGGGAGAGGTCCGCCTGGCCAACGGCGATACGGCCCGTGCGGTGCAGACCCTGTCAGACGGCTCGTTCTCGCTGTCGGGCGTCGCCGCCGGTTTTGGCGGCTACATGCTCGACGCGCACCGTGCCGGCTATCTGCCGGTCCGGACGCGCCTCGTGCTCGGCGATCTGATCACCGCTACCAACGCACTGAGTTTCAGCGCCGTACTCGCCCAGCCGGTGGCGATGTCGCCGGTCGGCATCGATTTGACGCTTGACGTCTGGGACCGCCAGGGCGCGGTGCTGCACGGCGTGAAAGCGGGCGGCACGGAACAGAAAGACGAGACTGCCGAGGCCGTGACGCTGAGCGTTGGCGCGTCGGCCGCGATCACAACGCCGACCTATTCGTTACAAGGTTTTGATCGATCCGACGGCACGCCCGGCGGAATAGAGGACGTGGCACTCAACGACTGGCTGCGGGAACTCTGGATCGTAGACGCGCGCCGGACGGACACCAACACCAACGAGATTCCGCTGCTGCCGGCCACGGACACGGATTTCTATCCGAAAAACCGCCACTACCTGCCCTTGTCGGATGATCCAGCCGGTATTGAAGTCTGGATACGGGAGACAGTTCGGAACAAGGGTTTCTACCGCCGCTTCACTTTCCCCGACCGTGCCAGCGCAGCCGCCATCACCGGCGCGGTAAGCGTGGCGGAGTTCCCGGCGGGGATCGTCAATC
Source organism: Lentisphaerota bacterium (assembly GCA_012729265.1). Lineage (GTDB taxonomy): Bacteria > Verrucomicrobiota > Kiritimatiellia > Kiritimatiellales > Pontiellaceae > Pontiella. The sequence goes on along the minus strand of JAAYDL010000292.1, from coordinate 2,205 downwards.
CTGTGCTCATCGCGCGCACGGGCAAGGGAGCCGCAACCATCCTACCGCTCGGCACGAACCTCCTCTATTCCGTGGCGATGCCGCGCTGGCTGGCGTTCGCCGCGGACACGTTCGCCACAGCCGGATCATTCCAGGGGAACTACGCCGAACTTAAGGAAACGTACGCCTCCAAGCAGCCTGACGGCAAGCTCTCCGCGCTGCCGAGTATCACCGGCGGTATCAGCGAGGAGAACGGCTTCCTCTCCTACACCTACGGCCTCGGCGTTACCTGAACCGAAGGCAACAAAGCGGAGGGCGAAGGCGGGCTGAATCTTGGGCCCGGCCTGCTCGGACTCCAGTTCGAGGCGAATGCCGCGATCGGCTTCAACGGCGAGACTCGCAACCTCTCCTTCGAGGTGGGCGGCACTGTCGGCAAGGAGGAGATCGAGTTTACCGACTACATGCCGCAAATCGCCAAAGGCATCGGCGTGGAGGGAACGATCAACAGCATCAGCGGAAATGCGCAGACCAAGCGCAGCGGACAGTTCTCCGGCGGCGACTGGCTCGAGCGCGAGATCGAGACGATCGTCGGGGCATCGTTCGACCTTACGTTGCGCTACAACCTTGAGGGGATTACCGGCAAGATTCCCTATGTGGGGCCGTTTCTCATCGCCGCTGACCGGACCAATCTCCTGAAGCTTTTCGCTCGCCTCGATGCCGGCGGTGCCGTTGAATCCAAGGAGACTTGGCGCACCGTTGAACTTGAACGCGCGCCGGTCGGTGCCCCCAGCACGGGCGGCTACGATTCCGGAGACTATGTCATTATCTATCCGGATCTCGATCCGCTGACCCCTTCGCGCCATGCGTTCGGCGGTGCCACCTCGACCGACCCTTCCGTGACGAACACATTCACGCTGGGGTTGAACTTTGGTACCAGCTTCGAAGGCAGTGCGCTCGGAGACCATCTGTACGTGCGGGCCGGGCTCGAAATCACCGGCAATGAAAACGACTTGGTCGCGGGTAAACCCTCGCTCGTCATCACGCCGAACACCGTCGGCGACTGGCCGCCGGTCAAGCGCGTCGAGGGTGATGTCAACGCCTTCGCCACGGTCAAGCTCGACGCGTACATCACGGAGATCGAAAAGACGTGGAGCATGAACCTCGCACGCATCGACTACCAATACAAAACCGAAAGCCTGATGACGATGACGGATCTGGATATCCTCATCAAAGAGACCGACCGGCCCTCGACGACGTTCACGGGCACTCTCCCCGTGTTGGTGCGCGATCTGCCGAGAGGCTCTTCCTACGCGATGGGCGGAGGCCGGCTCGCGTTCGGCATGTACGATGCCGCGACGCGCCGGACCGCACTGGTGGTCAGCGCGCTTGTTGACGGCGGCTTCGGCACTCCGACCGTGATCGCCACCGTCGAGGGGCTGGGCCTCGTCCGTCTCGCGGAGCTGGGGGATGGTCGCCGGCTGCTGTTGTGGGAGGAACACCCCGGGCTCGGCACGAACCCTTCCGCCTTTTCGGTGATTCGCGCGGCCTTTTTCGAGAACGGCGCGTGGGGGGAACCGCAGACCGCGGCCGTGCTTGACGGGTATTTGAAGGAAATGGAGGCCTTCGCCACGGGGAATACGCTCAGTATCGCCTACGTCGAAGCGCATGAGAGCAGTGAAAGCGACGAGGGACGCATCCGTGCCGTGGTTTACGATCCGGTCGGAGAGGGGTGGTCGCTGCCTCATAACATACGCGCCAGTAATCCGGTGCTTGGTGCCGCGCTGGCCTGCGTCGGCGCCTCCGCCGGCGAAGGGTGGAGCGATGAGCCGGGCCGCATTATGTACATCCAGAGCAACGCCTCCGTCTCTTCGCGTTATTGGGACGGTGAACGCTTCTTTGTGCCCGGGAAGTCGGACTATGTCTACATCACTGCGGGGCCCGTCGACCGCGTCGCCTTGTGTCCTGCCGGCACGAACGACTCTTTGTATATGGGGTTGGCTGAAACAGACGGCGAAATCCGCATTCGGCGATACGCACCCGATCCAGCGCGCGATCCGGAGAATCCGGACTACAATTGGAATGGACGCTCCGCCGCCGTCATGTGGCCGGAACTCGGCGTGGTCGCGACCGGTCAGGACACGCTGGACGATCTGGCCTGCGGCTGGATCGGGGAGTCCGGCATGCTGCTGACCGCCTGGTCGCGCAACGGACGGCTGGTGTGCGTTT
>JAAYDL010000035.1 GCA_012729265.1 Lentisphaerota bacterium | reverse complement strand
TTCCTATGGGAATGCGGAAGAAAGATTGGGCCCGGCGCTGGTCGGGAAACGAAACGATATTTTCCTGGCCTGCAAAACCGAGAAAAGAACGGCCAGGGAAGCTGCCGAATCGCTTGAAAACTCGCTGCGCCTCCTGCAGACGGACCATTTTGATCTCTTTCAGCTTCACGCAATGACCACCCCGGAAGATGTTGAGATCGCAATGGGTCCCCATGGGGCAATGGAAGCGGTATTCAAAGCGAAGGAAGCCGGTAAAATCCGTTACATTGGGTTTTCCGCCCACTCAGACGAAGCAGCGGTTGCTTTACTTGATCAGTTTGACTTTGATTCTGTTTTGTTTCCGCTCAACTGGGCAACCTATCTGAAGAAGGGATTTGGTAAACCGACGATAGCAAAAGCGCAGGAAAAAGGGGCATCCATACTTGCTTTGAAGGCGCTGGCTCGCTGCGCCTGGCCGGAGGATCTGCCCCGGGAAGACAGGCCTTATCCCAAGAGCTGGTATCAGCCGATCGAGGATCCGGAGATGGCTGATCTGGCACTGCGTTTTACATTGTCCCTGCCGATTACAGCAGCTGTAACACCCGGCGATATCAGAATGTTCCGTCTGGCCATGCAGCTGGCTCCCCATATCGCGCCGATTACGGCGGAGGAAGTTGAAAAGCTGAAGACCCTCGATCCTGATCGCAAGACGATCTTTTGATTTTTCTCTTTTCTCTGGTTTCATAGGCACATTTGCTGCGTCAAGGCCGCTTTGAAAGAGGCGGCCTTGCTGTACAGTGGCTTTATAACGGGGGTCGGGATATCATCCAATGCCCCATGGCGTATACTGATTTCATCCAGTTTCCGTTGGGTTCGTGAGGTGCCGACATGTTGACGATGGAGCAATTCCTCGATGCGCGTGAGATTCTGAGACCGGTGGTCAACCAGACGCCGCCCATTTTCAGCAGCCACTACTCCCGGTTGACCGGCAACCGCGTCCACTTCAAACCGGAGAATCTTCAGGTAACCGGCGCGTATAAAGTGCGCGGTGCGTTCGTCAAAATTGCACGGCTCGACGCTGAGCAAAAGAAGTGTGGACTGATTACGGCATCCGCCGGAAATCACGCGCAAGGGGTTGCTCTGGCTGCGCAGATGCAAAAACTCAAGGCGACGGTCGTCATGCCTGCCACGACACCGTTGGTCAAGGTCAACAACACCAAGGCGTACGGCGCTAAAGTGATCCTGTACGGGGAAAATTACGACGAAGCGTACGAACATGCCTGTGATCTGGCGGAACGTTCCGGATTGACCTATATCCATCCGTTTAACGATCTGGACATCGCGTCCGGTCAAGGAACCATTGCGCTTGAGATCCTTGAGGACTTGCCGGATACCGATGTGATCGTTCTTCCAGTCGGTGGAGGTGGTCTGGCGGCAGGGGTTGCCACGCTTGCTAAAATGCTGAAGCCGGATATTCAAATCATCGGGGTCGAGCCATGCGGGGCAGCCTGTATGAAGTTGTCGTTTGAGCAGGACGAAGTCTGCTCGCTGTCGAGTGTCAGCACGATCGCAGATGGTGTTGCCGTCAGCAAGCCCGGCGAGTTGGTTTTTCCCTATATACAAGCCAATGTCGACCGCATGCTTTCCATTGAAGACGAAGAACTGATCGATGCCTTTCTCAACGTGATGGAAATCCACAAGCTGGTCGTCGAAAATGCGGGATTGCTCAGTGTCGCCGCTCTGAATCATTTGGAGATGACCGGTAAAAATGTTGTTTCGCTCCTGTCGGGCGGCAACATGGACGTCATCACCATTGCCTCGATGGTCCAGCATGGGTTGATCTACCGCGGCCGTGT
>JAAYDL010000291.1 GCA_012729265.1 Lentisphaerota bacterium | reverse complement strand
GAAAAAAGCGGGGACAACTCAACCTCTCCGCCGAAAGCCATGTAAAGCGCGATGGTTTCAGCTTTCTGAAAGGGTTCGAGTTTAAGGATGCGCTCAACAATGTGACGGCTGTTCAGGGAAACGGTTTCTTCGGAAAGGGATTTCCTTATCGCGGCGATCTGTTTGCGTAACTGACTTTTTGCGATCACGACTTTTCCCTTCGACTGTTCCAATAAGCGATGCGCTTGCGGATGGTCTCTTCATAGCCTTGGTCTGTGGGGTCATAATAGATTTTGTCGGTCGGTGCATATTCCTGATCGACAAAGTGGCCGTCACCGTTATGGGCATATTGATAGCCTTTATGGCCCAGCTTTTCAGCTCCGCCGTAATGGGCGTCGCGCAGGTGCTGGGGAACGGGCAGGGTGCGTCCGCTTTTAACATCGGAGAGCGCAGAGTCTATTGCCAGATAAGCCGCGTTGCTTTTTGGAGCACAGGCGAGGTAGGTCGTGACCTGCGAGAGCGTGATGCGCGCTTCAGGCATTCCGATAAATTCCACCGCCTGCATGGCAGAAACCGCCAAGGTCAGTCCGCGCGGGTCTGCATTTCCAATGTCTTCCGAGGCCAAGATGACTAGGCGGCGTGCGATGAAGCGCGGGTCCTCACCAGCGTAGAGCATTTTGGCGAGCCAGTATACGGCGGCATTGGGATCGGAGCCGCGCACGCTTTTGATAAATGCGGAGATGGTGTCATAGTGGCCGTCTTCGTCGTGATCGTAGACAACGGCTTTTTTCTGCACCGACTCCTCAATCTCGTGCTGGGTGAGGTGGACGTGTCCATTTTCCTGCGGCGGAGTGGTGAGTGCCGCAATTTCGAGGGCGTTCAGCGATCGGCGGGCATCGCCTTCGCAGACCGCCGCGAGGTGTTGGAGCCCCTCCTTCGTTGCGGAAACCAATCCGTTGAGCCCAGTTGGAGCATCAAGGGCGCGCTGGAGAATCTGTACGATTTCATCTTCCGTCAGCGGCTGAAGCTCAAAAATCTGCGAGCGGGAGTTGAGCGGTGTGTTGATAAAGAAAAACGGATTGTGGGTAGTCGCACCGATCATCGTGATGTCACCGTTCTCTACGTACGGCAGCAGGACATCCTGCTGAGATTTGTTGAATCGGTGAATCTCGTCGATAAAGAGAATAGTATCCTGTCCATTCATCTTTTTCCACTGGGCCGCCCCTTCGAGTATCTTACGGAGGATGGAAACGTTGGCCAGCACACCGCTTGTGCGCTCAAATCGACGATTGGTGGTTTTGGCAATCACTTCCGCCAAGGTGGTTTTCCCGCAACCGGGCGGACCGTAAAGAATAATACTGCCGAGGCGGTCGGCCTCGATGGCGCGGCGCAGGAGTTTGCCTTCGCCGAGAATATGCGATTGCCCGACAATATCTTCCAGCTTTTGCGGGCGCATCCGCGCCGCCAGCGGGGCGGTTCCGGCGCCCGCCTTTGCTTTCGGTTGCTTCGGTTGGTTCTCAAACAAATCCATAGGCAAGAAGATAGCGGCCTCCGCGTAGAAAGAGAACCGCGAATGTGAGAAAGATACGCAACAGGTCTTTCGCCTGCCCTGAGTCTGATCAAAGGGCATTCACCCCACCCGATCATTCTTCCGCCAATTCATTCTGCCTAAATCTCGCAGGAGGTTTTTTGGGAGGTGGATTGGTCGTCAATGTTGAATGTTAAGACGCGACCCCATCCACCCGCAATCAGTATTGGCAGCAAAATTGGAATGATTCTTTCTATTCATAATTTTTCGCTTTGCGGGGGGGGTGGTAAAGTGTCTGGCTTTTCAGTGGAACTTTTATTTCATGAGGTCCCTGATTTTATTTTCAATCATCTTTACATGTTTCCGTTCTTCATTGGCCAAAAAGGAAAACAAATCCCGTAAGGCATGATGTTTGATTTCCAATTCTGTATATTTTTCGACCGCTTCCTTTTCTTTGCTTAACGCCATCTCCAATGCTTCGAGTAAAATCATAAATCTCCTTTTGCTGTTTTATTTGTTCAACGATTAGGGTTTTATCCCTCCTGCTTCTCACAAATATCCTCATGACCGAAGCAGGTTAAAAGCAGGAGGATATGAGGGCACCCGCATGGTACCATCTTCCTGTTGGACTGAGCCGCGGACCGAGGTGGAACGGGCACACCCAACCTATCTATGAGGATCGTATGATCCCCTCGCCGATGTTTCAATTCGTTTTATCGGCATATTGTCAAGGAGTTGAAGATATTGGTCGTGGAATTTCAAAGTCGGGAGGAGTTTGAGCGGGTTTCGGTTTCGATTTTCGTGGATAAGGGTGCGGCTTTCTGTGCTGAGGCACAAGCGGGCCGGAAGGCTCCTCCTTCGCTTTTCAGGTTTTGGCGGACAAGGCGGTGCGTCTTTTTCGATTTTTTGAATCGAACGGACGGTTTTCATGATCAGGGGGGAGGTTGGGCGAGGGGGAGCTTTACCTGAACGTCTAGTTGCCTGCGCTGAATGGTGGAGAAAATCGCGCGGCGGTCAATGTAGAGCATGCGTCCCGCTTGCGCGAAAACGAGCGGGACGCTCATTCTACTTTTTGGCGCTGGTGGCCGTGTGAAAAAGCCGCCTGAAGGCAGAACTATGAACTCAATTTAAGCGACGGGGACGTCGGCTTCTACGAAGAGGGGATAAGCGAAGAGGATGTCGGCTTCTACGACTTAGATTGTTTTTCTGAGAGTGCCTGCTCTGCGACGTGGCCGCCAAGATGGCAGCGGTACGACAGCGGGCCGCCAAGATGACTGCGGTACGGGAGCAGGGCCGCCAAGATGGCTGCGGTACGGAGGACGGGGCCGCCAAGATGGCTGCGGTACGGAGGAGCAGGGCAGTCAAGATGGCTGCGGTACGGAGGAGCAGGGCAGTCAGGATGACTGCGGTACAGGAGCGGGGCATTCGATCCTTATCCCACTATCAGCCATAATAAGTTGGCTAGGTCTCTTATTAAGACGCTCTAGGCATCATTTTTTGTTCCGCGCAGCGTGAGCGTGCGGTTGAAGAGGGGACGTTCGGGCGTGTGATCCAGATCGGCGCAGAAGTAGCCCACGCGCTCAAACTGAAAACGGGTGCCGGGCGCAACATGGGCCAGCATGGGTTCAAGTTTGGCGGTAATGGTTTTCAGGGAGTCGGGATTCAGGAAATCCTTGAAATCCTTTTCCTTGTCGCCGAGCGGATTTTCCACGGTGTAGAGCCGTTCATAGAGGCGTACTTCAGCATCGACGGCGTGTTTGGCGGAAACCCAGTGAATGGTGCTTTTTACCTTGCGACCGTCCGGCGCGCTTCCGCCCTTGCTTTCGGGATCATACGTGCAGCGCAGTTCCGTTACGTTGCCGTCGGCATCCTTGATCACTTCATTGCATACGGCAAGGTAGGCGCCGCGCAGCCGGACTTCTCGGCCCTGTGTAAAGCCGCGGAATTTGTTCGGGGCATCGTCCATGTAGTCGGTTCGCTCTATCCAAAGCTCACGGCTGAACGGAACCTTGCGGTTTCCGAGTTCCTCCTTTTGAGGATGGTTGGGCACTTCAAATTCTTCGGTGAGATCTTCAGGATAGTTTTCGATCACGACTTTGATGGGATCCATCACGCCCATAGCGCGGAGGGAGTTTTCGTTTAGATCCTCACGGACGATGCTTTCAAAAAGTTCAATCTCGGAAATGCTTTCGTATTTTGTGCAGCCGACGGTGGCGCACAGTTTTTTGATGGCTTCGGGGGTAAAGCCGCGGCGCCTCATTCCGCAGAGGGTCGGCATGCGCGGATCATCCCAGCCGTCCACAAGGCCCTCGTTGACGAGTTGGAGGAGGCGTCGCTTACTGAGTACGATATAGGTAAGATTGAGTTTGGAAAATTCATACTGACGCGAATGAAAGATTTCGAGTTCTTCGAGGATCCAGTCATAGAGCGGTCGGTGTACTTCAAACTCCAGTGTGCACATAGAATAGGTAATGCCTTCGATCGAGTCCTCGATACAGTGGGCAAAGTCGTACATGGGGTAGATGCACCATTTGTCGCCGGTGTTATGGTGGGTTGCCTTTTTAATTCGATAAATGGCCGGGTCGCGCATGTGCAGGTTGGGGGAGGCCATGTCGATGCGTGCACGCAGCACATAGGCGCCGTCTTCGAATTCGCCTTTTTTCATGCGTTCAAACAGATCCAGGTTTTCTTCGATGGAGCGGCTCCGTCCGGGGGGCTCTTTGCCGGGTTCGGTCGGAATGCTGCGGTACTCTTTAAACTCATCTTTGGTCAGTTCGCAAACGTAGGCCTTGCCCTTGTTTATTAGACGAATCGCATATTCGTACATCGTGTCGAAATAATTTGAGGCCCAGTAGAGATGCTCGCCCCAGTCATAGCCGAGCCATTTAATATCCTCCCGAATGGCCTGCACATATTCTTCATCCTCGGCCTCTGGGTTTGTGTCGTCAAAGCGCAGGTGGCAGCGGCCGTTATATTTTTCCGCGGTACCAAAATCGAGATAGATGGCTTTGGCGTGGCCGATGTGGAGATAGCCGTTAGGTTCGGGCGGGAAACGCGTTACCACCTCCGTGCGTTTTCCGGAAGCAAGGTCGGCATCAATAATGTCATGGATAAAGTTGGTGGTCTGATTATTTTCGCTCATGGTTCTGTTTCTCTCGAAATCTGGTTTTCATTAGGTTCCTGAAGGGTGAGGAACGGCGGTATTTATCCCGCATTCCCAAAGGCAGTTCAATCCTTTCGAGTTGAAAAGAAAAGGCCGGCAGGCTTTTGCCTACCGACCCTATTGAGGAGAAAGTTAAATCTTCATGGACTCAGGCGGTAAAGTAACCGGACGTTTTCCATGGGTAAGCAAACGGGAGCTAGGTGCAAAAATTGCAACAATATATGCAAAATTCCAATGCGGACATATTTCCCGAAGCCGAGGCGCTTGGGAAAACCGTCGGATCACACCGTTATGCAGCCCAATTTTCAGATCTGTCGGAATAAGGCTACTCAACAGATTTGAGCTGATTCTCCAGTTGAGGAGTCAGCCACATGGACTGCATGAAGGCCAGCTCAGGGTGTTTTGAGAAATCTTTCTCTACAATCAGACGATCCTTGGTGAGATAGGTTTTCAGCAGAACCACCTGATTGTTTTCCGATCCTGACCGGGAGAGCCCGGGCTGGTCGATTCCTGCCGCTTTTAATGCCTTCTCCAAGTCCGATTGGAATTTCGCGAGATCCGCTTCGGCGGATTTGAAAACAAACAGACGCGGCAGGCTGGACGGAACGTTTAAATATTTTTCACTGTAGGGCGGCTCTTCGCCGGTCAGCTCTTGGTAGACTTCATACGCTGCAACGTTGTTTCCTCCCTTAAGCTTTTCGTCGAGTATTTTGACTACGCGGTTAACGTCCGGCTTAACCGATTCCGCAATTTTTCCAGAAAGGTCCTTGTCCTTACTTGCCAGGTCGATCAGCAGAGAGAGAATTTCATCGGATTTGGTTTTTATCTGACAGAGGCCCTGATAAGCAGCGTTATAGCGCACATGGGATGATTTGTCTGCAGCCAGTTTAATGAGCAGGGCGACCGCTTCGGGATTAGGTTCTTCTTTGCCTTGAATAAAATGTTTTCCCAAAAGCTCCGCAGAAATGATGCGCAGCGGGTCGTTGGGGTCTTCGGCACAGACCGTAAGTCCAGGAAGATAGGATTCGTCAATTGCTCCTTTGACATTATTCTGAGAGATCATCGCCAGCGAGTGCATCTTCAGCTGTGTCGGCCCGGAAACCAGCATTTCCTGAACGCTGATCGTGGCAGACGGGGAAGGTGTGGGGTTGTTTTCCGGTGTAGGTGCCTGAACAGGTTTTTCTTCCGGCGAGGGCGCGGCAGGCGCATTCGTGGGTTTTTCTTCCGAACAACCAACAGACACGGTCAGCAGGACAACTGAAAACAGGGTTCGCATATTCATTTTAAATCTCCAGATTACAAATCGTAAGTTTGGGAAGCTAGATGAGCGGAGCTATAAAGGCAAGTCTCATTCCAAACGAGGGGGCGTCAATTTATTAAAATTTACGGCGCACCAAAAAGTCGGCGATGGCTCGGAGCTCGACGGTATCCCTACGCATCAGATCGAGTGCGGCCAAGGCCCCGCGGGTCAGCGTTTCCGCCTTTTCTTTTGCGGCGTCCATTCCATACACAGCCGGATAGGTCATTTTGCTCAGCTTTTGATCTGCTCCGGCTGGTTTTCCCAGCACTTCATTGGTGGAGGTTTCATCGAGAATGTCATCCTCAATTTGGAAGGCGAGGCCGATCTTTTCGCCGAAAACGGTCAGGTTTTCCAGGTCGTCTTCTTCGGCACCGGCGGCAATCGCTCCCATGCGTACGGCTGCGCGAATCAGAACGGCGGTTTTGTTGAGGTGGATAAATTCAACCAAATCAGCATCCGGCTTTTTCCCTTCGGCTTCAAGGTCTTCAACCTGTCCAGCAATAACCCCGCGAGAGCCGGCCGCGAGAGCCAGCTCCAGCGACAGCTTTGGGTTTCCGTGTTCAGCCAATAGTTGGAAAGCGTGAACCAGCAGCGCATCGCCGGTGAGTACGGCATTGGCCTCACCAAATTTGATGTGACAGGTGGGAAGGCCGCGGCGCAGGTCATCATCGTCCATGCAGGGCAGATCATCGTGAATTAGGGTGGAACAGTGGAACAGTTCCAGCGCGAGCGCAGGCAGAAGCACCTTTTCGGGGGCGATAGAGAATGGTGCCGCCGCAGCCATGCAGAGGATAGGGCGAATACGCTTGCCTCCGTTGAGAACGCAATAGTGCATCGCTTCGTGCAACAGCGCAGGGCGGGTTGTTGTTGGCGGTAGACAATCTTTGAGCGCACGGTCGACGATGCTCTGTTTTTCGCGCAGATAGTTGGAAATCTCGAACATAAAAAAACCTTTAATCTAAGTGTGATGGCAGCCGCCGGAACAGCCCGTTCCAGCCCTGCCAGCGTTGGGACAAGAACCGCCGGAGCAGGGGACCGGACGGTGTGGCGCAGTGGTTGCGCTGAAGGTGGAAAATTGTTTTTCAATTCGCTCCGAGCCGCACTCCATACACGTCACTTTGCTGTCAGTGCTGGAGACCAGTTGCTCGAATGCGGCCGAACATTCACGGCATTGGTATTCATAAATAGGCATACTGTTTCCTGAGTTTGAATTCCCGGATTGTATAGGAAAAATCACCGGGATTGAAAACAGCAAACTTTGTAAAGCCCCGAATCTTGCCGTTTATGAACCCGCCGCCTTGCTTTGAAAAGAAACTAGAAGAAAACCATAGCGAAGCCACCCGGCTTTCCATACAATCTCGCAAATAAGTCGGATCGGGTGAAAGCTTAGTCTGACGGAGTTGAATCCTCCTGCGTTATAACCTGCTGCAACACAGAGAGGATTTTTGCGGAAAGCAGGAGGGATAGAATTCTAACGCGGCTCCTCGGCAGAAAATGACCGCAAAGACGCGAAGACGCGAAGAGAAGAATTCAGCTTTTTTTCTTAGCGTCTTTGTGGTCAATAACATCCTTCTCCGCAGAGTATTAAGCATGGCCGTTTTTGAAACGAAAAATGGATAGAAGTTGAGGTGTAAGGGACTTATGCCCTCGGTTTGCGGCGAAAAGCGTTGCGGATGGCGAGTTCCCAAACCACCCAGAGCGCTTCGTAGACAATGTTACCGCTCATTTTTGAAGTGCCTTCCTGTCGATCTTCAAAAACAATCGGCACTTCGCCGATGCGGAAGCCCTTCATCCACGCCTTATGGGTCATTTCAATCTGGAAGCCGTAGCCGTTGGCCTTCACCGCGTCAAAGTCGTAGGACTCCAGCAACTCCCGACGAAAACACTTAAAGCCGCCCGTGGGATCGGTGACCGGCATGCCCGTAATTATCTTAACATACACCCCCGCACCGCGACTAAGCATCAGCCTCGACATGGGCCAGTTGAGCACCCGCACGCCGTTGACGTAACGCGAACCCAGAACCAAGTCATGCCCCGCAATAATCTTATTGCGGAAGTTGGGGATTTCTTTGGGGTCATGGGAAAAGTCGCAGTCCATTTCCATGACGTAGGCATAGTCGCGTTCGAGTGCCCATTTAAACCCGGCAATATAGGCACGTCCCAGCCCTTCTTTGGCGGTGCGGTGCATCACATGTACGCGGTCAAATTTTTCAGAAAGCTCGTCGGCCAGCTTACCCGTGCCGTCGGGAGAGTTATCGTCCACAAAAAGGATGTCGACATGCGGTGACGAGTCAAGCACCGCCGTGGTCATCTTCTCAATGTTTTCTATTTCGTTGTAGGTCGGAATGATGACCAGTGTATCTATATCGCTCATAGTGCCGACGATTAATGCAGAAACCGGGCCGGGTGTTCAAGCCCCGTGCGTCGAAAAACGACATTAAATCGCAAGCTTACCGATTGCGAAAATCCTAAGCCCGAATTCCGAAGCTCGAAACAATCCATAAAAACTCAAACTCGGAAATCAGCATTCGGAAATCGGCATTCGAAAATTTTCTCTTCCCTGCCTGCCTTGCCCTGCCGCGGGCATCCTGCCCCTGTCTTGCTTTCCTCGTAATCATCCCGTCGCGTGAAGAAGAGAACGAATCCATTCATCGTTATAGCGAAAGGGAAAGACGCTAAGATGAGAGATTATGCAACATTGTCAGTCATTTTTTTAACTTTTCGTTCTTTTTGCGCTTCTTGCCATTTAAATTGACGCCGAGCTGGTGGAAGGAATTTCCGACGAACAGCTTGTCAGCAACATCGTGGATAGCGTATACAGGAGGCCGGATAGCAAAAAAGGAAACCCGCATGTACGAAAAGACGCTTTCGAGGAAGACGGTTTATCAGGGACGGATCATTGATGTTGATGTGCTGGAGGTCGAGCTGGAAAACGGCAAGCGCTCCATCCGCGAAATCGTGATGCATGGCGTGGCCGTGGCGATCATTCCCCGACTGCCCGACAGGCGCTTTGTCTTTATCCGGCAATTTCGCAAGCCGATGGAACGGGTTTGCTTTGAGGTGGTCGCGGGGAACGTCGATCACGACGGCGAACGCGAGGCCGATTCGGCTGTTCGCGAACTTCAGGAGGAGACCGGCTATATCGCCGAATCCATGGAATTGCTGGGACCGATCTATCCCAGCGTCGGCTATTGCTCCGAGCGGATCGATGTCTTCTATTGCGCCGTTTCCGGAAAAGGCGAAACCTCGTTTGACGACGACGAACGGATCGAAACGGAGCTCCTCTCGGAACAGGAAATGGACGAAATGATCCGCCGTGGAGAGGTCGCCGACGCCAAAACCCTCGCCGCCTGGGCGCTGTACAAGGCAAAAAAATCCGCGGCTTGATTTGTTTGTGGGTTTAGAGGCCTTCTGCTAAAGGAGTTAGCGGTCATTCGTGACGAAATTATGGACGATGTGTCAACCATTTTGAATTCGGATCCGTCGGAGGGCGGGAAGAGCGCGGAGGAGCTGTTTCCGCTGGTGTATAACGAGCTGCGGCGGCTGGCGGGTGCGCGGATGGCCGGCGAGGTTCGGCAGCATACGCTTCAGGCGACGGCGTTGGTGCATGAGGCCTGGCTGCGGATGGTGCGCGATGAGGACCGTAGTTGGGAAAACAAGGCCAGCTTTTTTTCGGCCGCTTCGCTGGCGATGCGGCGTATTTTGGTTGAGCACGCCCGGCGAAAGGGACGCCAGAAGCGCGGGGGGGCGCAGAAGCGCGTCGATCTTGAAATCACCGATCTGGCCGATTCGGAGCCGGATGAAAAGATTTTGCTGGTGGAGGATGCGCTGATTCAGCTGGAGCAACGGCATCCGGAGTGGGCCAAAATTGTGGTGATGAAATATTTCGGCGGCATGACCCAGCAGGAAATTGCCGAGGCGCTGGGGATCGGTGAACGGTCGGTGCGGCGCTACTGGACCTTCGCCCGGGCTTGGCTCTACGATCGAATTCGTGCGGAGACGGAATAGTTGCATGGATGGGCTGGATCCAATTCAGGTGCGCGCTGATGAAATCTTCTTTTCCGCCTTGGAAATCGAAATTGATACGGAGCGGGACGCTTATATTGAAAAGGCCTGCGCCTCTGATGCGCGGCTGCGCGAACGGGTTGATCGATTGCTTTCCGCCGTGAGCGAATCCGAAAGTTTTTTTTCCGAGGCTGCTCCCACGCAGATTACTACCGCCGATGTCGTTCAGACTCTCGATGGGCTGGATAAAGTATTGGAAAAAGCCGGCCGCGTGTTTGAGGAAGAGGACGAGGAGGTCGGGAAGCAGATTGGGCCCTACAAGCTGCTGCGAAAAATCGGCGAGGGCGGTTCCGGTAATGTTTATGTGGCGGAGCAGTCAGCTCCGGTCCGACGCTTGGTGGCCTTTAAAATTATCAAGCGGGGCATGGACACCAAGAGCGTCATCGCCCGTTTTGAGTCGGAGCGCCAAGCGCTGGCGATGATGGACCATCCGAATATTGCCCACGTGTATGACGCTGGAAAAACAGAGACCGGGCGGCCCTTCTTTGTGATGGAGCTGGTCTCGGGCATCCCGATTACACGCTACTGCAATGCCAACGGTCTGGGGCTGCGTCAGCGACTGGAGTTGTTTGTTCAGGTCTGCCACGCTGTCCAGCACGCGCACCAGAAGGGAATTATTCATCGCGACATTAAACCCTCCAATGTTTTAGTGGATCTCTACGAGGGCGGAGCGCGCCCGCGCGTAATTGATTTCGGGATTGCGAAGGCCGTGCATAAAGGGCTGTTGGGCGATGCTGAGGGCTTCACTGTAATCGAGCCGTTCGTCGGAACGCCCACGTATATGAGTCCCGAACAGGCCCAAATGGGCGGAGACGATCTGGATACGCGCAGCGATATCTACAGTCTGGGAACGCTCCTTTATGAGCTGCTGACCGGACAGACGCCTTTTGATGCCAAGGTGTTGGCGGAGGAGGGGGTCGATGCGATGCGCCGCACCTTGATGAATCAGGAGCCGCAGCGTCCGTCAGTGCGATTGAAGAATGTTGCCCCGGAATCGAACTCCATGCTCACAACGAAAGGCGGTGTCGCTGAGCTGGAGCGGGCGCTGAGCGGCGATCTGGACTGGATCGTGATGAAGGCCCTGGAAAAGGACCGCACCCGCCGGTACGAAACCGTAGATGCGTTTTCGACCGATATTACGCGCTATCTCAATTTTGAGCCGGTCACCGCACGGCCGCCGAGTCGACGGTATCAATTTCAGAAAATGGTGCGCCGGAATCGGGGAGCGGTTTTTTCTGCTGCGGCGGTGTTGGCGGTATTGCTGGCCGGGTTGACCGTTTCCAGCTGGCTTTTGGTGCGAGAACGCGTCGCCCGCCGCCGTGCGGTAACGGCAGAGCAGCAGGCCAAAGAGGCGCGTAAAAGCGAGGCTCAACTACGTGTGGAGGCGGAAGCACGCGAAGCGATTGCTATGGCGGCGGTGCTGCTGAATCGGGAGCAGTTTGAGGCGGCGGAAGAGTTGGTGGCAGATGTTGAGCTGCCCGTAATTAAACCGTCGTTGGAAGCCGGAGCGGTGTTTTTGGACCTTGCAGAGTGGAATCTTCAACGCGGCGAATGGAATACGGCGGCGGCGCATATGCTTAGATTTGCGCGGGCTGTGCAGGTGGATAAATCCGACCTGACCGATGATGCTACGCGCGGTCTGCTGTGTGTTTCGCCCACGCTGATCGTGGCCGGCGATCAGGAAGAGTATCGTAAATTTGCGTGGGAGATTATCCGTCGTTTTGGTCAAACCCAAAATCCGATTGCGGCGGAGCAGGTCATTAAAATGTGTATCACTTTCCCGTGCGACGAAGCCTTGCTCAAGGAAGTCGAACCGTTGGGCGGGATCCTGCGCGAAACGATTTCAAACTTTCGTGGGAGGACCCAATGGGATATCTATATTCATGCATGGCGGATGTGGGCAGTCTCGCTGCTGGAATATCGACTGGGGCATTATGATGAGGCGGTGTATTGGTCGAGGGGAAACCTTAAATCCGTCGATGAAACGCCTACGCGCATTGCGATGAATCACACCATTCTTGCATGTTCCCTATATCATTTAGGACACCATGACGAGGCGCTCGCCGAGCTTCAGGCGGCCGAAAAAATTATCAAAGTCGGCTTGCCGTTGAGGCTGGAACGCGTGGTCCGTATCGGTAACAACGCAGAGGGTTATTGGTTTGACTGGTTCAGCGCCTATCTTCTTCTCAACGAAGCGCAACAGATTGTTCCGTCGCCGCTCTGATCTGCGCAATGGCAGATCGCGCATTCCGCGTTTTTTGAATTTGTTGGCCGGAAAGTTTTGTCTACAGCGCTGGTATGGGCCGGGAGTAGCTCGTTGGTAATTATTTCTGGGGAGAAGATAATGAATAAGAAAATGTATACGAGCCGTTTGTGCGCTCTGTTGGGCGTGGTTGTGGCTCAGGGTTCAGTTTGTCTGGCGGATAATCCGATTATTCAGACTCGGTATACGGCCGACCCGGCTCCGTTGGTTCATGACGGCGTGGTTTATCTGTACACCACGCACGATGATGACGAGGCCAGAGGCTTCGTCATGTACGACTGGATGCTCTACAGCTCCACCGATATGGTGAACTGGACCGATCATGGGACGGTGGCGGGGGTGCGCGATCCGAAAACGTTTGAATGGGCGGATGGGCGTAATGCTTGGGCGCCGCAGGTGATTGAGAAAGACGGTACGTTTTATCTCTATGGTCCGACGGTCCGCAATGGACATATGGTGATCGGGGTGGCCGTGGCGGATCATCCGATGGGGCCGTTCAAGGACGCCATTGGGAAGCCGCTGATTTTTAATCCGGAGTCCAACGATGACATCGATCCATCGGTCTTTATTGACGACGATGGCCAGGCCTATCTCTACTGGGGCCATCAGCGCATCTTTTACGTGACGCTCAACGACGATATGATTTCCTACTCCGGCGAGATTGTTGAATTTGAACGGCCGGAGCTGTTTGAAGAAGGCCCTTGGTTCTACAAGCGCAACGGGAACTATTATCTGGCCTTTGCTTCATACTGCTGCCCGGAGGGCATGGGCTATGCCATGAGCGACAGCCCGACCGGTCCGTGGAAGACAATGGGCTACATCATGAAACCGCGTGCGGCCTCGTCCGGAAACCATCCGGGCATCATCGATTATAAAGGGAAGTCGTACGTTTTCGGCTTCAACTATAACCTCAATTTTTCCGACGACCTGAAGCACCGCGAGCGCCGTTCCATCTGCGTGGAGGAGTTTGAGTATGCCGAAGACGGAAGCATTGTTGAACTGCCTTGGTGGACCCGCGAAGGAGTCCTGCAGATTGAACTGCTTAATCCGTATAAGCAGACAGAAGCCGAGACCATCTGCTGGTCGGTTGGGCTGAAAACGGAAAAATGCAGCGAAGGCGGAATGAATGTCTGCAACATCGACAATACGGACTACATCAAGGTCAAGGGCGTTGATTTTGGCTCCGGCGCGAAAAGTTTTTCGGCGCGGGTTGCGGCTGCGACTGCGGGCGGAAAGATTGAGCTTCGGCTGGATAATCCAAAAGGTACGTTAGTGGGAACCTGCGAAGTTCCGGCGACCGGCGGCGAGCAGAAGTGGGAAACCGTTTCCTGCACGGTCAGCGGTGCTGAAGGGGCACACGATCTTTACCTGCGTTTTGTCGGCGGTTCAGGCGAACTGTTCCGCTTTAACTGGTGGAAGTTTGGAAAATAATAGTGTCCAAGGGATGATTTATGTCCTTCTGCGTCTCGTGAGTTGTGTGGCGGCTTTACCGATTCCATTCCCCGTTGAAGAAAATCGCACACGGCTTGTGCGGCGCAGTTAGGGCTTTTTAATAGTTAAAATTTGGTGGCTCAGCGGTCGGTGTTTTATCGCTGATAACCACGTGGGATTTTTGGAGAAGTCCGAAAATGAGCGTGTGTTAAACTGTATTAAGTGAAACGAAGGAGTTAGACCATGGAAGCAAAAAAAGTACTGGTTGCAGCATCCGCCGTATGGTCGGTTGTGTTTGCTGTGAATTGTTATGCGGACAATCCGATTATCCAGAATTTTTACAGCGCCGACCCGGCGCCATTCGTGAAGGACGGCGTTTGCTATCTGTACACCAGCCACGACGAGGACGTGACGGAACGGAACTTTTTCACGATGAAGAACTGGCTCCTCTATACGTCCACCGACATGGCCAACTGGACCGACCACGGCATCGTCGCTACGCTGTACGATTTTGAATGGGCGAAGAACGGCTGGGGCGGCGGCTATGAAAACGGCGGGTGGGCGCCGCAGGCGATCGAGCGGAACGGCAAATGGTATCTCTATTGCCCGCTGCAGGGACGCGGCATCGGTGTGCTGGTGGCGGATAATCCTGCCGGGCCGTTCCATGATCCGATCGGGAAGCCGTTGGTCGCCGGCGACCACATCGATCCGAGCGTGTTTATCGACGACGATGGCCAGGCCTATCTCTACTGGGGCAATCCCAAGTGCTGGTACGCGAAGTTGAACGAGGACATGATCTCCATCGACACGACCATTGGCGACAAGGGTCTCGTGGTGCTGGATATGTCAATTGAAGAGTTTGGAAAGCGCACGGTGGAGGATGAAAAGCGGGCGACAACCTACGAGGAGGGGCCGTGGCTCTACAAGCGCAACAACCTCTACTACCTCTTCTTTGCCGGCGGTCCGATTTCGGAGCATCTCGGCTATTCGACCAGCAAGAGTCCCGTGGGCCCGTGGAAATATGGCAACGTTATCATGAAGCCGCAGAGCGCCTTCACGATTCATCCCGGCGTGGTTGACTTCAAGGGCAAGACCTACCTCTTCTACCACAATGCAGGCCTTCCCGGCGGCGGTGGTTTCAAGCGCTCGGTGTGCGTGGACGAGCTGGTCTTCAACGCCGATGGTTCGGTCAAGGAGGTCGTTCCGACCAAGGAAGGCCCGAAGCAGGTTGGTTTCCTTAACCCGTATGAAACGGTGCAGGCCGAAACCATGTTCAACAACGGCGGCGTCGAAACCGAAATCTGCTACGACGAAAACGGCGGCATGAATGTTTGCGACATCGACAACGGCGACTTCATCCAGCTCAAGGGCGTTGATTTTGGCGCCGGGGCTTCGTCGTTCGAAGCCCGAGTGGCGTCGTACAAGAGCGGCGGCAAGATCGAGCTTCGTCTGGGATCGAAGGATGGGAAGCTGGTCGGGACGTGCGTGGTTCCTCACACCCAGGGTTGGCAAAAATGGAAAACCGTTTCCTGTACGGTTGAGGGCGCAACCGGCGTGAACGACCTGTTCCTCGTGTTCGTGGGCGACAACGGAATCGACCTGATGACCCTCAACTGGTGGAAGTTTAAAAAGTAAAAGGTTCTACGTAGAATTTTATGGTGGAGAATGCGGAGAGATATTTTGACAGGATAACAGGATAGACCGGATCAAATCCTGTAAATCAGCAGGAAAAGAATTTCTATGGCATTTACTCGCAACGGTTTGTCCATTCCGGCAGAGGGGATGAAGGGAATTAGGAAGATCGCCAGGATAGAGTGGTCTTCTAAGCAAAATTATCCAGATGATCCTGTTATCCGGTCGAAAAACACTGTGCACCAAAAAATATAAGAAGAGCCAAGTAAAAGCAATCAACGCGCCGCCTCGTGCGGCGCGAAGGAAGGGAGTGCCGGCAGATGTTTAAGAGTATCTTTTTCGGATTGCTGCTGAGCGCTTCCATGCTCAGCGCACAGACTGAGTCGATAAAATTGGGGGTTCTGGATTCCGGGGCCTCCGTTTCTTTTGTGCAGGGCGACAACGGCGAGTGGGGCATCGATATTGCCGGTGGACCGGCTCCGCGCATCGCCCAGTCCCAGCCGGT
>JAAYDL010000034.1 GCA_012729265.1 Lentisphaerota bacterium | reverse complement strand
CTTTTTCCACGCAGAGCAAGAAATCCACACCACCATCAACGGCCATGTAGAAGCCATTGTCGCGAATCAAAGCAAAGCCTATGCAATGCTCACCGCAAGACTATGAGTCCAAATAAAAAGGCCCTGGGGGACCGGATTATTCAGCAATACTTTCGCTTTTTTTTGCACGATCATTGTGGCATCGTCCGTTCTCCTTTTTTGTAAGAAAAAAGGCAGGAGGTTTTTTTTGAATGAACACAGTAGGATGGATAATTAAAAGAGGGATGGCCGCGACAGTTGTTGTCGTCCTGCTGGCGGGGCAATCGGTTTATTCAGAAGAGACGGTCTCAGAAAAACTGCGTCGGTTTAGTGATCGGAGTGGAAATTCGTTCAGAGGGTTTGTTACGGCCTATGACGGGAAAAAGGAGATCGTTTCCATCCGACGGCTGGATGGGAAAACAGGAGAGGCGAAACTTTCAGTCTTTTCCGACGAGGATCAAAAATTTATCCGTGAGTGGGGGATGCGGGACAGCTTCATGAACGGAATCAACTTTGTTCCAACGATGAAAAGTAAGAGAAACGAGGTTATTGACAGCGACAGCGGGACGCTCAAAACTCTCTGGGATGTAAACTATGAGCTGTCTTTGGAAAATACCACCTCATACGCTTTTACGAACATGACGTTGGAATACTGCGTTTTTTATGGACAAGGAACGCGTGATAAAGATGGGAATGTTGTCTATTCCGAGGGTGTTTTGTATGGGAAAAATCCCATTGAGGAGGGGATTGCCGCATCTGGAAAAAACACGCTGAAAACAGAAGTAATCAAGGTCTACAGCGAACAGGGGCGGGGAACATCATTTGGGATTGTCGATAGTCGGGCCGATTATAAGGTGCGTGGAGTATGGGTCCGCCTTACGGCCAAACTTCCCAATGGAGAGGTTTGTGTGCGCGATTTCAGGAGTTCGGATGATAGTTTTTGGAAATGGGTTCCTCGATCTCATCCCGTTGGATTGAATGTGGAGACAACAACAAAGAAGCCCCCCACATCGGTTCCGTCCGTTTCTTCGCAGTAATTTTCACTCATCGATGGTCCGGCGGCCCTTGATGGCTCGCGAGAGCGTGGCGGCATCGGTGTATTCAACGGCACTTCCCGCCGGTAAACCAAAGGCAATGCGCGATACTTTTACGCTGCGTGTGGAGAGAATTTCCCGGAGATAGACGGCGGTGGCGTCGCTTTCAACATCCGTGCCGAGGGTGATGATGACCTCGGCAATCTTTTCATCGGCAATGCGCTGGAGCAGCTTGTCGACGCGCAGATCGACGGCACCGACACCGTTCATCGGCGACAGGCGTCCCATCAGTGCGTGATAACGCCCGTGAAACCCGCCGGATTCTTCGATTTTTATAATATCCGCCGGGGATTCGACCACGCAGAGCATATGGGCATCTCGACGGGGGCGGGTGCAAAGATCGCAAGGATTTTTTGTTGTCAGCGTAATACTTCCGCACTGCTCGCAGGTGACCATGTTTTCATCGGCTTCCAGCAGGGCGTTCGCGAGAATACGCATAAGGCCCTTTTGATCCTGCACCAACGCCATCGCCATACGTTCCGCCGTGCGCCGGCCGATGCCGGGCAGGCGGCTGAGTGCTGCCGTCAGCGTGTCGAGCGGGATCAAATACTGCATCAGTTGAAATCCTGAGTTCGAAGTTCGAAATTCGTTCTTTTAAATTTATCCTAGAAGGGCAATTCCATTCCGCCGGGGAGCCCCATGCCCTGTGTCAGTTTGCCCATTTCTCTGGCCATCGTCTCCTGGGCAGAACTCAGGGCTCCGTCAACCGCCGCGAATACGAGATCCTCAAGCATTTCCACATCGTTTGGGTCAACGGCATCGGGGTTGATTTTAATACCGGTGATTTTCATGTCGCAGGTGGCGGTGGCGGTAACCATGCCGCCGCCGGCACTGAACTGAACTTCGGTTCTGGCAAGTTCGTCCTGCTTCTTTTTCATGTTTTTCTGAATGTCAGCGGCCTGCTTCATCATTTTCATCATGTTCATCGTAGTTAATCCTTCTGTTATTTAATCAGTTAAATGCGTAATGCGTAATGCGTAATGCGTAATACGTAATACGTAATACGTAATACGTAATGCGTAATGCGTAAGTCATTACTCCCTCACGTCTTCAATTTCCCCGTTAAAGGTTTCCACGACCGTTTTCACGGCGGGATGTTCGTACCATTTTGCCAATCCGGTTAAATCCTTTTTCTGTTCTTCTTTGATGCCGTGGTCGCTGGGAAGCGGGCGGCGATCGTCTGCTTTGAGTGGTTCAAAGGTGATCGCGAGCATGCGGTTGAGAAATCGATGAATGGCACGCGCCAGCGCCAGTTTGGCGCGGGGATCTTCCAGTCGTTCGAGATTCCCTTTGAATTCGGGATCGTAGCCCACCACCATGTGTTCGGCGTTGACCCGGAGCGGTGCGGTATCGAGGAAATATCGGAGCGACAGTGCATCGGCTTTCCCCACATGATCAATAATCGTATGCCAGTTCGTTAGGAGGATTTCCAGCTCGTCGGTGTCGTCACCCTTTTTTTTTTGATCAGCAACCGGGGCTGAGGAGGCCGGGGTCGCCGGGGCTATGCTCAATGGCGCGTCGGATTTAACGTTTTTTTTTAGCTCGTTAACCTGTTTGAGCAGTTCGTTCAGCGTTGCGGTTTCTGCCGCGCGGGAGCAGCGGATCAGCCCGGTTTCGAGCAGGGTCTTTTTGGAGAGGGCGTAGCGCATGCGGGCGTCGGTTTCAATCAGGGCGTCGATAATACGGAGTATACGCCCGGCTTCTGTATGGGGTGCCTGTGTTTGATAAAACTGCAACTGCGCCTCCGGAAGTTCAAGCGCAGAAATCCCTTTACCTGCGTAGAGCACAACCAGCAGATTGCGGAAACTTTCAAGCAGTTCCATGATTACACGCTGCAAATCTTTTCCCGACCGGTCCATCGCAGCAACAATTTCAATGATTTTTGGAACATCGGATTGAAGAATGGCCATGGTCAGCCCTTCTAACACCGAGCGCGAAACGAGACCGAAAACGGCGAGAACGTCCTCTTCTTCAATCTCTTTTCCACGGAAAGAAATAATTTGGTCGAGCGCCGATTCCGCATCGCGCAGACCGCCTTCGGCTCCGCGGGCAATCGCCAAAAGTGCGTCTTCAGAAATGGAAATGCCTTCCTCTGCACAGCCTTTGCGCAGGCGATCAACAATATCCTGAATCGAAATACGCCGAAGGTCAAAGCGCTGGCAGCGAGAAAGAATGGTCGGCAGCACCTTGTGTACATCGGTTGTTGCAAAGATAAATTTAACGTGCGGCGGCGGCTCTTCCAACGTCTTGAGCAGCGCATTAAACGCGGCGGTGGAAAGCATGTGCACTTCGTCGATAATGTAGATTTTATAGGGACCCCGTGCAGGCAGGTAGCGGGCGTTGTCGCGAAGGTCGCGCACCTGATCCACACTGTTGTTCGAGGCTCCGTCGATCTCAATCACATCCATGGAGTTGCCGGCAACAATCTCTCGGCAGGAGTCGCATTGGTCGCACGGTGTAGGCGTTGGACCTTTCATGCAGTTGAGCGCTTTGGCCAGAATCCGGGCCGAGGTCGTTTTCCCGGTTCCGCGTGAGCCCACAAAGATATATGCGTGCGCCACGCGGTCGGTCTCGATGGCGTTGGTCAGCGTCTTGGTGACATGCTCCTGCCCGACCACATCCGAGAATTGTTGCGGGCGCCATTTTCGTGCTAGTACTTCGTAAGCCATAGTGCTCCGTTTTCCGTTCGGCAAGCAACCGAAAGGATTCCCGGCAACGCTCCGACAGGCGATTCCAAACACCCGAAATACATGGGTTACCGCTGCTGCCTTCCGACCCTGACGGGGTTTCCCAGATTCCGTCATCCGGAGGCCTGTCTTCAACACGCTGCCGGGAATCATTTTGATTGCTTCCCGGGTGAAAAAGAAAGCGGGAAGATAGCCGGGCTTGAATCGCAAGGCAAGTCTGCGCCTCAGGATTATTGATTTTGTCTCGTCCGCAGAATCGGTGGTCAACTCGACTTTTTTACGGACCAATCTGGCCGACGACCCCTTTTAAAAGAGCGGTTTCAGCGAAGCTTTTTTGAAGAAAACTTTGCCCGGATACCTTCGGCGATGTCATGGACGCGCTGGGTCAAGTTCGGGAAACGGCGATGAATCCACGCGCGGATTTTTCCAAAGAACGGGACGTGGTCGGCCAGCAAAAAAATGCCCATGGCGATGAAGATCCATCCTTGCAGGAAGGGGATAAAGCCTTGAATAACACCGATCAGGATGCATAACCAGCCGAGGATGTGTCTGAGCATGAGCCGGGTATATTTATTCCAGATGAACCTTTTCATCATCGTACCGCTTTCAATCTGTGCAAAATTTAATCGTTGCCGGGGAGGAGGTCCGACAACGATTAAGGTAGCACAAACCGCCATACGGCGGTAAGCGGTAAAAATCACGAATGAAAGGAAGTTCGGCTTGAATCTCTTCGTTCCTCTACCTCACTTCCTCGCCGCGACCGCCAGAGGGGGAAACAGCGGTGTGGTGCGGCGATTCTGTGATTTAGGCCGATAGACCCTCAAGCTCTTCCCAGCGTTCAAAACTTTTTTCGAGTTCCTGCGGAATGGTTTCAGCACGTGCGGTGGCGGCTGCAATTTTTTGTTTCTCCTGCTGATAAAAGAGCGGATCGCCCATGGCCTGTTGGAGGGTTTTGAGCTCCTCCTCGAGCTGCTCAATCTTTTTGGGCAGATGGTTCAGCTCCTCGCGCTCTTTGTTGGTCAGCTTGCGGGAGGTTTTTTTCTTTTCCGGCGGCGGAGCCGCTTTTTTCTCTGCGCTATCCGACTTTTGGTTGGCGCTTTGTAGGAGCCAGTCGTCGTACCCGCCCGCATATTCGCCAATGCGGCCGCCGCCTTCAAACACCAGTGTGCTGGTGACGACCTGATTGATGAAGGAGCGGTCGTGGCTGACGAGCAGGAGTGTGCCTTCATAGTTCATCAGCCGCTCTTCCAGCAGTTCGAGCGTTTCCATATCGAGATCGTTCGTCGGTTCGTCGAGCACGAGCATGTTCGAGGCTTTGGTGAAAAGTTTGGCCAACAGAAGGCGGTTACGCTCTCCGCCGGAGAGAATGCTTGCGGGCGAGCGCGCTCGGTCGGGGGTAAACAAAAAATCCTGGAGATAGCCGAGCACATGCTTTTTGCTCTCCCCGATCTGGATCATATCGTCGGCGCTGACGTTTTCGGCTACGGTTTTGGAATCATCGATGGTGTCGCGGTGCTGATCAAAATAAGCGACCTCCAGTTTGGTCCCATGCCTTACAGAACCCCGGTCGGGCGGGAGTTGATCGAGCAGTATCTTGATCAGCGTCGATTTCCCGCAGCCGTTGGGGCCGATGATCCCAATTTTATCGCCGCGCATAATTTCGGTGCTGAAGTCGGCGATGATTGGACCGCTTCCATAATCCTTCGTAATATTTTTTGCGGAGATCACCTTACGGCCCGAGAGATCGGCCTCGGCAATTTGCAGGCTGACTGTGCCGACACGTTCGCGCCGTTGACGCCGTTCGCTGCGCATCTGCTCCAGCGCGCGGACGCGCCCCTCGTTACGGGTGCGGCGCGCACGAATGCCTTTACGGATCCAGACCTCCTCCTGCGCCAGTTTCTTGTCAAACTGCGCCCACTGTTCGGCTTCGCCGTCGAGCAGCGCCTGTTTCCGTTTGAGATAGGTGTCGTAATCGCATGCCCAAGAATGAAGTTGGCCGCGGTCGAGTTCAACAATGCGCGTGGCAAGCTTACGGAGAAAGGTGCGATCGTGGGTCACAAAAACAATCGTTCCGCGATAGCGCAGCAGAAAGTTTTCCAGCCACTGGATCGATTCAATATCAAGATGGTTGGTCGGCTCATCCAGAACGAGAATATCCGGCTCGCAGACCAAGGCCTGAGCCAACAACGCCCGGCGTTTTTGTCCGCCGGAGAGTTCTTCGTACCGCAGGTGATTTTCTAGCGTTACCAGAGAAATCGCTTTATCCACCGCCTGATGAGCCAGATAGTCGTCGGACGGATCGTGCAACCCCTGAATCACCATCTCTTCAACCGTGCCGTGGAGATCGTTCGGCACGGTCTGGCGCAGGCGCCGCACCTTCAGGCCCGGCTGACGGATGAGCTCTCCGTCGTCGGGTTCAATGACGCCTTCAATGATTTTAAGCAGCGTCGATTTGCCTTCGCCGTTACGCCCGACCAAACAGATGCGCTCGTTGCGCTCGATCTGCAAAGTTGCCCCATCGAGCAGTTGAGGTCCGCCGAATGCCTTATGAATATTCTGTAAACTGAGCAGTGCCATAATTTCTGACTTTTCGTTGGTAAAAGCTGCGGATTCTCCAGATTTTATACCCGTTTGGAAGGATAATGTTGTAGCTGTGCGCTCCGGTTGTATTGGCGGCTTGGACGCTTTTGTTTTCCGGCAGGGCCATGCATGAGCTGGCCCCTCTTCTAGAGTTCCGGATATCCTTAATTCAAGCCCCGACCCCGTAGATTGGCCCGCAGGATTCGTTCAGATATTGTCGACTTATTGCATTCCCTGCTGATCAATCCATACCACATCAAGAAAGACACCATGCAGAGGGAGGAAATCCTTATCCGTTGTAAGCAACGAGGCTTTAAGCGCAGCAGCGGTCGCCGCAATCCAAATATCGTTGTCGCCCATTGAAAAGGCACTCTGCCCTTGCGGCAGTTTTTGATCAGGATGGCCGTTGTGGCGGTAAGCATCAATTTCCACATACTGCCGAATAATGGCCGGATGGTTGATATCCTGCAGGGGAATCTTGCGAAGCAATTGGTTCAGCTTTTCCAGTCTTGGCGTTCCCCATTGGCGTCGGAATCCCATAGCCTCCAATTCTGCCAATGTCACAATCGATTGGATGGAAATATTCGGAGCGGAAAATGGTTGGTATGCATCTAGAACATAGCGAGCGTAGGGTGCTCCCTTCAAGAGCCCCAGCACAATGTTCGTATCCAACACATAGCGGCTCATAGATCAGCCAAAAGCTCCTCGATGCTTTCATCACCGGGCCACTGTCCCCATATTTCGGAAACGTCCACGGTCGCCTTCGACGTGTACGTCAACCCCGCAAACGGGACCTCCATTTGAATGGCCACCGGCAGGCGTTCAAAGATTTCCTCGGAGGGCTCCATCAATTTAAGGATTTCCGCGTCGACAAAACGCGCCGTACCGGAAGGCTTGAAATGCACCGGCCCCTTTACCGAAACCTTCTTGCCCCACAAGTCGCGCAGGTCTTCCGCGTCGAGAAACTCCGGATGCACTCGTCCTCGCAATTGCGTTCCGCCGGGCAGATCCAACAGGAACCGACCCGTCTTGTAGGTAATCTGCTCCAGTTTTCCGGAAATCACCATCGTCTGCGGTTCCGGGGTTTTTGAGCGCAGCTTCTCGATATGCTCAACCGAAGCGGGCGTGATTGTGAATGCGGGATCCTTGCCGTCTTTTCGCGTAATCTCCAGCGAGTCCGCCTGACGGAAAAACCGGCCAAAATGCGAAAAGCTATCCAATACCCCGCGATCGAAGCGGTCACTGTCCAGATTTTCCGACTCCGCATCGAGCAGGCTTTTCTGCAAAACCGAAAAAATAGAATCGTCCGGCCCCGGCATTTCGCGCCAGAAATCGGTTTGCATCATCTCCTGTTCAACGATATCGCCAAGGGCCGGAGCTTCCACCTCGATGACAGTCGATCCCTTGGAAAAACCCGTGATCAGGAAGTCGGTTGATGTCTCCAACCAAAGCGGAACCGTACCTCGCTTGACGCTGGCACCGTCCAACAAAAGGCGAAGACCACGCTGACCCGCCTGCTGAAGGTTGTTCAACAGTTCCATCAACTCCGAAGCCAACATCGTACCGTCGGCCGACTTTAGTCCTTTGATGCGTAATGAATATGCAATCGTCTTGATGTGGGTTCCTCCTACTGAAAACTGCCGTACTCTCGCAAAACGTCCGTCAAAACTCCATGCTTAATACACGCCAGTTCAAACAGTGTTCCCGCTTAACCCGTCTTTCGCTATTCGCGGGCAAAAAGCCATTCCGGTTATTCGATGTCCCGTTCGCGAAAACCCATCAGGAACAAAATGGCGTCGAGGCCCGTGGTTGAAATGGCGTGTTGCGCATTCTTTTTGACCAAAGGTTTGGCATGGAAGGCAATTCCCAAGCCGGCAATGTTCAGCATGGGCAGGTCGTTGGAACCATCGCCCACAGCCACCGTCTGAGCCAAATCGATATCTTCCTTAAACGCGATGTTTCGAAGCAGTTCGGCTTTTTTTGCTCCGTCAATGATATCGCCCAAATAGTTTCCGGTAAGCTTTCCGTCTTTAATTTCCAACTGATTGGCAAACACATAGTCGATGCCCAGTTTGTTTTGAACGTGCCTCCCAAAATAGGTGAAACCGCCCGAGAGAATGGCCGTTTTAAAGCCGTATTTTTTGAGGGTTCGGAATAGGCGCTCGGCCCCTTCGGTCAAAGGTAGGTTTTCGGCAATTTGGATCATCACTTTTTCGTCGAGGCCTTTGAGCAAAGCGACCCGCTGTTTGAAACTTTCGGCAAAATCGATTTCGCCTCGCATGGCCGCTTCGGTAATTTTGCTCACGGCATCGCCCACGCCGGCCCGATGTGCAAGTTGGTCAATCACTTCGGTTTGGATCAGGGTCGAATCCATGTCGAAACAGACCAACCGGCGGGTACGTCGGTAAATGTTGTCCGTTTGAAAAGCAATATCAACGCCCAAGCCGTGCGCAATGGTCATGAAACTGGATTTCATGGAAGCGGCGTCGAGGGGCTTGCCACGCACCAGAAATTCGATGCACGCTTTGGTTTCTTGAGGCCGTTCGGTCAATTTGATCCGTCCCGAAATGCGTGTAATTTTATCAATATTCAGTTGCTGATGGTAAACAACCCGTGTCACTTCGGCAATGTGCTTGGCGGTGATGATAGGGCCCACCAGCGTGATAATGTAGCGCTCCTTGCCCTGCCGGCCAACCCATTGTGCGTAGGCCGTCTCGGAAATGGGCGTGAACTTTATTTTGATGTCCAGCTCGTAGCTTTTGAACAGTAAATCTTTAAGAATGGGTGCCGATTCCGATTGGGCAGGCACTTCAAACAAGATGCCCAAGTCGAGGTTGTTATGAATGACCGCCTGACCAATGTCGAGGATGTTGACATTGTATTGAGCGAGAATTTCGGTAAGCGACGAGGTCAGCCCCGGTTTGTCGTTACCATATATGTTGATCAGAATAATTTCGTGTTTCCTTTTCATATCAACGAATCTTTGTCCCATGGTTGCGGGTGAGTTTGTTTTTTACCGAATTAACTGCACGGGGCCCGAGCATAGGGGGGCGGGCCGGACGTGTCAACGAGCAGATCATTCTTAAAGGCCGGCGCTTTCTGTAGCTCTTCCGCTGCAACGATGCAAATTAAGATAGGCAGGCGCTGGAAGCACATCCTGCGTTTGGGCGCCATTCGCGGAATGCCGAGCACTTTTTAGTTGGGCGGAAACGTTTTAAGCACTATTTATCAACGGATGGGAGAGGAACCTGTCCCACCTACAGTCGATGGAGGAGGATTTGCACCATGGAGATTTGGATCGGATGTTTTTTACTGATGGGTGTTTCGCTGGCTCAGGCGGAGGATTGGCCGGCTTGGCGCGGACCCAGCGCGAACGGCATCTCCGCCGAAACCGGATGGAGCGCGGAGTCGGCGAAGGTCAAGTGGACGAAGGAGGTTGGCGTCGGCTATTCCTCCGTCAGCGTCAACGGCGGCGACCCGCTTTTGGTTCCCGGCAACAAGGTCTTCATCTCGACCGGCTACAAGAAAGGATGCGCGTTGCTCGACTATTCATCGGGCAAACTGGAAAAGGTGTGGGAAAACAACCTGATCCAGAGCCACTTCGGTAGTTGCGTCTTGATCGGTCGCGAGATCTACGGAATCGACGGACAGACCAAGTCCAAGGGATTCCTCCGGTGCATTTCCGTCGAGGATGGTTCCGAGAAATGGAACACGCAGATCGGGTTTGGATCGCTGATGGTCGCCGACGGGAAACTGATCGTGCTTGATGAAAAGGGAACCCTCCATTTTGCCAAGACCATTCCTGATAAGTATGTCGAGATTGCCAAGCCCGGCACCGGATTGAAGAAGCTATGCTGGACCCAGCCGGTCCTGGCGAACGGAACCGTCTATTGCCGCAACGATAAAGGAAAGCTGGTGGCCGTCGATGTCAGCAAATAGATCCATCCTCATCTGCCAATGCGCCGAGCGCAACCTGCTCGAACCCGCTGACCTAGAAAAGTTGGCGGGATTGGAGCAGGCGATCGTTATTCCCGATCTTTGCCGCGCGGCGCAGGAACGGGATCCCGTCCTTGCGGAAATCGCGCAATCGGACCATGCCGAGATCCATGCCTGCCATGCGCGGGCGGTACGTTCGCTCTTTGCCTATTCGGGAAATCCGCTGCCATCATCGGCCACGGTCCAGAATCATCGGCGCAGCGGAAGCGTACCTCCGGCGGAGGCAACGCCCGAAGGCAAGCCGCCCGCGTGGTATCCTGTGATCGATTTTGACCGGTGCAGCCGCTGCGGCCAATGCTTTGAGTTTTGCCTGTTCGGCGTTTATGAAAAGGACGCGGATGGTCGCATCCGCGTGGCCAATCCGACGAGCTGCAAGAACAACTGCCCCGCCTGCGCCCGGATATGCCCCGAAGCCGCCATCATTTTCCCTAAGTCCGCCGAAACCCCCATCAACGGTGCCGAGATCGACGACGAAGCAGCGGTGCGCGCCAACATCAAGATCAACGTGGATGAGATTCTCGGGGACGACGTCTATGCCGCGTTGAAGGCCCGTAAGGAAAAACGCCGGTCGCTTCTCAACCGCAAGAAGATCGACCGCGCTCTGGAGGAACGGCGCAAATGTTCGGGGGATCGCCCATGAGCCTTACATTGGCCAAACGGTTGCTCACCGAGCCCGACAAGCGACTGCTCTGGAAGTTTGCCTACAACTTTGGCTACAAGGGCATGCGCGCGGTCGGGCGGTTCAAGAAGCGGATGCGGCGCGGCGAATATTTCCCGGCCTTCCTCTTCATCTCCGTCACCAACGCCTGCAACCTTTCCTGCCAAGGCTGCTGGGTATCGCAATCCAACCCGCCGAAGCAACTCGCGCCGCAAACCCTCGACAACCTTATCCGCGAATGCAAGGCGCAGGGCTCCTACTTCTTCGGCATTCTCGGCGGAGAACCCCTCCTGTACGACGGGCTCTTCGAGGTGTTCGAGAAGCATCCCGACTGCTATTTTCTCCTCTTCACCAACGGCACGCTCATTACCGGCGAGATGGCGAAAACCATGCGGCGGCTCGGGAACATCAGCCCGCTGATCAGCATCGAAGGGCTGGAATCGGTCAGCGATGTACGCCGTGGCGGCATGAACGTCTATGACCAAACCATGGAAGGTCTGGCCCATTGCCGCGAAAACCGGCTCGTTACCGGCGTCGCAGCCAGCATCTGCAAATCGAACATCGCCGACCTTGCCACGAACGCGTTCGTCGAGCGCGTGGCGGCGGCGGGGGCGCACTATCTGTGGTACTACATCTACCGCCCCGTCGGACCGCATCCGACGCCGGAGCTGGCGCTCGACGCCCGGCAGATCGTGGACCTGCGGCGCTTTATTGTCGAGGTGCGCCAATCCGCTCCGCTCATCGTGGTCGACGCCTATTGGGACGCCAAGGGCAACGCGCTGTGTCCCGCCGCAGTCGGCATGGCCAACCACATCAGCCCCGACGGATGGATCGAGCCGTGTCCCCCGCTTCAGTTTGCGAAAGAAAACATTGGCGATGGAACCGGGCTTTTCGATGTCTTCAATCAGTCCGAGTTTTTGGCCCGCTTCCGAAAGATGAGCAGCGAGACCTCGCGCGGCTGCATCATCATGGAGCACCCGGACAAGCTGGCGGATTTCATCAGGGCGGAGGATGCGGTCGACAGCTCTGGACGGGGAACGTTCCTGACGGAATTAAACGGCATGTGCGCGTGCGGCAGCCACCACCAGCCCGGCGAGGAGATTCCGGAAAAAAGCTGGAGCTACCGGTTCGCCAAGAAATACTGGTTTTTTGGATTCGGAGCCTACGGATGATAAAGAAACCGACCACCAACCAAAGCATTCCGCAAACCCCGGACGAACGGGAGTCGCTTCGTAGCGCGATTGCCGATTATGCGTCGCAGCATCGGCTGGTTCCGCCATTGTCCATGGAGGAATTGAGGGATCACGCCACGCTCCTGGCTCCCCATCCGGACCTGGTCGACTATGCCATGGTGCTGCTGAACAACGTGGTCTGGACGGAGACCGTCGCGTCGATCCCCTACGAACGTCGGCTGCTGCTGCTGCCCCAATGCCTCCGGGATTCGAGGAACTGCCCCGCCACGATCGACGAGTTTGGCCTGCTGTGCGAGGAGTGCGGGCGCTGCGCCATTGGAGAACTTCAGGCTGCGGCCGAGGAGCTGGGCTACGTGGTTCTCGTCGCGGAGGGATCGACCGTTGTTTCAAAGCTGCTGGAAGGCGGCAAGGTGGATGCGGTCATCGGCGTGAGCTGCCTCCATGCCTTAGAAAAATCGTTTCCCCACATGGCCGACGGCGCCATCCCCGGACTGGCGATCCCGCTGAACGACGGCGGATGCATCGACACAACCACCGATGTCGAACAGGTTCGGCAGGCCATTCGGCTGAAGTCGGATACGCCATGGATCAACCGGGTCGACACGGCGCGAATTAGACCGATTGTGGAAGGTTGGTTCGACTCGATCGATCCTGCGTCAGCAGCGACGCGCACCGAGCAGATTGCCTGCGAATGGCTCTGCAAGGAGGGCAAGCGGTGGAGGCCCTTCCTTCTGGCCTGCACCTACGACGCGCTGTGCGAAACTCATTCCGAGTTTCCCGAAGACGTGCGCCGCTTGGCGCTGGCCGTGGAGTGCTTCCACAAGGCGTCGCTCGTCCACGACGACATTGAGGACGACGACGATTTCCGCTACGATGCCCCCACGCTGCATCGCCAGCACGGAATCCCAGTCGCCTTGAACGTCGGCGACCTCTTGGTGGGCGAGGGATACCGCTGGATCGCGGAAACCGAAAACCATACGGCGGAACTGTTCCACATCGCGGTCGAAAACCATCGCGCTCTTTGCCTGGGCCAAGGCGAGGAACTGATCGGACTGGATGCCAGCCTCCCGTTTTCCACCGGCCAGATCATAGAAATCTTTCGCCACAAAACGGCGCCTGCGTTCAGGGCCTCGCTCCAGCTCGGGGCGGTCGCCGCCGGCGGCGACGAATTGCTTGTGCAGGCCCTCGGGCGGTTCAGCGAGTCGCTGGGCATCGCCTACCAGATCCACGATGATCTGGAGGAATACCGCTCCGGCGAAGAGCACGACCTGCGCGCATCCATCCTGCTCGCCATCGCCAACGACCAGAAACCGATTGAATGGATCTCTCCCGACACGCCAAACCTGCCGCATCTGTTCGACGAGCTCATGGTGGTTGAAAAGGCGGCCCAGTTGCTGGAACACTACAAGAACGAGGCGATTCGCTCGTTGAACCCGATCATGTCCGCACCGCTCAAGGCCTTTTTGCGGCGCACCACATCGAAAATGCTCGGGGGGCGATAATGCCCGACACCATCGCCCCTCAACTCCTTGCTTTCGCCAAGACGTCACGCGCCTATCTGGACGGGGCGTCGCGGCGCAAGATGATCCGCTTCGTCCGTTCGTGCTGGAATGCGGACGGCGGCGTGCGCGGACGCGATGACCGGAGCGACCTTTACTACACGGTCTTCGGTGCGCTGTGTCTCAAAACCCTAGGCGGCCGCATTCCAATCCTGCGCCTGTGGCGATATCTCCAATCCTTCGGCGACGGAGCGGAACTCGATCCCGTGCACATGTATAGCCTGATCCGGCTCCGTACGATGTTCCCGATCTCCTCCACGCGGCGCAACCAACTGACCAGACGGTTGCAGGACTATCCCGCAGAATCCCCGTATGACATTTTCTTCAAGGTCATCTCAGCGGAACAGTTGAACAAGGAGGATCGACCAAAAGCACTGTTGCTGCTTTCGTCGTCCCAGACGACCCCCAACCTCGCCGCCGCCATCGTGGTGAACCAAAACAAGAACGAAGAGGCCAAGGCCCTCCTGATGGAACGCTTCTGTCCGGAGAGCGGCGGCTTCAGCGTATCTTCGACATCCCGCAATGCGGATCTCCTGTCCACCGCGACGGCGTTGTTCGCCTTGACGGTTCTGAAGGCGGACATGGAACCCATCCGCGAAAAGACCTTCGAATTCATCGAATCCCTTTGGCGGGAAGACGGTGGATTTTGCGCTTATGCGCAGGATGGTTTTGTGGATGTCGAATATACCTTTTACGCCCTGCTGGGCATTGGATGCTTGATGAAATGAACGATGCCCTAAAAAACTGCAAAGCCCGCCTGCTTGCCGAATTGACCGAACGCGGATGTTGGGAGGGAAGGCTGTCCAGCTCTGCGCTGGCAACCGCCGTGGCCTCGTTTGCGTTGCAGCAGGGCGGACGGATCGAAGCCGCCGAGCGCGGCCGCGAATGGATCCGGAACAACCGCAACGCCGATGGCGGCTGGGGCGACAGCCCGGAAAGTCCGAGCAATTTTACCACAACCCTGCTCTGCCGCTGCGTTCTCGACGAAGAGGTCGGCGATCCATCGGCGGTGCGCGCGGAAATCCTGCGCTTCTACGGCAGCGACCGCACCTTTTCGATTCCTATCCTCACGCTCTGCATGTTGGCCGGCAAGCTGGGCGACAACTGGTCGATCATTCCGCAACTGCCGTTCGAGCTGGCCGTATTTCCTCACCGCTTCTACAGCTCCCTTCGCCTTCCGGTGGTCAGCTACGCGCTGCCCGCCCTCATCGCCATGGGCTTGGCGCGCCATGCAAACCGACCCCAGCGCGCTGCGTTCTGGCGGAACGGGATGAAGAATCGCGTCATGGATATCCTGCAGCGCATCCAGCCGGAAAGCGGCGGATTCCTCGAGGCCGCCCCCTTGACCGGCTTTGTTGCGATGAGCCTGATCGGCGCCGGGTTCCGGGATCATCTCGTGACGCAGTCGTGCCTGCGCTTCCTGGAGGAGACCGTACGCGAGGATGGAAGCTGGCCGATCGACGTCAACCTTTCCACCTGGCTGACCTCCCTGAGTGTGCGTGCGCTTGGAGGCAACCTCCCGGAAATCCAACGGGACCGGGTCCGCGAATATTTGCTGGCCACCCAGCTCAAGGAGGAGCATCCCTTTACCCATGCCGCGCCGGGCGGATGGGCCTGGACAGACCGTTCCGGCGGGGTTCCCGATGCCGACGATACCGCAGCGGCCCTGATCGCCCTGTACCACCTGATGCCGCCCGACGCCGCGAGCCGAACCGTCGCCGCCGCGCAAGCCGGCGTCGAGTGGCTGATGGATCTGCAAAATCGGGACGGCGGAATCCCGACGTTTTGCAAGGGATGGGGCAAGCTTCCCTTCGACCGCAGCTGTCCCGACCTTACGGCGCACATGATTCGCGCTTTCACCTGCTGGAGCGGCAAGCTTGGCGACGACTTTGATGCCGCGATGATCAACTCGATCCAGCTTGGTCTGGACTACCTTGCTCGTACGCAGCAATCCGATGGATCGTGGATTCCGCTCTGGTTCGGCAACCAAGCGCATCCGAAACAGCATAACCCGGTCTACGGAACCGTTCGGGTGGTCGAAGCTCTTGCAGAACTCGATGAACGAAAATTTCCCAAAGCGGTCCGACTTTGTGCACGCGGGGTGTCGTGGCTGGAAAATATATCGGCGGATACGCCGTTGTATGGCGTCGAAGAGATCGCCATGCGGGTCGGAATCACGGGCAATGAGGTCGGTCATTTACTGGATTTAACCAGGAATGGAACTTCGTTTTCTGCTGGACCGATCGGACTTTATTTTGCGAGTTTATGGTATTCGGAGAGGCTTTATCCGCTGATATTTACCACCGAGGCATTGACACGATGCCTCGAAAGAAGAGGAACCGTGCCGGGGCAAGGTTTTGGCCAGGCAACCAACCAATGGAGTGTAGTATGAACAAGAGATGGATGGGCGCAATACTGGGATGCGCCGTTGTCGCAACGTCTTTCGCAGAAGATTGGCCGCAGTTTTGCGGGCCGAACCGAAACAATATTTCCACCGAGACCGGATTGGCCGATTCGTGGCCCGAGGGCGGTCCAAAGGTGTTATGGGAAAAAACGGTTTCCGACGGGTATTCCTCTCCCGCCATCAAGGACGGCAAGGTTTACTTCGCCGACCGCGACGGAAACAAGAGCGTTCTGCTTTGCATGGATCTGAATAGCGGAACAAATTTATGGAAATGCGCGATCGAGGATCCCGGCACGATGTCGCACCAGCAATATGCCGGCACGCGCGGTACCCCCACCGTGACCGACGATGCGGTCTATTTAGTGACGGCATGGGGAACGATGCTGTGCGTCGACCTTGAATCCAAATCGGTTCGCTGGAAGCACAACCTGCTGGAGGAATACGGCATGTCGCTCCATATGTGGGGCATGTCGCAATCGCCGCTCATCTACAAGGATCTCGTCATTGTCGTGCCGTCGGCGGAAAGCGCGGGCGTCGTGGCATACAACCGAAAGGATGGCGCGGTGGTCTGGAAATCCAAATCCATCGGCGGATATTCCTTTGCATCGCCGGCGCTCTACACCATTTGCGGCAAGGAGATGATCTTGGCGGTTGGATCGCAGGCCGGCGGCGGTTTTGGAGGCGGAGGCGGAGGCAGAGGCCGTGGCCGCCCCGGTGCCGCGCCTCAGGCCGCCAGCACGACAGCTTCCAGCGGTGTATTCGGACTCTCCCCCGAGGATGGCTCCGTGCTGTGGAGCTACACCGGCTGGCAGTGCGGCAACGCCATCCCCTTCCCGATCACGATCTCCGACGACCGCGTTTTCATGACGGGCGGCTACAACGCCGGATCGGCCATGTTCCGCGTTGAAAAAACCGACGAGGGCTACAAAACCACCGAACTGTTTAAAAACTCGATCATCGGACCGCAGCTCCACCAGCCCATCTATTTCGACGATCGGATTCTGGTCGTGAACACGGACAACAGCCTCAACGATGGCCTTGCCTGCTTCAAGCTCGACGGGACGATGGTCTGGCGTACCAAGGATATTGCGGGCGGCCCGACCTTTGAGCGCGGCGGGTTTATCATCGCCGACGGCAAGATCATTCTGCTCGACGCGAAAACCGGCAAGCTGCATCTCGCCAAGGCCGATGTTTCCGGCTACCACGAGCTGGCCTCGGCCCCCATGGTGAAGAAGAACGACATGGCATGGGCCCCATTGACGCTGTCGAACGGCAAGCTGATCGTCCGCGACTGGACGACAATGAAGTGTGTTGACCTCAAGTAGCCGCGCTGCCGGCTTTCATTTCTGGAGATCGTGATATCCCGACCGTACAGACTGCTCATCGCGTTGCCTATCATGCTCGGATGCGGATATGCGGGTGCCCTCTTGCTGTCCGACTGGATGGCGGAGGGTTCCTCGATGGCATTGACCGCCAGCCTGCCGGGCATGGATGGCGGCCCTTCGCAGGAAGAGCGCGACAAGGCACAGGTGATCGAGGTCGATTTATCAGGGACGCTCGAAACCTTTACCGGCGTTCCCTCTGCGCTGCCCGGCCGGTGGCCGCGCTTTCGCGGGGCCGACTTTGACAACATCGTCAAGGCGGAGGTCGAACTGGCGGACGCGTGGCCGGCAAGCGGGCCCAAGGTATTGTGGTCCGTCGCGCTCGGCGAAGGCCATGCCGCCCCCGCAATCCTCAATGGATGCGTCTACCTGCTCGACTACGACGAAGCAACCCGCTCCGACGCGCTGCGCTGCTTTTCGCTGGAGGACGGCGCGGAAATCTGGCGGCGCTCGTACCCGCTTCCCGCCAAGCGCAACCATGGCCTCTCCCGCACAATCCCGGCCTTGACCGACCAGTGGATCGTGACGATGGGCCCGCGCTGCCATGTTTCGTGCGTCGATACCCAGACCGGAGAATTTCGCTGGGGCATCGACCTGCAGAAGGAGTACGGCACGACGGAACCGCTCTGGTTCACCGGCCAATGCCCGCTGATCGACGATGGCCTAGCCATCATTGCGCCCGGGGGACCGGACGTTCTCATGATGGCCGTCGATTGCGCAACGGGCGAAGTGGCGTGGTCGGTCCCAAATCCGCGCCAGTGGAACATGTCGCACTCGTCCATCATGCCCATGACGATCCACGGCGAAGAAATGTATGTCTATGCCGCCGTCGGCGGCATTGTCGGCATCTCAAAGGAGGGCCAGCTGCTTTGGGATCTTCCCTGGAACGCCACCGTGGTTGCACCATCGCCGGTACTGCTGGACGGAAACCGGATTTTCATGACAGCGGGCTACGGCGCGGGAAGCCTGCTGTTCCAGATCGACCAGACGCCGGATCGATACACGGCGAAGGAGCTTGCGAAGAACGGCCCCAAGGATTGGCTCGCCTGCGAGCAGCAGACCCCGATCCTTTCCAACGGACTGCTTTACGGCATCATGCCGAAGGATGCCGGAAGCCTGAAGCAGCAGCTGGTCTGCTACGATCCGTACAGCAGCGAGCTGGTTTGGTCGAGCGGAAAGACCACCCGCTTCGGGCTAGGCCCCTATATTCTGGCGGATGAAAAATTCTATATCCTTGACGACGACGGCACATTGACGATGCTCTCCTGCAGCCGGGATGGGTACGAGCAACTTGCGCAGGCAAAGATCCTTGATGGACACGATGCCTGGGGCCCCCTTGCCATGGCCGGAACCCGCATGCTGCTGCGCGATTCCACCCGGATGGTTTGCATCGATCTGGGTGAAGAACGGACGAGAATGGACGAGAACGCGCGCAGGGAATCGGTTTTCGTACGTTCTCGTCTGTTAGCTGGAGGAAACGATGAGTAATCAAAACCCGCAGAATCTTTCTCACGGCTCGTCCGCTTCCCAACGAATCCTCGGAAACCGACGGGAGTCTAGAAAGGAGCGTGCCGCGAATCTCGGCGCAATCCTTTCAGCACAGGCGGAATGGCTTGCGGGACGGTTGCTTGACCGTCAGACTCAGGATTTTGAAAAAAACGGCGGGTTCGCTGAACGACTCTACAAGGCCCGCATTAACCAGAGGAACGATAAATGACGACTGCGGGTAAAAACTGGGCGTGGTTCGCGGCAATTGTCGTCATAATCATTGGCCTTGGAATCTATCTGGGAACGCACCGCCGTGCAGAATTGGGCGATGGATTTAACTATTCTCTCGACGAATTGAGCAAGGTGGATCCTTCCCTGATTCATTATAAAGAAGCAGAACCGTTGCAGGTGGACCTTGAGGAGGTGTCGGCTCTGGCGGTGACTCCTGAAGGTGTGGTTTACGCGGCAGGAAAAGATGCGGTGAAAGTTTATCCGATGGAACAGACGATTGCGGTGGATGGCACACCGACCTGTCTGGCGATTGATGCCTACGGTGTTTTATTTGTCGGCTTCACGGATCATATTGAGATTGTTCCAAAAAACGGCGAGCGTACGCAGATTGTGGTTCCTTCAGATCGGGCCTATCTTACTTCCCTCGCAGTGGATGAGGATTATGTTTTTGCCGCCGATGCCGGCAGCCGCAAGATTTGGCGGTTCAGCCACGAGGGCGGCGAGCCGTTTGAGATTGGCCGCGAGGATGGCGGCGGCCGGCGCGGCTTCAATATTCCGAGCGCCCATTTCGACATCGCACTCGCAAGCGACGGCTCGCTGTGGGCCGTGAATCCGGGCTACCACGCGCTGGAAAATCATAGTGCCGACGGTGCTTTCCTTTCGACGTGGGGAACAAGTTCCGTCGCCATCGAAGGCTTCGGCGGCTGCTGCAACCCGGTCGCGATTGCTCTTCTGCCCGATGGGGGTATTGTGACGGCGGAAAAGGGATTGCCGCGAGTCAAGATCCACAATCCGGATGGTTCGCTGCGCTGCGTCGTGGCCGCACCCACCGAATTCAGCGGGAAAGGGAGTGGACTCGATTTAGCCGTGGATGCGGCGGGACGCATCCTGGTCCTCGACCCCGACAGGAAGCAGATCCGAATATTCGAGGAGAAGCCATGAAACGAATGAACCGCATCGAGTTCCTGAAGACAATGGGCCGCTGGAGCGCCTTGGCGGCGCTGGCTGGATTCGGCGCGACGCTTCTCGCGCGCGAAGATAAGTTTTCCTGCAACGACCTCTGCGGGAGCTGCCCCAAGTTTGAAAACGGTAAATGCGGGATTGGACGAAAATGAACGACGAAACCAAAATGGACAAGCGCACCTTTTTGCGCGGTGCGGCGGCGGCGCTGATCTGCGGCGCGGCGGCAACGGCGGCAAAGGGCTTGTCGCCCCGGATGGTCTGGCAGATCGACCCTGAAAAGTGTACGCGCTGCGGCCGATGCGCCACGCACTGCGTGCTGGCCCCTTCAGCGGTAAAGTGCTTCCACTCCTACTCCATCTGCGGCTATTGCGACCTCTGCGGCGGCTATCTACGGCCCGATGCGAAGGGCCGCGACACTGGCGCCGAAAACCAGCTTTGCCCCACGGCGGCGATCACACGCACGTTTATCGAAAACCCATACTACCAATACAAGATCGACAAGGATCGTTGCATTGGATGCGGCGTATGCGTCGAAGGGTGCAGCGTGTTCGGCAACGGCTCGCTCTATCTTCAGGTCGATCACGGCATTTGCGTGAACTGCAACGAATGCGCCATCGCCCACGCATGTCCATCCGACGCGTTTCGGCGCATTCCGGCGTCCGAGGCCTATCTACTCAAATCCGACCAAGAGCGGAGGATTCGTTAATGACCGCAAAGGCGCATAGAAATAAAGGGTGTTTGGGGTGGATTCTTCGCGTCTTCGCGCCTTTGCGGTCCATTATTCTTCTGTTTCTATGGGTTTCAACTGCTCACGCCGAATTTCGGTTCCCAATGCCGGAGTTTTCAACCGGCTACGAGCATCCGCCGGTCTACGTTCCCGCCCCCTCGGACGCCATGGCGGGCTGGGATATCGCCGTGCTGCTGGGCTGTCTGGCGCTGGCCTCGTTCCTCGTCCTGAAGCGCCGTAAACGCCGGGAAATTTTTCTGCTCACGCTCTTTTCGCTCGTCTACTTCGGCTTCCTGCGCAACGGCTGCGTCTGCTCCGTGGGCTCGATCCAAAACATCATGGCGGGCATCTTCGATCCCACCTACGGCGTGCCCTTCACCGTATTGGTCTTCTTCGCGGCGCCGCTTGTGTTCGCCCTCTTCTTCGGGCGCGTCTTCTGCGCGGCGGTCTGCCCGCTGGGCGCCATCCAGGAAGCGGTCGCGATCAAGCCGGTCAAGGTTCCGCTCCTGGTGGAAAAGGTGCTGTCCGTATTCCCCTTCATCTATCTGGGCCTCGCAACGCTTTCGGTGGCCACGGGCTCCGGCTTCCTCATCTGCCAATACGATCCCTTCGTCGGCTTCTTCCGCATGGGGGCCGGTTTCAGCATGCTGGTTTTTGGCGCCGTTTTGCTGCTGGTCGGCATTTTCGTGGCGCGTCCCTATTGCCGCTTCCTCTGCCCCTACGGTGTGCTGCTGAACGGATGCTCACGCCTGGCACGCAGGCATGCGGTCATCACACCCTCCGACTGCATCCAGTGCGACCTCTGCGCCGACTCATGCCCCTACAATGCCATCCTGGAACCGTCCCAACCGGAAGCATCGGCAACTCGCACCAAGGGCGCGCATCGCCTCGGCGGCTTGCTAATACTGCTTCCGCTTATCGTCGCGGCGGGCATTGCCGTGGGCGGTCTTCTCAAGGAGCCGTTGTCGCGTATGCATCCCACCGTCCAGCTGGCGGAGCGCGTGGCGGGCGAGGAGCTGGGGCGCTACACCGACACGACGGTCGATTCCGAAACCTTCCGCTCTTCCGACCAGCCCGTCGAGGAGCTGTATGCAGAGGCGATGGCGATCAAGGCGGGTTTTGGTACGGGTGGACGCTGGCTGGGCGGCTTTGTCGGATTGGTGATTGCGTGCAAGCTGATTGCGGTTTCGATCTACCGCTCGCGCAAGGGCTACGAGCCGGATCGCGGCACCTGCCTGAGCTGCGGGCGCTGTTTTAAATATTGTCCGGTGAAGGAATAAGGGGTTTGCGATGGCAGTAAAAAACGAGTTCAAGCAACGATCGATACCTGCGCTGATCGCGCATAGCGTGGCAACGATGGCGGCGCTCTTCACGCTGGTGGTGGGCGTCCTGCTGATCGCCGACTATGTAAAGCTGGTCCAGATGGATCCGCTGAACGATCCCATGCTGCTGGAACTGCGGGCCCATCTGGCCGATTCGCCGGACGGCAACGAGGCCATCGTGGAACAGATCCGCACCTACGATCTCTATGCCCGCCGCGCCTTCTTCAGCAGCGCGGAGCAACGCCGCGCAGGCGGCATCCTCC
The DNA here is from genome assembly GCA_012729265.1 of Lentisphaerota bacterium. Taxonomy (GTDB): domain Bacteria; phylum Verrucomicrobiota; class Kiritimatiellia; order Kiritimatiellales; family Pontiellaceae; genus Pontiella. The sequence continues at coordinate 2,153 of JAAYDL010000034.1, read as the reverse complement.
TGCTCGGAGGAGCGGTCGTCTGCTTCATCGCTTTTAGGCTTGCCCGGCACTTCCAGCCGGTCAAGCCCTCCATCGGCGCGCATGAATCGATCGACCACAACGAAATGAACGCGCTCTTCCGCCAGTTGATGGCCGGGACGGGAATCTTCCTCGTGGTCATCGCGCTCTTCCTGGCCTTTGCGGTCGAGAGCGATCTCGCCACCGTGCTGGCCGGATCGGACCAGCCAACCAAAGAACGCGGAGAAGCACCTCCTTCCGACGACGCGGTGGCCATGCCCGGCCTGCCGGAACCGTTTGCCGTCAACTGGCCGTCGCTCCGGGGGAAAGGCAATACGGGCACGGCCCACGGCAGTGGTTATTTGGAATACTGGGACGTGGAAAGCGGCGAAGGCATTCGGTGGGAAACGTCCGTTCCCGTACACGGATTCAACTCCCCGATCGTCTGGGGCAACCGCGTTTTCATGACTGGCGGCGACGACGAGGGCTTGGAGGTGTTCGCCTTTTCCATCGACAGCGGCGAGCTCGCCTGGACCCGCACGGTCGAAAGCAGCGTGGCAATGCCGTACGTAAGCGGAGACACAGGCTACGCCGCACCCACCATGGCCAGCGACGGCGAACGCGTCTTCGCCATCTTCGCCAACGGCGAGCTGGCCGCCTTCGACCTAAATGGAAATGCGCTTTGGCAAAAAAATATCGGTTGCCCGGAAAACCCGTATGGCATGGGCTCCTCGCTGATCAGCGACGGGCAACGGCTCTTCATCCAGTACGACCACATGAACGAGCAAAAGGTGATGGCCCTCGATGGCGCCAGCGGCGATCTGGTCTGGGAGCAGGCCCGTGAACATGTATCCTGGTCGAGCCCGGCGCTGGTTGAAGCCGAAGGCGGGCTGCTGCTCATCCTGAACGACGAGGCCAATGTCACGGCCTATGATCCCGCCACCGGCCGGCAGCGTTGGCAGGTCGAATGCCTCGGCGGGGAAGTCGCCCCGTCGTCGGCGTTCAACGGGAAGGATATTCTCTTTGTCGCCAACGAATATGCGCAGGCCACGGCATTGCGGCTGGGCGCCGCCGAGCCGGAAATCCTCTGGCAGTACGACGAATACCTGCCGGAAATATCCAGCCCGCTCGCCACCGATGCGCGCGTATACATTCCCACGTCTGCAGGAGACATGGTTTGCCTGAATATTGAAACCGGAGAGGTCCTTTGGGAACAGGAGTTCGATGATGGCTTCAGCGCGTCGCCGGTCCTCGTCGGCAACCGCATCTACGCGGTCGATCGCGAGGGTGTCGTCCACATCTTCGACGACGCGGACACCTACCACGCCGTAGCGGACATCGAGATGGGCGAAGCGGTATATGCCACCCCCGCCTTCGCCGATGGACATATTCTCATTCGAGGTGACTATACCCTTTTCTGTCTGGGGAGCGGGGAATGACCGCAAAGAAGAAAGGTGCATTCCTGATATGCTTTCTTTGTTTCTTCGCGTCTTAGCGGTCAGATCATGAAATAATAAGATGAACAGTGAGATAAACATTTTAGAGGTGGACCGGATCGTTGAGCGGATCGGGCGCGACGGCGCGGCGGTGATTCCTATCCTGCAGGCGGTGCAAAAGACGTTCAAGTACCTGCCCGTCGAGGCGCTGCGCCACATCTGCGAAACGACGGAGATCACCCCGTCGCAGATCGAGGGCGTCTCCACCTTCTTCTCGCAGTTCCGCCGCACACCGGTGGGCAAGCACATGATCAGCGTCTGCGATGGCACCGCCTGCCACGTCAAGGGTTCCGAAGCGGTCTTCAATTCCGTGCGCAAGGAGCTGGGCATTGAGGAAGGCGACACCGATTCCGACGGACTCTTCACGGTGCAGAAGGTGGCCTGCCTCGGCTGCTGTACCCTCGCACCTGCGGTACAGATTGATGAGACAACCTATGGCCATGTTCGGACGGATACGGTTTCGAACATGATTACGGATTTTTTGGAAAACGAGGCGAATCGCGTACCGCGCACGCACAAGGAACAAAACGGCGGCGAAGCCGTTGGCGAGGTGCGGATCGGCCTAGGCTCCTGCTGCGTGGCGGGCGGCAGCGCGAAGATTCGCGACGCGCTGGAGGAATCGCTGGAAAGCTTGAAATGCCGGGTGGACGTCAAGCCGGT
>JAAYDL010000290.1 GCA_012729265.1 Lentisphaerota bacterium | reverse complement strand
CGGATCGACGACGACTGAAGCTGCTGGTCGATGAAATGGCGGCCTTTCAAAACGGCGGCGGTGAAACGGTATTTGTCTCTTCCGGCGCGGTAGGTGCCGGGTTGGATGCGCTGGGCATGAAAACACGACCGAAGGCGATGCCGGATCTACAGATGGCCGCAGCAGTCGGGCAAATCCGCCTGATGAGTATTTATGACGAGCTCTTTGGCTACAACAAATGCGGCATCGGCCAGGTGCTGCTGACGCACGATGCGCTCAAGCACCGCGAACGCCACCTGAACGCCCGCAATACCTTGCTCAACCTGATTGCGCATCGAATTATTCCGGTCATTAACGAAAACGACACGATCTCCACGCAGGAGATCAAGTTTGGCGACAACGATGTGCTGGCGGCGCTGGTTTCGATCTTGATCGATGCCGATGCGCTCATACTGCTCAGCTCTACCGATGGACTGCGCGAGCCGGACGGCAACGGGAAAACCCGGCGGGTCTCCTTTATTGAAGAGGTGAATAATACCGTTCTCGGGCTGGTGGCCGACAAACAGGATAAACTTTCAACGGGCGGCATGGCTTCAAAGCTGCAGTCCGCGCAGATTGCCGCACACAACGGGATCCCGGTAGTGATTGCTGACGGACGAAAAACCGGCGTGTTGACCCGTATTCTGGAAGGCAAAGACGAAGGCACCTTGCTCTTTCCCAAAGAGGGAACAATCTCAAAACGCAAACGCTGGATCGCCTTTTTCAATCGGTCAGAGGGTCATTTGGTCATCGACGACGGGGCGGTCCAAGCGCTCCGCGCCGGCAAAAGTCTGCTGCCCGTCGGTGTGGTATCCGTTGAGGGGAGTTTTAAGGTGGGCGCAATGGTCCGTGTTCAGTCGAAATCCGGCGAACAGCTTGCCCGCGGACTGGTGGAATATTCGAGCGAAGAGATTGCCGCACTCAAGGGTCAACATACGGACGGAAAGTCCGCCGAGGTGATTCACCGCGACAACATGGTTTTATTGTAAAGGGAGGAACATAAAAATGGATGTAAAAGAACAGGTACTGAAGATCGGCGCACAGGCCAAAGCGGCCAGCCGCGAATTGGCAAAGCTTTCGTCCCGGCGTAAAAATGCAATCCTCGAAGCGATGGCGGACGAGCTGGATGCACAGCGCGAGTTGATTAAAACAGAAAACATAAAAGATCTGGAAGCCGGACGCGCGGCAGGTCTCAGCTCGGCAATGATCGATCGACTGGAGCTGACCGACAAACGGATCGACGGGATGATTAATGGGCTGCGCGATGTCGCTGTGCTTCCCGATCCTGTCGGAACTGAAATCAGCACCTGGAACCGTCCCAACGGGCTGGAGATCCAGAAGGTCCGCGTACCCATCGGCGTGATCGGCATCATTTTTGAGTCGCGTCCTAACGTGACCTGCGATGCTGCGGCACTCTGTTTTAAGACCTCCAACGCCGTCATTCTGCGCGGCGGGAAGGAGGCCTTTCACTCCAATGTGGCGATCGCCAAGGCGATGCAGACCGGCGGAAAGAACAAAGATATGCCCGAGCACGCCGTTCAGCTGATTCCCACGACCGATCGCGAAGCCGTTAAGGTGATGTGTCAGATGACCGACTATCTCGACCTCATCATTCCGCGCGGGGGTGAAGGCCTGATTCGGGCCGTCACGGAAATGTCGTATGTTCCTGTGATCAAGCATTACAAAGGGATTTGCCATACCTATATCGACGCGGCGGCTCAGCTTGAAATGGGCTGGCGGATTGCTGAAAATGCTAAATGCCAACGCCCCGGGGTCTGCAACGCCATGGAAACACTGCTGGTACACAGAGAGATTGCCGAGGCGTTTCTTCCCAGAATGGGAGAAGTTTTCGCTGCACGCGGCGTGGAACTGCGCGGCGACACCACCGTATGCTCGTTGATCAAATCTGCCAAACCCGCCACCGAAGAGGATTGGTATGAAGAATACCTGGATATGGTGTTGGCCATTCGGGTGGTAGACGATATCGAGGCGGCGATCGCCCATATTAACCATTATGGATCGGGTCACTCCGACGCCATCGTGACCCAGGACGAAAAGGCCGAAAAGGCGTTCCTTGCCGAAGTCGATTCGGCGGCGGTCTATGTAAATGCCTCCACTCGCTTTACCGACGGAGCGGAATTCGGCATGGGTGCAGAGATCGGAATCAGTACCGATAAACTGCATGCGCGCGGTCCGATGGGTTTAGAAGAGCTCACCACCTATAAATTTGTGATTCACGGCAAAGGTCAAATCCGCGAATAACTTCTAAGTCAAGCGCTTACAGCCTGCTGAAAAAAAACCTAAAAAAGCGCTTGTCCGCCGCCCAAAAATCAATACGATGTCGGCTCTCTCAACGGGGATGTAGCTCAATTGGTTAGAGCGCCAGCCTGTCACGCTGGAGGTTGCGGGTTCGAGCCCCGTCATCCTCGCCACGTTTTCCCTGATCTTACTGATCAGGGAAAATTCGAATTTCCAAACTCGAAATCCGAAACAAATGATAACTTTAAATGCGGTTCAATTCCCCAAATGGGTGACACGAAGGCGTTTTCGAGTTTGAGTTTTTGTGGATTGTTTTGGGTTTCGGAATTTGGATTTAGGATTTTCGCAATCGGTAAGATTGCGAGTTTTTAGGGGCTCGCGAATGCGAGCCTTTTTTTTGTTGCCATTCGGCGTAAAATCATGACGATGGAGCACCTTATGGACAAATTCATAGAAATGGTAAAAAATCTGAATCCGACGGTATCGATCGTTCTCCTCTCGGCGGTCGTCATTATCGGGATTGTTCTTTTTGCCAAATTTCTCTCAAATTTAATCAAAATGGCCATTATTGGCGTTATGCTGCTCTTCATTCTCTATTTTCTGCGGCAGATGGGCGTCTTTTAACTTTTCTGCTGCAAAACGTTGCTTTGTCTCGCAGAATCATGTTATCTGTGCATCCTTAGGTGGTGTGCATGGATCCTCACAGGCTGACTCGTATAAAAATAGGCCGCCAACCGAAAATCATGGCGGTTTTGTATGTGCTGATCATCTCCTTGGGTGTTTGGCTGGCTTTTTCGTGGAAAGATGAGGCGCAGAAGCAGGAACGATCCCAACTCCTCCGGCAGGCCGGAAGAGTGACCGAAGCCTTGGATTCGGAGCGGATCAAGCTCCTTGCTTTTGATCCGTCCGACTCAACAAACCTAGCGTATCAGCAATTGACGGAACAACTGAATGCCTACGCCGAGGCGGTCGGACTGCGCAACCTCTATGTTGTCGCTCAGAAAGGGGAACAGCTTTTGATGGGTCCGGGCGGAGACCTTCCCCCCGGCACTCCGCTTTCCAACCCCTCTTCCACCATAAAAGAGCTTTTCCGCACCGGAGTTCCGCAATTTAACGGACCCCTGACGGATGATACCGGAAAATATCTGGAGGCCGTTGTTTCCGTCAGCAAAAATCAAAATCTGGCGGTCTGCGTCGAAATGGATGCCTCCGCTTGGAACCGCCGAATACGGGAAGCAGTGATCGATCCCCTATTGGCGACGATTCTTCCACCCGGACTGATTTTGCTGGGCTGGTTGATCTATTGTAAAAAATTTGCACCCCTCAACTTGAAACCCCAGATTTTGAGAAATCTTCAGGTCGCTGATTGGAGCGTCACCCTGCTTTTGCTGACCGCCATTCTTACTTTGCGTTCCTATCACAACGATCTGGAAAAACAGCATGATCTGTTTGAAATGCACTCTTCCGTCAAATCTGCGAACTATGCCCAAGCCTTTCAGAATCTCGACACAGCACTGCATCTGACCATCAGCTTTATGGAGTCCAGCGAGGAGGTCTCTCCTGAAGAATTCAGCCAATTCTGCCGGTATCTTGTTAGTGAAACCTCCGCGCAGTCCCTGATGTGGCTTCCCGAACTAAAAAGAGCCGATGTCGCCGACTTTATTCAACAGATGCGGGAGCAGTTCCCCGATTTCTCGATTCAACCGTTTTCCGACACCGCTGATTTGGAAGCGACGGAAATTCTCTACCCCGCAACCTACGTTGAGGCGGTCGTTGGGCGTGCTCTACTTCATCAGGGCTATGACTTCAACACCGACCCTGAGGTTCGAAACGCCATCGAAAGCGCGCGTTTAACGGGTCTGGCCACCTCAGCAATCTCTCCCAAGAAACTCCGTTGCGACTGCAATATTTTTGTTTTTGAACCACTGAAACATCCCCCTCACGAGGGAATGGTTGCTCTTTCTGCCAATCTGGAGGGAATAATCGACGATCTAAGCTCACAAGCGCATGATGTGATCCCCGGGATATCGACCACCCTGTTCAGCTTGGAAAGTGCGTCTAGCCCCGAAGAAATTGGGAGCTCCGAGCAGACGGGATCGCCTGGGCATAAAGATCTTATGGAATTTAAGCTTCAGACCTCTATTCCCATCTTTGCCTTTGGAAAAACGTTTATGATTCTGCTGAGTGCCGGACCTGAGTGGGTCGCCTTTCAACCGCACAACGCCACCGGGGTCACACTCGCCATTGGGCTGGTTCTGACGCTGGTATTCTCGTATATCGCTTTCATTCTGTGCTCGAAACCCATCAAACTGGAACAAGAGGTTCAAGAGCGGACTCAGGAACTTGAAAATGCCCGGAAAGCCGCCATCAAAAGTCGTGAAAATTTCCGAATCACACTCAACTCCATTGGCGATGGCGTGATTGCGACCACTATTGACGGGGCCATAACCTCCATGAATCCAATGGCCGAGAAGTTGACCGGCTGGACAGAACAGGAAGCGCAGGGCCACCCGATCGAAGAGGTTTTCCAAGTCATTAACGAGCATACGCGCAACCCGATAGAAAATCCTGTACATGCCGTCCTCAAAAGCGGGAAAATCGTTGGACTCGCCAATCATACCCTGTTGATCACTAAAGCTGGCCGAGAAATTCCGGTGGCTGACAGCGGGGCACCGATCCTCAACAACACCGGAGAAATTACCGGTGTCGTGCTCGTTTTCCGCGATCAAACTCAGGAGCGAATGAATCGCCGCTTCATTGAATTCCGACTGGAGCTCATGCAGTTTTCAGCCACCCATTCGCTGGACGAAACCCTCGTCCTCGCGCTGGATCGTGCCGGTGAACTGGTCGAAAGTCCGATCGGGTTCTACCACACGGTCACAGAAGATCAAGAAAGTCTGGTCCTACAGCAATGGTCGTCCAAAACGATGGAAACGTTCTGCAAGGCCGAAGGTCATGGGATGCATTACGATGTTAATGCGGCCGGCGTCTGGGCCGATGCCGTGCGGGATAAAGCGCCCGTCGTTCACAATGACTATGCCTCATTACCCAATAAAAAGGGGATGCCTGACGGCCATGCCATGGTGATTCGAGAGCTGGTTGTTCCCGTCATCCGCCAAGATAAAGTGGTCTCGGTGCTCGGCATTGGAAACAAGCCGACAAACTATACCGACGAAGATGTCCGCATTCTCTCCGCCTTCGCGGACGTGATATGGGAGGTTGTCGAACAAAAACTGACCGGAACCGCACTTCAGGAGAGCGAACGGAAGTATCGTATGCTGTTCGAAAATATGAGCACCGGCTTTGCGCTCCATGAAATGATTTATGATGATTCGGGAGAGCCCGGTGACTACCGTTTTTTAGAAATCAATACCGCCTTTGAAAAAATGACGGGGTTAAACGCGAAAACCCTTATCGGAAAAACGGTTAAAGAAGTCCTCCCGGAAACGGAGCCGTATTGGATCGAAGCCTATGGTAAAGTCGCCCAGACGGGCGAGCCTGCATCGATCGAAAACTATTCACAGGAGCTGGGGAAATACTTTGACGTTCGCGTTTTCTGTCCCGCCAAAGGCCAATTTGCCACACTGGTCACCGATATAACAGACCGCATTAAAACCCACAAAGCCATTAAAGAAAGCCAGTTACGACTGCAGCGTGCTCAAAAAGTGGCTCATGTGGGCAACTGGGAGTTTGACTTAACCACCTCTACGGCGTTGGCCTCAGACGAAACAAAGCGAATTTACGGATTGGAAGACAACGGCGTTTCCATTGCAGAAGTCCAGGAAATCCCATTGCCGCAATATCGTGAGATGCTCGACAACGCGCTGAGTAATCTAATCCAACATAACAAGCCCTACGACGTTGAGTTTACGATCAAAAATCCAAAAACCGGGCGGTTGGTTAATGTGCACTCCGTGGCGGAATTTAATCCGGACGACAACAAAGTTTTTGGTGTTGTTCAGGATATTACCGACCGCAAAACGGCAGAACGCGAACTAAAAGCGCTTTCCGAAATCCAAAGCTCAATCCTTAATAACAGTTCATTCGGCATTGCTCTCCTCGAAAACCGGATCTTTAAATGGGTTAATCCCCGACTGTGCGAAATGTTGAACATCGACGCTGAAGAACTCACCGGCAGCCCCGCACGACTTCTGTATCCCTCCGAAGAAGATTATCTGTATGTCGGAAAAGAAGCGTATAACACGACGAGAGGGAATGAGCGTTTTGACTACGTTCTTCAGTTTGTCCAACGCGGCGGAACGCCCTTTTGGTGTCGCCTCATCGGCAACGCGCTCGACCCAGAAAATCCGCTGTCCGGGGGCTCCATCTGGATGTTTGAAGACATTACTGAACAAAAAGAAGCCCAGGAAAAACTGATCCGACTCTCCACCGCCATCGAACAATCTCCGGAAGCGATTGTCATTACCGACCCTGAAGGAACGATTCTATACATCAACCCGGCCTTTGAAAAAATAACCGGATATTCAAAAAGCGAAGTCCTTCAACAAAACTCACGCGTAGTAAACAGCGGCAAGCAACCCGAATCCTTCTTCAAAGAGATGTGGGATACGATTTCAAGCGGAAATATCTGGGAAGGCCGCATCACTAACCGCCGCAAAGACGGCACCCTCTTTACCGAAGAAGCCAGTATTGCTCCGGTCAAAGACAGCCATGGAAAAATCGTCAATTATGTCGCGGTGAAAAGAGATATCACCGAGGAATTGATCCGAGAAGAAGAATTTCACCATGCCCAGAAAATGGAGGCGGTTGGACAACTGGCCGGCGGAATTGCGCACGACTTCAATAATATTCTCCAAGGCATCCTCAGCTTCAGCGAACTGCTGCTGCTGGGCGTGGATGAAAAATCCGAAGAGTACGATTACGCGAACGAAATTCGACTATCTGCCCGCCGCGCCGCTCGACTCACGCAACAGCTTCTTGCATTCAGCCGAAAACAGCCGACTGAGCATCTCTTGGTAGACCTGAATAATGCAGTTCATGATTCAGCGGCACTCCTTGATGTTCTGATGGGAGAAAACATTAAAGTGGAATTGAATCTACAGGATAATCTCCCCTTGATCGTTGCTGACTATGGCCAACTTTCACAAATCATCATGAATCTGGCCGTAAACGCTCGGGATGCAATGTCCGAAGCTGGAAAGCTGACCATTTCCACAAAACAAACGCACATCAGTGAAAATGAAGCTGACAGTATCGCCGATGCATCCCCCGGAGAATTTGTCTGCCTCTCCGTGCAGGACACGGGTTGCGGCATGGATCAAGCAATGGCAGATCGCATATTTGAGCCCTTTTTCACCACCAAACCACTGGGACACGGAACCGGCCTCGGCCTCTCCGTCGTCTATGGAATTGTTAAACAAAACAAAGGGTGGATCAATCTGCACAGCGAACTGGGTCACGGCACCTGCATCGAAATCTTTCTACCCCTCTCAAGCCCCAAGGACTCCATTTCCGGAACCGACGATCCCACGTGCGTCGCGAAATACCACATTCTCTTCGCCGGAGACGACCCCGAAATAAGTCAGCTGATCATCGACCTTTTTGACAAACACTCGCACGCTATCACCATGCTGCCCACCACAGAGCAAGCCCTCGACTGGCTCGCTCAACCGGAAAATTCTGTTGACTTGTTTATCTCCGACATGGACCTTCCGGACATGAACGAAAAACATTTTGCAAAGGCCCTGCGTACAAATCATCCAAAGCTTCCCGTTCTACTGCTCACCGGCTTCAAAGATTCCTCAACGCACTGGAAAAATATGGAAAAATATGGACTACACCTTCTAAACAAACCGTTTACCATTACTTCGCTGCTCAAAATGACCTCTCAACTCCTTAAAGAACATCATCAATAAAAGGAATAAGCTATGCCCAATATTCTGTTGATAGACGACGACCCAATTATCCAGAAAGCCTTCTCCCGCTATCTGATCTCTTTTGGCTATGAGGTTCATCTGGCGGACAACGGGAAAAAGGGGCTAAAAATAATTGAAGCCACCCCCCCGGATCTAATCATTACCGATATCCTGATGCCCGAAATGGACGGTCTTGAAGTTCTCATGGCCGTTCGAAAGCTGGAGTTCTCGATTCCCGTCATTGCCATCTCCGGCGGCATGCGCGCTCTGCCTATTAACTTTCTCCGCGATGCCAAAGAACTAGGCGCACGCTATGTCTTCGAAAAACCCGTCCCCCTCCAGAACCTGCTCGAGGCCGTGAAAGAACTGATCGGCTGAGCGCGGAAAGAGCGCCGTAGAAAACGGAACAGCATCACGAAGTTAACCAACTAAAAACGGAGCGAGGTTTCCCAATAAAAAGAATTAAACCTTCGACACGAAGGAATATACTACTCCTTCAGCTGGGTTGGGTGTGCCCGTGTTCCACCTCGTTTCACGGCTCAGTCCAACAAGATTTTATCCGTCCAGCCATCAACGTTCCACGGTGGAATCTTGAATGTTCGAGCGAAGCTGGACGGATAAAATCCTAATCGTTAGTGTAAGAAAACAAAAATAAGGAGAAAAAGCGATGACGAAAACGTTAGCTGGTTCGATCATAATGACCTGCTTGTGCATGTCATCTCTGGCGCAAACAGCGGAACAATTAGCGGCCTACAAGGCCGTTGTGCAATCACAGGAAAACTTCAATCGTGTTCAGCGCGAAGCGGGCATGACAGAAATGGCTGTTCCGACGTTCGAGGAATGGCTTAAGGCAGAAGAAGAAAAAGCGTCTTCACCTGCGCCCGCTGTTTCAGCAGAAAAACAAGAAGACCCAGAGATCAAATGGGAAAAGAAACTCGAAAAAATCCGTCCTCAGCTTTGCGAATTGAAACCAGTTAAAGATAAATCCAAACCCGTCCGTAGCGCAGAGGCCATTAAAGAGAAAGAACGCCTACTAAAAGCCGCAGACAAGGCATTTGAAAAACAAGCAGAAATTGAACGTAAACTGGATGCGATTGCCGCCAAACACGGCGTTGAGCGGACAAGAAAAAATGCCGAAGGAAAAACCCGTGTGCTTGCCGGAGAGTTTGATGGATATCCCGTTTGGATTGAAAGCCATAACCTGAGTGCGGCCGCTGGAATCAGTGCCGATGAACTTTGGCCTACCAACTCCGCTCCATGGCCGTCATCATCCACGGGACGTGACCTGACCGGAACTAATGTTATTCTCGGCATGTGGGAAGCCGAAGGAGGAGTTTTAACCAACCATCAGGAATTTTCCGGCAGGGTTCTTCAGATGGATGTTCCTGCAAAACTGGATAACCATGCCAGTGGTGTCGCCGGAACAATGGCTGCGGGAGGAAGCACAATAAGTCTGCCGGGACTTCCAACCGGAGAGCTTGCCCGTGGGGTAGCGTTTCATGCTTACGTTGATGCTTACGATGTTGAAGAGTTCAACGCTGAACTTGCAAGTGCTTCAGCAGGAACGACAAACATCGTTGGGTTGCGCACTTCGAATCACTCATATGGAATAGGATCAGCATGGGACATCGCATATATCGATGAGTATTATTACAATGGACAGATGCACTCATTTGGAGACATTTACTGGGTATGGACACAGTACCCCGGTTATATAGAAGATCCTATCTGTGGGTTATATTTCCCCAACACAGACGGAACAGGGTGCAATGAAATTGATGCGTTCATGTCCACCAATGCTCCTCGTCACCTTTTAGTTTATTCTTCAGGAAATAATCGTAACTGGGGGCCGGGGACAGCAGGCGGTTATTTCATCCCTTCTAGTAATGGATGGGACTTGGTTTATTACACCAAAGACTGGAGTTCTGGTGATGGCGACCTTGGTTTTGATACCGTTATGTCTCCGAGCGTTGCAAAAAATGTTCTCACGGTCGGTTCCGTAAAAGATGTATATCACGATGAAGGCGGTAAACCTGCATGGGGGTATGCCAGTAACTCTACTGTTACCGTTTCTGGGTTTAGCGCGTGTGGCCCGACCGATGATGGGCGCATCAAACCAGATGTAGTGGCTGTTGGAGAAGCTGACTCCTTTGTACGTTCCTATGGAATTGTCACTCCAATTTCATCGGCGACGGATGGCTATACGAAAAACTATGACGGAACCAGCTTTTCGGCGCCACTGGTTACTGGAGGAATTGGTCTTTGTCAGGAACGAAGAAACCAACTTTTTTCAAATCTTGAACCGGAAACAGATGATCTGCTCAACTCATCACTTAAAGCATTGGCTATTCATACCGCTGATGATGTCAACAATACTGGCCCGGATTATTTGACCGGATGGGGATTGTTCAACGCAGTTTCCGCTGTAGAACAGATTGAACTGGATGCTCAACATGGACGAGGAACGCATATTAAAGAATTGGAACTGTCCGTTATTGAAACCAACTCATGGACTGTTTATCTGGATGGCTCTGCGTTCAAGGCGACCATAGCATGGAGTGACCTGCCAGGTGAGTTTACTGGATATGTCGATGATGACACCCCAATGCTGGTCAACAACCTTGATTTGTGGGTTGAAAATGAAGCTGGAACTCAAATTTTCCAACCGTGGGTTCTTGATCCTGACCTTGAGCAGAAACGTGAATCCGTTCGTAATACCTCTGCCACAACCGGGTATGATGACATAAATAATGTTGAGCAGGTGGTGATATCCAGTCCTGCGCCCGGGTATTATAAAATATTTGTCACTCATGCGGGAGGAACGAGTGGTGGGCAAACCCCGTCAATGCAAAAAGTTTCTATATTGACCTCCGGAGACACACCGCTAGCACCGGAAATTGAAGAGATTGCACAATCCCCGACAAATGGCACGTTCCTGCTCAGCGTAGAGTGTGATCCCGGAGCTCACATGATGGTGGAGACCTGCTCCGATCTTTCATCCGGTTCATGGCAAACCAACGGCACATTCACCACAGTTGGAAATACGAACTCGGTATTCGTTACATCCAGTTCGGATGTTCGCTTCTGGCGCGTTCGTCGTGAAACAGGAATCAGCCAGTGAGACACTGGCTGATCATTCTGCTGGTCGCCTTCCTTACAGGGGCGACCTCATTAATTGCCGATATCACATATTGCCCAACAAATTTTATACTGGGCGATGTATGGGTTCCGCAGCCTGATGAGCTGTTCAGTCTTGATATGGATGCAAACGGAACCGTTGATTTTTCTTTGGCTGCAGGAAATTATTATTTTTCTGGTATCCATGCTGAAAGCGAAAACAAATATTTAATCCTCCCTTCTCTGCCTCCCAATATTGGTGGCCGTGTTGCAGCTCTAGGTTCGGGCTATTTAATTGGTTCAAACAGCGGTGAAAGCAATCCCGAAGAATGGTTTGGTTCGGATAATTACAGCAGCTTTATTCGCATCTTGGACACAGGAAAATACGGAGAATTTTATGAATCTCACGGTTATGTTGGACTGGAATTTGACTCAGAAGACGGAACTCATTATGGATGGTTAGAAATTGAGGGGCTAACGCACAGCTCATCAATCCGAATATACGGCTGGGCATATGAATCAACATCCGGTGTTGGCATTGTTGCTGGAGCTATTCCCGAACCATCATCGGGAATCCTCTTTACTATCGGGGCAATCGGTGCATGGACTCTCAGAAAAAGAAAATTCCGCTAACAAGGGCATGGACTTGTCCAATTCCATCAGAGGCAAAACACCCCCAATCTGCAAACCCCAACCTCCAATCCCCTTGACATCCTCCCCCCGACGGGAAACTATGCGTGCGTTCAATCGGACGGATCGGCAAGTCCCGTGCAAATCGGGCGCTGTCGCGCAACTGTAATCGGCCCAATGCCGTAAGCCAGAAAACGAGCCGCTGATTGCTTAAGTGATCCCCTTCGCGGCTTGGGGGGACGGCTGCCGAATAATCAAGGTATTCTTCCTCTCTGCTGCGCAGGTTATGTTGTAATAAAGCGCCCCGCGTCAGGGCAGAAATGGAAGATCGATGAAACAACGAATCGCCGCCGTATGGGCGACCGCCGCTCTTGCTGTAACTCTTGCAGCAGCCGGCACCACCAACGAAATTGTCGTTACCGCAACGCGTATTGAAACTCCGATGGAACAGACCGGCAGCGCCATCAGCATTGTCGGCACGGAAGAACTCCGGCAGCGCAACTTTCAAACTACGCAGGAGACCATGCTCTTTGCCCCGAGCGTTCAGAGCACCCAGTCGGGCTCGCCCGGAACCGCCGCCAGCCTCTATCTCCGCGGTGCCAATGCCGGCCACACGCTGGTGCTCGTCGACGGAAAACGCGTGAACAGCAACACCGACGGCGCGTTCAATCTCTCTGCGTTCCCCTCCTCGGCCATCGACCGAATTGAAATCCTGCGCGGACCGCAGAGCGCCCTCTACGGCTCCGATGCCATCGGCGGCGTGGTTAACATGATCACCAAAAAGGGGGCCCCTAAAGCCTTCGGCGGACAGACTTCGGTTGAGTTCGGCGAAAAGGGATTCTACACCGGCAGCCTCAACCTCTTCAGCGGAAATGAGCTGGGCGACCTGAACGTCGGCCTTTCCACCTACGGCCTGAGCGACTACGACATTGCAGAAAACTATGGCGGCACCGAGGACGATCCCTACTCCGGCCTCTCGTTTTATTCCGCGCTGGGGGCCAACTTTCTCTCCGACGGACGAGCTGATCTGCTGGTGCTCTACAATCGCAATCGCAACTCGGTCGATAACTATGCCGCGTGGCCGGGCTGGTGGCAGGTCGACGATCTGGGCCGTATCGCACGTTCCGAGCAGTGGATCGCTTCGCTCGACCTCTCCAAGCCCATCACCGACCGCTATACCCAAAAGCTGTCGTTCAATTTGAACCACGGCGAAAATGAAGGAGAAAACGACGGTGCCCGCGAATATCTCTATAAAACCTGGAACGTTGGCTTCACCTCCCAGAGCGATATTGAGCTGACCGATTCCGATACGCTCTCCGCCGGATACGAATTTCAGCGCGCCGAAGCCGAGAATGACGGAAACTACACCGTGCGTTCGCGCAACCAGAACGCCGTATTTCTGAATAACCAATGGAACCTCAACGACCTGCTTTTCACTACGGTGGGCGGACGCTACGACGATATCCAGAACCTGGATGGGCGCGCCACTTGGCATGCAACCGTCTCTTGGTTCGCCGCACCCGGCACCCGCCTCCACAGCAGCGTCGGTACCGGCTTTAAAGCGCCGACCATGAACGACCTCTACTGGCCCGCCACTCCATGGGCCGGCGGCAATCCCAACCTCGATCCCGAAACCAGTACCTCCTTCGACCTCGGCGTTGAAGGAACCCTGTTCGATGAGCGCCTCGTGGCGGACATTACTTACTTCCAGAGCGATATTGAAGAGATGATTGTCTGGGCCGCCAACGGCGTCGGTTTCTGGACCCCGACCAACCTCGACAAAGCCGACATCAGCGGCGTCGAAACCTCGCTCACCTTCCAGCCGACCGACTCCCTCTCCGCACGGCTGAGCTATACCTACACCGATGCCGAAGATGCCGCCACCGGCAACGCCCTGGCCCGCCGCGCAAAAAACAGCGGCAGCGCCGGCATCACCTGGCAGTGCGGCAACATCGGCAGTCTCTACGCCGACTACCTCTACACCGGAAACCGCTTCGAGGACGCCGCCAATACTCAGAAGCTCAGCGACTATGGAACCATCAACGTTGGTGCGCGCATCAGCCTCAGCGATTCCGCCAACCTGCTGCTGAACGTCAAAAACCTGACCGACAAATATTACGAAACCGCTGCTGGCTTCGGCTCCATTGGCCGAATCGCCTCCATCGGCATGGAGATTAACTTTTAAGCGAACAAATGACCGTTTAGCGGTCTATAAAACCCGGATTTCGATATTTTATAATTAGGAGATAGCGATGCACGAACTGATGAACAAAGGCGGCCCGATCATGTGGCCCCTGCTGGCCTGCTCTATTACGGCGCTGGCGGTTATTCTTGAGCGGCTGATCTTCTGGATCACCCTCTCCGTCCGCAAGGACCAGCCCCGCGTCAACCGAATCTTCACCCTCACTGAAGCAGGCGATTTTGATGCAGCCATCCGTG
>JAAYDL010000033.1 GCA_012729265.1 Lentisphaerota bacterium | reverse complement strand
TCCCTTGCGGGATGCTTGTTCACCCCGAAGAATCCACCATGTCACAGCTCTTGTCACGCTCTGGAAATATGCCAACGCATTTTCCGGAAAAAACCCTCAATCTCCGCCCCGGATCAGGAAGTCTGAAATTAGGGCTTAGATTTTCGCAATCTGCAAGATTGCGGCGATAGAGCGGTATGCAACATTATCGGAAAGTGTTTTGACTCATCATTCGTTTTACGTTTCTATGTTCGCAAAAGGGCGCTTGGCGGATTGGCCGCCCGGCGAGGGAATGCAAAAGAGGGTCGATGGGTTGATTATCAACAAAACGGAGAAGGATTTAATATGAAAAAACAGGCATTCTATATCTCATTACTTAGTGTTTTCTCTCTTGTGGCGTGCACTCATCAACCCCCTTCACAAGAACAATTTAATGAACCATTAGATCGTAGTTCATCCGGTCTAGAAAGCCCTGGCGACCCAACGTTATCGAGTAGTACAACTTCATCTGCGACTTCTTCAGTTCCTGTCGATGAATTCGGTGTTCCAGTAAATGATTTTCACACCCCAAAGCAATACGCCTATCTAACAGATCCAAATTGGACATCCATCAAGACCTATGTTCCAGAAGTGGGTCAGGGTATAGACGAGTCCGATCCGAAAGCAATCTCGTTAAAATTTGACGATGTTGCTGACGCCGGCCATTATTATGTTCAAGTCGTGAAAGGCCGCAATGATTTCACCCATGCCGAAACACATGAAACCACAAAAAAATCGTATGATTTATGGAATGCCGAATTGGGCCAAACGTATTATTACAGAGCCGCTGTCAGCCAATCGGCTTTATCTGCTGCGCCCGTTAAACAATTAAAAGTGAACGATTTAGCGCCACGCAACCTGAATGTTGGCAACATCATCAACTTCCGTGATATCGGTGGTTGGAAATCGTCATTGATTCCAAATGGGGTTGTTCGACAAGGGTTGTATTATCGCTGCGCCAAATTGGATAGCATCGATGAGGAGGGCAAAAAAATTATCAAAGAACTAAACATCACTGTTAATATTGATATGAGAGATCGTTTTCAAGTTCCAAGAACTTCTCCGGCCAACACAGAGGATCATCCCGTGACGATTGTCAGAGCATCTATTCCTTCTGGAACTGAAGATCAACGTTTCGCAGAATATGACGATGTGTATAAACTAATTTTTGAAAAAATTGCCGATTCTGGAAACAATCCAATCATAATCCACTGCACACATGGCGCGGATAGAACAGGGATTACCTCCTTCTTCCTGTTGGCGTTATTGGGGGTAAGCATAGAAGATTGCGGCAGGGATTATTCATTCACCAGACTCGCAGGCGAAAGAGAAGTCTGGCACGAAGTGGAATTCGATGCCTGGGTTTCCGCCACGGAACAATTAGAAGGCGCAACATTTGCCGACAAAATGAAAACCCATTTGATGAGCAAAGGGATCTCTGAAGACACACTCGAAACCATCCGTGAATTATATGTTCCCGGCTATTCAAGAAATGCCAGCAACACAGAAAAGGTATCGGCCCCGTAAGTCACTACAAATTCGGCAATCGTTTCGTTCCGCTCGTCCAGCGCATTGACCATGGTTTCCCGTACGGCAGCCAGTTCGTCATTTGGACTCCATGGTCGGAACAGAGCCCGACCCTCCAGAAATCATTCTGCCGAAATCTCTCCCGCTCAACAATGTAGCCGCATTTGCATCGTCGTAGACGCGCCGTCCTCGTCGCGTGAAGAAGAGAGGGAGCCAAGCATTTTTCGGTGGTGGACATTGTTGCGGCGTTGATCCAACAGCCGGATTACCAAACGGCGCGGAAGTACTGGAAAGTACTCAAGAACCGGCTCAAGAAGGAGGGAAGTCAATCGGTGACAGATTGTCACCAGTTGAAAATGATGGCAGGGGATGGCAAGTTACGTTTGACCGACGTGGCTGATCCCGAGACACTTCTGCGAATCATCCAGTCGGTCCCCAGTCCAAAGGCGGAGCCGATCAAGCTTTGGCTGGCGAAGGTGGGGTACGAGCGCATCCAGGATATGGGCGATCCGGCCCGCTCGCTCGACCGCGCCCGCCAATACGGCCGCATTGCCAAACGGGCCCGCTGCGAACTGGAGCAAAAGACGGGTAAGCCCGTGGTAACGAGCGAAAATTTCCTGCCGCCGAAAAAAAACACCAAACGCATCATAACGTGGACAGAGCATCTTGCTCCGTTGTGCTCCTTGGAGCCTTGCACCACAACGAAGCTAGAAGCTTCGTCTACAATCATCACCTTTTTTTGTGGCGCATGCGTCCCGCTTGCGTGAAAACAATCGGGACGCTCATTCTACTCTGTGGCGCGTGTTGCCCGTTTGAAAAGCGGAGCTACGAACGATTTACAAGCGACGAGGACGTTGGCTTCTACGAATTTGATTTTCTTCCGGGGTTGCCTGCTCAGCGACAGGCCGCCAGGATGGCTGCGGTACGGGGGCGGCAAACCGTGGGATTTGGGAGAGAGATCACGGATCAAGGAGTACCTTGACTTGATGAAGCAGCATCGACAATATGCGCAACAGAAAACTGAGACGGAGAATACCCGACAGGGAATAGAGACCCTTATTTATGAAAAAGACAATCGTTGTTGCTTTGGCAAATCAAAAGGGCGGCGTGGGAAAAACCACGACGGCTGTTAATTTTTCCGCCTGTCTGGCGGAGAAGCGTAAAAAGGTGCTGTTGGTGGATCTGGATCCGCAGGCCAATGCAACCAGCGGATTGGGCGTGGAGAAGGGCGCGAGTGTTTTTTCCGCGATGCTCGGCGAGTCCGGCTGCCAAGAACTGATTCAGAAAACCGGGATCAAGGGGCTCGACATTATTCCGTCGGAGATCGATCTGGCCGGTTCTGAAGTGGCGATTGCCCGATATGATGATTATCTTCACCGCCTGCGCGATGCGATGGAGCCGGTGATTGAGAGCGGCGTGTATGACTTTATTATTTTTGACTGCCCGCCGTCGCTCGGCATTCTTTTCATGAACGCGCTCAATACGGCGGATGAGGTGATCATTCCGATTCAGTGCGAATATTTTGCGCTCGAAGGGCTGGGCGTGATGGTCGATATTGTGAACCAGATCCGCGATGCGGGGAACCCGCAACTGCATATCAGTGGGATTTTGATGACGATGTATAATTTGAGTACGAACCTCTCGCAGCAGGTGGTGCAGGAGGTACGAACGCATTTCGGCAAAAATGTGTTCGATACGCTGATTCCGCGCAACGTGCGCCTGAGTGAAGCGCCGAGCTATGGCCAGCCGATTATTCAATACGATTCCAACTGCGTGGGTGCGATTGCCTACCGCACACTTGCCAAAGAATTTCTAAAACGGCAGAAGCAATCGGTGCCGGACGAGCCGGGCGAATCCTCGCTCTACAATCTGGTGCCGGCGGATCTTGCCGAAGAGTTGTAGAAGGATCACTCCAAAGGAGCATGCTGATGAAATCGCCGCTATATATCTGTGCCGCCGCGCTGCTGCTGGGCGGATGTAAGACCACGACCGAAGGGTATAAGGATAAGGTGGAGGAGCGCTTCAAAAACAAGGAAGTCGCGAACATCAGTTATTTTGCCGACAGCACCATCACCATGATGGGTAATCTGGATTTGACGGTTTCCAAGGAGGGTGCCCAGCGCATCCGTCGTTTTATCGATATGGATTCGCCGGAAGTTCAGGAGGTGGTGAAGTGGAACGACAGTCTGAAGCAGGACCTGCACGACATGGTCGCCTATTCGGTGGAGCTGGTGAACATGACTTCGGAAGAAAACATCACCGAGCCGGAGCTGATTGATCGTTATGCGGATTATCTCGCAAAATATCGGAAGCAGATTGAGGAATCGCAGAGCATGAGCCTTTCCGCGTTTGATCGTACGCTGGAAGCTATTCGGGAGCAGGAAACCTTTCTGGAAGCCGTTCGCACAGCGCAGCCTATATTTAATGCGGCGGTGATGCAGTCCGCGTTGAAAGTGGAGCAGCTCACGGCTGTGATTGACACCCTGTCGGGGGAGATCGATGAGGCGATCGACGTCGAATTTGCGGGTATCGCACGCGCCAAAGCCCATCTACAGCAGGAAAAGGCGGCCGTGACGGATGCGCTGGCGTTGGTCTATGCAGCGTATCGCGGAGAACCGCAGGCTTGGAAGAGCCTGCAGGAAAGCGATGCGGTATTGCATCCGGATCTGGTTATAAAAGACACGCCGGAGCGTGCCGATCTGGAGGCGATGCGCAAATATCTTATGGATCGGCTGGACGAGCTGCATGCCGTTGAAGAAAACATTCGACCTAACTGGGAAGACTATCTGGCGACGCATAAGGAGTTGGCCTCCTTCTCGGAAGACGCGGTCCTGCGTGTGCAGGAGGTCCGAATCGTCGCCTTAACCTGGTTGCAGGCGCATAATAAAATGGCCTCCGGCGTCACCGATCCCGCCGATTGGTTCGACGTCCGCGATCTCACGATCAAGTTGATCAAGAGCACGCCTGATCTTCTCCTTTAAGTGCGCGGAGAAAGAGGAGCCGCCGGGAAAGGATTTGGCGATGACGGATAAAGTGGTAAAGAGCGATGCGGAGTGGCGGGAAATGCTGACGGAGATGCAGTATTATGTGACCCGTCAGAAGGGAACCGAGCGGGCCTTTACGGGAAAATATTGGGATACCAAGGAGATCGGGATCTATTCCTGTGTCGGCTGCGGGCAGGATCTGTTTTTCTCCGATACCAAGTTTGACTCCGGCTGCGGCTGGCCGAGTTACTTTAAACCGGTCGACGAAACGGTGATTGTTGAGCGGGAGGACACGTCGCTCGGCATGGTACGTACAGAAGTGTTGTGCAGCCGGTGCGATGCGCATCTGGGGCATGTTTTCACCGACGGGCCGCCGCCGACCGGATTGCGTTACTGTATTAATTCTGCGGCGCTTGAATTTAAAAAACTCGAAAAAGAACTTCTGCTTCAGGAAAAGCAAGGAGCGGGAAGAAAATCTTAAAGAATGGAGCCAATAATGGCCGTTCCTACCGTTTTCTGAGGCGGGGCGATAGGAGTCCAAGAGCGCAAATAGCGAGCTGAGAAAGAATAAAAAGGCTCAGCCAGCGGTTGCCTGCGTCGGTAAACCCGTAGGCGTGGAGTCCGATGCCGAGCTGGTTGACGCCGAACCACGACCAAGCGGTCACCGCATTTCCAAAGGTGGCTATAACGGAAAAACCGCGCAGGCCGACCTGCAGTATGCGTCGGGCGTACAGCATGATGGTGTTCCAGAGAATGATCAACAGGGCCCCGTTTTCCTTAGGATCCCAGCCCCAGAAACGTCCCCATGCAATATCGGCCCACAGGCCGCCGAGCAGAGTTCCGATGAAGGTCAGCAGCAGCGCAAAACAGGTGGTTGCGTAGAGCATGCGCGCCAGCTCTTCTGCGGCCTTGCGCTCGATCCGCCGGGAAAAGCTTCCGGCCAGAATCGTGATCACGCCAAGCAATCCCGCCACCAATGCGGCGATATAACCGAGCGAGATCGTAACCACATGCACGGCAAGCCAGAAGCGGGAGTTGAGGATTGCGCTCAT
>JAAYDL010000289.1 GCA_012729265.1 Lentisphaerota bacterium | reverse complement strand
TGGGCATCACGCTCACGGCTGCAAGCACTATGGTCTTCTACTCGCTGGATTACAGCATGTCGAACTTCGAACAGTGCAAAGCCCGCATCCATCGCGCCGGTCAGCGCATGCCCTGCACCTATATCTATTTGGCCGCTGCCGATACCGTGGACGAAAAAGTGCTCAAGGCCTTGAAGAGCAAGGCCAATCTCGCCAAGGCGCTGGTCGATGACTACCGTTACGGCAACAACCCATTCATGTAAAGGAGATCCCACGATGAACAATCCCGAAACGATGTTTGAACTCGCGGATCGGCTCAAAACCCTGCGAGATGAGAAAAAGGAACTGGAGCAGCACCTTAAAGACGTGAACGCGAAGCTTGACGAGGCCGATGCAGCACTAGCCCAGATCATGACCGATACGGAGACGCAGAACTTCACCCGCTCCGGCACCCTGTTCTGTCTGACCAACACCGTCCGGGCATCGGCAACCGCTGACCGCAAAGATGCCTTGTTCGATGCTCTCCGCGCCGAGGGGCATGGCGGCCTGATTTACGAGACCGTTAATGCCAACTCGCTCTCCGCTTTTGTCAAGGAACAGATTGCAGAGAACGATGACAAACTGCCCAGCTGGCTCCATGGACTGGTCAACGTATTCGAAAAAACGACCGTGGGCGTCCGAAAGGCTGCTCGTTAATAAGAAAGGATTGACAACACAATGAAAAACAATGAAAGCACGGCGCTTGCCGCCACCAACAGCGCTTTTCTGGCACTGAAGGACTTCAATTTGAACGACGCGCTTTCCGAGGAGCTTACCGGCCTGTCCGGCAGCTTCGAGCGCATAAAAATCCCCGCTGGCGGCATGACGGTATTCGAGATCCCCGGCGACAACCCCGATTCTCCTGAAACGGTCAGGGAGTTTTCGGCGGTCATTCTATACCACCACCCGCTCAATGCTTATTACACGGACAAGTATACAGGCGGTTCGAATCCTCCCGATTGCGGCAGCTTCGACGGAGTGATCGGCACCGGCACCCCCGGTGGGGAGTGCGCCAAGTGTCCATATAACCAATTCGGCTCCGGCGACAACGGCGCGAAAGCCTGCAAGAACCGCCGCCGCATCTACCTGCTGCGCGAGGGTGAGATC
Source organism: Lentisphaerota bacterium (assembly GCA_012729265.1). Lineage (GTDB taxonomy): Bacteria > Verrucomicrobiota > Kiritimatiellia > Kiritimatiellales > Pontiellaceae > Pontiella. Next base: position 1,626 of record JAAYDL010000289.1, on the reverse strand, counting down.
TTCCCGCTGATCCTTTCGCTGCCGACCGGATCACTCAAGGATTTCAGCCGCTACATCATGCGGCTGCTCACCAAGGGCAAAAAATCCAACGCCGTCGTCACCAAGTTCACGCTGAAGAAGGCCACCAATAACAATGGCATCGCGTACTCGCAGGCGCAGTTTTCGGTGGATCGCGCCCTGACCGACGAAGAATACGCGCTTATCTGCGGGCTGACCGAACAGGTCAAAGCGTTCTCCCTTCGCGTCGGCCATGACACGGAATCGACCGTGGATGTTCCCGCCAATGTGGATCCTGAAACCGGCGAGATCATTGAACCGCTTGCGTAATTATGACAGCCGCAGCCGGGTGGAGCTTTTCCGCCCGGCCAAGCGGTAGATTGGAGTTTGTATGAATTACAACATTGTTTATACAGTCGATGCGATACGCGATTACATCGGGCGTGCGGATACAATTGCATTCGACTTCGAAACCGCACCCGATGATGCTTGGCGCGACGAGGCAAAGGCGGCACTTGACGCTCACAAGGCGCACATCGTTGGTATCAGTCGCTCTGCCGCAGAGGGCAGCGCCATATATGTTCCGTTTGCACACAGGGTCGGCGGGAACGCAGTCGATCTTGACGGTGTCATGGAATACCTGTGCAAAGCGGTGTTGGAAAACCCCGGGATGGTTAAGGTAGCGCACAACCTCGCCTTTGAAGCGATGTTCCTGTACGCGCTAGGCATTGTCGTATGCCCTCCTTGCTACGACACCATCGCGGCGGCGCAGTTGACACTCAAGAGCAAGTTTGAGTTTCGCAATCTGTCGGACAGCGGCCTAAAGCTGATGGCGACATCGCTTTTTGGCGCGGATATGCCGGACTTCAGTACGGTCACGGCAGGACGTCATTTTGACGAGATGGATCCTGCCGATCATGGAACCCTGCGATATGCCTGCGCTGACAGCGATTACACCCTGCGTCTGTATCATAAATTCAACGCTTGGTTTGCCAAGAACCTGCCGCGCCACAGGACTATCGTGGATCAGATCGAATCCCCCACGGCGGTTTACTGCGGTATGATGAAATATAACGGTGTGCCGATGAATGCCGCAGCGATGCGCGAAAGACAAAAGGATGCTCAAGAAAAGCTGGTAAAGCTTCGCGCCGAAATCGACGCCATGACCGGCGGCGTGGATATCGGCGCAAACGCCTCGACATCCGCATTCAAGAAGTATCTATTTGGCGATCTTGGTCTGCCGGTATTAAAAACGACAGAGAAACGTCAAGAAGCGGCGGACGACGAGACGATGCTGCTGCTCACTGAGTATTGCAGAGAAAAGCGTCCGGAGCTTATCCGTCTGTTTGAGCTGGTGCAGGAGTACCGCAAATGGAGCAAGCTCAAAAGCACCTACATCGACGGATACCTATCGCACATCAATGCCGCGACGGGGCGCATCCATCCCGACCTGATGCCATTGGGCACCGAGACGGGGCGTTTCGCTTCGCGAAATCCCAACCTGCAAAACTGCCCCCGCAAAGACAACGACCCGGTCGGCGTACGCAGCTTCATCGTCGCGCCGACGGGCAAGACGCTTTTGTCATTAGATTTCTCGCAGATCGAGCTTCGGGTTGGCGCCTTCTATTG
>JAAYDL010000288.1 GCA_012729265.1 Lentisphaerota bacterium | reverse complement strand
CGGCAAGTTGCTTATATCGCTGTGCGCCTCGGAGCGCGTCATACTGCTTCGACAGGTTTTCCGCCCAAGTCTGCCGGTCGATTACTTCTCCGCCGTTGTCGGCAAGAGGGATCATTGAAAAATCCGAGCCTTTCGCGGCAAGCGTCGTAAACTGCGCCTGTGGCTGAACATATGCTGCCGTCTGGTCGATGGACGCAGCCTCCAGCAATAAAACAGCTTGATCGGTGATTTTCTCTGCGCCGGTTGCGAGCGCATCTGCCGTTTCCCATACCGCGACAAGCTCATCCATCAGGCTCTCAAACACTACATCGGGCATGGAGTCAAAATCCGCAGCAATAAGTTCTTCGGTTTTTAGCCGGGCATAGATATAATACCTTAATACCAGCGCGGTGGCTTCGTTTGCCGTTTGTAGCGCCTGTGGTCCCGGCTCCCGCTCCACCTCTACCGTAATAGGTTCGATTTCTTCCGCTTCTTTGGGTTTGGATTCGGCGCAGGCGCAAAGACCAAAGAGCATTGTTCCGGCCAGAAGTACAGCCAGAAAGCGCCTGGCTATTTTTACTGCGTATGGTTTTTGATAAAAACAGTTTTTCATTTTTATTCCCTCCCATTAGATAGCAATGTCGGCGTGATCCCTGTTTCATAGCGGAATTTCTCCGCGATCTTATCCAGCTCCGCCGAATCTATTGCCGGGCGTAGCAGCCGGATGTTCTGCGTCCGCTTTTCCGTGCCGTAGGTGAAAGAAATGAAATCGCCTCCGATCTCCACGGCCCTGATCCTGATGCCGTCCTGATTGAACTTGATGACTTTTTCGTCCAGCAGAATACCAAAATAGGAGACGATCACCTCGGTGTTTTCGGTATTCTCCGGCTGCTCCGCTTCAGCGGACAGGTCGCTGATGACGGCGGTGCGGATGTGCAGAATTGGATTTTCCGCAATGAGTCGTGCAAGTTTAAGTTTGGTTAACCCCTGCACCCATAATCCAGCCGCTACAACGCCGGCAATGATGATGCCCGCCAAAAGTATCTGCGCCCGGATCTCAGACATCGCTCCGCCGAAAGCAAGAAACAAAACACCCGTCAGGATGCCAAAGCCGGTTAGAGCTGCTAAAACGAAGTTTTTTCTTTTGATCGCTTTCAAACGTACTCCCCCTTTCCGGCAGGATTTTATTCATCAAAAACAGCATAACAAAAGCGGGGCCATAAAAAATCACCCGACCGGGTAGTATGCATGAAAAAAGCCCCTACCTTTTTCGGGTAGGGGCCTAAAAAAACAGGTTTTTCAGGGTAATTATGCGGGAGGGGACGCGTCCTCTTTTTTCAGCACGATTCGGACGATGACGCGGAGCGGTTTCCCGCTGTCTTTGACAGCGAAGCCGCCCGACATCTCAGGAATATCCCCGGTATTGCCAACGATATTGCGAAAGCCTGTGAGGACAGCCATGTCCAACCCACGCATAAGGAACGGAAAAGCAAAGCGCTGTGGCGATTGGAGCTGACTGCGGAGCGGGCATCCAAGCTGCGGGTGCAGAGCAATCTCATCTCCTGGCTGGAGAAGCGTGTGGAAGGAGAAACGGAAACCGACGCCCTTTGCGCCATCCCCAAGGATTTGGATGCACGGCTGCACCATGACCTCTGGAGTCAGGGCATCCCTATTATTCTCACCTCCGGCACGCTGTCCGCATCGGGTGACTTTACACGCACCAAAGAAACGCTGGGGCTGAAGCATCTGCCCGAACGGGTTCTCGCCCAAACGAGCATGCCGTCGCCCCTTGACTACAAAAACAACGCCATGCTGTATATCAGCAATGCCGTGCCGTTTCCCAATCAGCAGGATAAGCGCTATCTTACGGCGGTCGCGGATGAAATCGAGCGCCTGGTGCGGATGTCTCACGGGCATGCCGCCGTGCTGTTTACCTCTTATAACGCGATGGGCCAGGTGTTCGCCATGCTGAAAGAGCGAAATCTTCCGTACCCCATGCTTCAGATGGGGCGCAGGGATACCGCCGCACTGGAGAAGTTCAAAATCAGCGGCAACGGCATCCTGTTCGCTTCCGGTTCGTTTTGGGAGGGCATCGACATTCCCGGCGACGCGCTCTCTCTGCTTGTCATCGTCAAGCTGCCCTTTGCCGCCCCCGATCCCTTATCCGACTGGTCTTGCCCCCGCGTGTTGTACCAGACGCAAAGTTAGTAAAGATATGTTAAACTAACTTTGG
>JAAYDL010000032.1 GCA_012729265.1 Lentisphaerota bacterium | reverse complement strand
TCCCTTGCGGGATGCTTGTTCACCCCGAAGAATCCACCATGTCACAGCTCTTGTCACGCTCTGGAAATATGCCAACGCATTTTCCGGAAAAAACCCTCAATCTCCGCCCCGGATCAGGAAGTCTGAACTTCTGCGGGGTGTCGGCAATTTTGGGTTGTTGCATGTGCGGCATTGTTGTTTCTTGGAATTAACGGCTCTTTTGGCGCGGAGGAGCCGGAGAATGTAGACGATTTGCCGTTGCTGACGGATTATCATTCTGTTTGGACCCTTCCGGAATCGGATCAGGTATTCCGTATGCGGTTTGAGGTGAACGTTCTCTTTTATGATCCGGGGTGGGGGTTGTTGTGGCTTGAGAATGAAAATGTGCGCTTTTTCTGTAATCCCAGAGGGCGACGATTTGAACTTCGCGCCGGCCAGCGGGCATTGCTCGAATGTACGTCGTTAAGCGGCAGGTTTACGGCGGATAATCTTCAGTTTACGGTTATCGGAGAGGCGGAGGCGCCCGTTACACTGGATGCGAAGGAATTTCTTGATCGACCCCACCAGTTGAATTCGAGGCAGGGACGCTTTGTCGGACTGGTCGAAACGCAGAGAGAGGAAGATCTTCAACATGTTCGAATGAAAGTGGCGTTTGGACGCCATGCGGTCACCGTGACGGTTTTGGTGGATCCTGAGGAAGCCGTACATCAATTGGTTGGACAATTGGTGGAGTTCGACGGGTTTTTCAGCATCCATATGGGTGAAAACAATACGGTAAACAACATTACGGTTTTGGTTTCGGATCAGAATCAGTTGCGTGTAGTCGGCCCGTTGGCATCAGATGAGCATTTTTCGCTGCCGATTTCTCAGGAGGATGAATTACAGACTCAAGCGATAGGAAACTGGGTTCGGGTTGAAGGCGTTGTGCGGGATAGTGAGGCGGGGGGACGCATTGTTCTGTGGAATGAAACCGACCAGATTGTGATCTACACCGGACAGACGGTGATGCCGGAAGTGGGGAGTCGCATTACCGCGATTGGGCGGATGGAGTCTGTTGGACTTGAGATGGTGTTGCAGGATGGGCTCTGGATGGAGAGCGGTGCAGAGAATGCCCCCGATCGGGAAGACAAACCGAATTTAAAGTTGCGGCAGGTCGCGCAGGTTTTGGAACTTGGGTTGAATGAGGCCGCCAGAGGCTATCCTGTCAAATTGCGCGGCGTGGTTACGTGGGCTGATCCGGAGGCGGATTTTTTCTATCTGCAAGATGCTTCACGAGGCGTCTGTGTTTATCTCAATGGCACCGAGTTGGTCGATTTTCCGGTTGTGGGGTATTCGATGCACGTGACTGGAACTACCGAAAAAGGGGCCTTTGCACCCGTGGTTTTGTGTGAAGAAGCTCTAGTTAGCGGGATGTATAAAATGCCTGCCCCCCGGGCTGTTTCGCTCGCGCAATCGCGGGATGGGATGGAAGAGGCAGCGTTGGTAGAGATCAAAGGGTTTGTGCGAAGCGTTGAGCGGGATGGGCGCTGGACCGTTCTGCAGTTATCGACTCCAACGGGCCGGTTTTCGGCGCGTATGGCGGATGAAGCATTTGCGACGAGGGCGGAAAAAATGGTTGGCGCTGTAGTTCGCCTGCGCGGTATCTGCGTAACGCAGACGGAAACGGCGGGGCATCCGATTGGAATTGAGATTTTGCTCAGAGATCAAGAAGACGTGACCCTCGAAATCCCGGCGTTGACGGATCCGTTTTCGGCACCGGTGGTTTCAATGAAAGCGCTTCAACAGTTTGGGCCCCTTCAGGCGCCTTTTCAGCAGGTGCGGACTTCGGGCGTGGTTACTTATGCGGCGGATGAGCGGTTGATTCTGCAATCGGGCAACACCGGCCTGGAGGTTTTTGTTCGCAACCCGGCGGCGATTGAGCCGGGCGATGCGGTAGAAGTGGTTGGATTTCCCGGGCGTCGGGGGAATACGGTGGTGCTGCAAGAGGCGCTCATTCGCCAAATTGCTGAGGTGGAATCTCCGAAAATCAAAGCGTGGACCGAAGACCATGCAGTGGATCCGGGTTTAAATAATCAATTGGTTCAGATGGATGCGTATCTGGAAGATGTTTTACAGACCGAACAGGGGGCGCTGCTCTATCTCTGTTCGGGTGATGTCCGTTTTCTGGGGCACAGCAGTGCGAAGTCCGGAATCAATTTTCGGCCGGGCACGCTGCTGCGTTTCACCGGGGTTTACCGCGCCGAAGAAGAAATGTTGGAACGGTCGGAATCGTTTAAACTGTTATTCCGCAGTGCGGCGGACATTGCCGTGCTGAAGTCGCCTTCCTTGTTTACGGTAAAGAATACATTGATTGCCGGTGGGGTTGTTTCATTGGCCGCTGCGGTCGCCTTGCTCTGGGTATATCTGTTGCGGAAACAGGTGAAGGAACAGACGCGGCAGATCCGTGAGCAGATGGAGCATCAGGCCAAGCTGGAGAATGAGCTGCATAAGGTGGCGAAGCTGGAGTCGCTCGGGCTGTTGGCGGGCGGCATTGCGCATGACTTCAACAACCTGCTTACCGTGGTGCTGGGCAACATAACTTCGGCCATGCTCGATGAGCGGGTGATGGACCTTGCCGGAGAATGCCTGCTGGATGCTGAACAGGGGGCAATGCGCGCCAAGGATCTGACGCAGCAGCTGTTGACATTTGCTAAGGGCGGTGAGCCGCAAAAGGCGTCCGAGGTGCTTCCCGAAATTGTGCGGGAAGCGGCGGAGTTTGTCCTGCGCGGTTCCAATGTGCGCTGCGATTATGAGTTTGATGCCGGGCTTTGGCCCGCAAATGTGGACGGCGGACAGATTAATCAGGTGATCCACAATCTTGTGCTCAACGCCAAACAGGCGATGTTGCACGGGGGCATAATCCGTGTGAAAGCGCACAATCAGGAATTGGCGGACCACGCGGTTAATGGGCTGCCGGCGGGCCGCTATCTTGAATTAGTCCTAGCGGATACGGGGCCGGGGATTCCGCCGGAAGTCCTTGACCATTTGTTTGATCCCTATTTTACCACCAAAGCGGACGGAAATGGTTTAGGAATGGCGACCGTACACTCGATCATCCGCCGCCACCAAGGGCATATTGCCGTACATTCAGAGATCGGCCATGGAACCATAATCCGCATCTGGCTGCCCGCCGCAGATTCGGACGTTGAAGAGCAGAAAGCGGCTCCGGAAAAACCAAAATTAGAGAGGCTCCACGGAAGAGTGCTGGTGATGGACGATGAGGAAGGGATTCGCCGACTGGTTGTCTCGCTGATGCACCGCATCGGTTTAGATGCCGTCGGCGTGCCCGATGGCGCTTCGGCCATGCGTGCTTATCAGGATGCGCTGGACGAGGGGAATCCGTTTTCTCTGACGATTATGGATTTGACGATACCGGGCGGAATGGGCGGCCTGGAGGCGATCGGGGAACTGCGGCGCATTGATCCGAACATTCGAGCCATTGTATCGAGCGGATATTCCAGTGATCCGATTATGGCCAACTACGAGGAATACGGATTCTGCGGAAACGTCGAGAAACCCTATGAGGTTGAAGTTCTCATCGAATGCGTTACTCAGGTGCTGTCGACGACCTGACGGTCTGATGCAGCGCATCCACTGCCGCGTGGAGTTCTTCGTCGGAAATCACCAGCGGGGGCATCAGGTAAAAGGTGGTGCCGAGCGGGCGGAACAGGTAGCCTTGTTCTTTGAGCGCCTGCTTGATTCGGGGCACCTTCGGTTTCATTTCCGCCTTGAGTTCCACGATGCCGATCATGCCAAGGAAACGCAGTTCCTTCACACAATTCATCGCCGCCATCGGGAGCATCCACTGCTTCATTTTTTCAGCCATTTCGGCCGCTCGCGCAACGGTGTCTTCAGCCTCATAAATATCGAGTGCGGCCAGCGCGGCCGCGCAGCCGATCGGGTGGCCGGCGTAGGTGTTTCCATGGTAGAAGGTGCAGTCCTTTTCACCTTCGTCGGAAAAGGTGTTGTAGATGCGGTCTTTCACAATGCAGGCGCTCAGCGGCATATAGCCCGCCGTCAGCGCTTTGCCGACGCAGACCATATCGGGGTCGATGCCGGCGTGATTGAACGCAAAGCGTTTGCCGGTGCGACCGAAGCCCATGGCCACTTCGTCAATAATCAGCAGCACCTCGTTCACGGCGCAGCAGTCGGCCAGTTTTTTCAGGTAGCCCGCCGAATAGATCTTCATGCCGGCGGAACCGAGGCAGAGCGGTTCGACAATCACCGCTGCAAGTTTTTCGGCGTGTTGTTCGATGACCTTGCGGCTCGGCTCAAACCCATCAGGATCAGACGCCGTCGGCACAGGGAAGGGAAGTTTCGCGGGATGGTTGACCGTTTTTCGGTAGGGTTCATGAAAGCCGTCAACAAAGCCAACCGAGAGTGCGCCGAGCGAGTCGCCGTGGTAGCCCTGATCCATACCGATCAGCCAGGTCTTTTCCGGGCGACCGATGTTATACCAATATTGCACCGCAATTTTCAGCGCCGCCTCCACCGCGCTGCATCCATCGCTGGCAAATACGCTGTGACGCTCCGGCGTCGGCATCAGATTCGCCAAGCGCTCCGCCAGCGCCAGTACGTTCGGGTGCGTCATACTGCCGGTAATGCTGTGCTGAAGCACCGCCGCCTGCTCCTGAATCGCTTTTACCACCTTCGGATGGCCGTGGCCCAGCGCGCAGGCCCACCAGCTCGAAACAATATCGACGAAGCGATTGCCCTGATCGTCGAAGAGATAAATACCCTCGCCGCGGACGATGTTCGGCAGCTCGGTTTTTAACTCAGAAAAAGTCGTGTAGGGGTGGAAGATTTTGTTTTTCATAAAGTTAGCTCGTGGTTTGAATGAGGGTTAAGCGATCAGTTGATCGGCAATCCGCCGAATCTCTTCTTTAATTGAATCTGGTAGGTCGGAGAAGCGGGGCCGAGGCGGAGCCAATTGTGTGCAGTAGGGGATGGTTCCAAGGACCGGAACGTTGCCGAACTGCTCAATGGTTCCGGCGCTGTCGGCCTCAATAAAGCCCGGTTCGCCCGGTCGGCTGGACACCAGCACAACGCCCGCAATATCCAACCCGTCAGAGCGGAGCGCACGGATCGAGAGCAGGGTATGGTTAATGGTACCCAGATTGGGGCGCGCGACAAGCAGAACGGGGAAGCGGAGCGCCTGCATGAGGTCGAGCATCAGCTCCCGACGGTTTAGCGGAACCATGATTCCACCGGCACCCTCGGCGAGAATAAACTCATAGGTTCGGGCGAGCGTACGCGCCGCAATTATAATTTCAGCAATATCGATTTCCGTGCCCGCCATTTCGGCGGCGAGATGCGGCGAGCAGGCGGGTTCAAAGGTGTATGGCGCCATATTCCGGTACGCTTCGTCGTCCACTTCCATCTGCGCCATCGAGAGCGAATAGTCCAGATCGGGCACCGTGAACCGTGACGATTGAGCCGTGATACTCCTATTGCCTAATGCCTCGTGCCTCGTGCCTGTTGCAGCTTCGCCGCAACCCGTCTGTACCGGCTTCATCGGTGCCACGTTGATGTTGCGCCGCCGAAGCTCCGCCAATAAAAGTGCGCTGAGCGCGGTTTTCCCAACATCGGTGTCCGTTCCGGTGATAAATAGTCCGTTCATGCAGCTGTTCATACCAAAGCCGGCGGGCGATCGCAAAGCAACGTTATGCAGAATGGTTTTTCAAGGTTCCTCGTCCTCCATATATTGTTGAAACGCGAGCCGCAGAAAATGGGGCAGGGCTATGGGTCAATGCATGGGTGGAATCAACGAATGGGAGGAAGCGGTGTCGAATGGTTGTAGTCGGCGCGTTTCCCGCTGAAAATAAAAGGTTTTTTAGGTTTAACAATTCGTCGGATTTGTACAACTTAGGAGTGGATAGATCTGAGATGGGAAACTCGGGGAAATGATGAAGAAAAAACAGATCGACAGGAAGAGCGGGCAGGTCATGCTGGAATATCTGGTGACACTAGCAGTGTCAGTTGCACTATTCGGGATGTGTGCGCTGTTGCTGTATGCTTTCAGGGCGTTTGGGAGCCGGGTTTTGAGTCTAATTGCCGCCTATTGAGGGGCGGTAACGGATAGGCATGTTGAGGTGCTCCGATTGAGCAAAAGGAGATGACGGGATGAAAACAAAACGGAAACAAGGTCAGGCGATGGTGGAATATATTATCATCGTAGCGGTTGTGGCGATTGCCGCTCTGGCGATTTTTGGTCTTTTTGGTGATACCATAAAGAAAAAGATGGGTTTTACAATTAACCAGCTGGACGCCAATTCAAATGCGGATGAGTATATTGGAGAAGAAGGCGATTCTCTTGACCAATTCAGGGAAGAGATAGACGTTGACGATTTCTAGATCTTATTGCCTCTGAATGAACTGCGATAGGGAGACCGGGAGAGTGCATGAAAAAGCACCCAGAAGGAAAAATCGGGGCGGCGATGATTGAGTCGTGCATCGTGCTTCTGCTCCTCTTTTTGATTCTCTTTGGGCTGCTGCAAGCCTCTTATATGGTCGCTGCACGCGATGTGCTCTCTTTTTCCTCGATGGCCACTGCTCGTTCGGCGCAGGTCGGCTATAACGACTTTATGCTGGAGAAGGTTGCGCGGACAGCCAGTATTCCCACAGCCGGCCCGATCCGGAACCCGAACATCAGCGGCGGGTCCGGTGCTCTTTCGGCCAGTTCTCCCGGCGAACGGTGGGACGGTGCGGTCAGCTTCGGTAGCGGCGGGGGCTCATCCGTACAATATTCTGCAGAGCGTGCGCGAATTCCGGCCTATCTCGCCGCAGAGAGTCCCAGTCAGCTCCGCGCGATTCTCGATTATGATTTTTGGCAGACCAGTGATACGTCGGTGCGGGTCACTCCTGTGAGGTGGGCGAGTTGGCCGGGAGGAACGCTGCTGCACGTGGGTGTTGGACAATGTGTTCCGATGATGATGCCCTACGCCTCGGCTTTAGCGGACTTTATTCCCTCTGCGGTGCGTGTACGGGTTTACTCCTCGGAAGGTTGGATAACGGTTCCGGCCATCGAAATTGCAAGTAGGATTGAGGTTGAAGACCATGCCTCCGACTATTTGGGAGCCTCGCAGTGACCTGCTCAGCTCAAAGAGCACGTTCCGGTCAAGCGATCATTCTACTCATGGCGGTGATGGTGATCGGCTTGTTGGTGGTGATGTGGAATGTGGATCTGCACCGGATTGTTTCGACGAAAGTACGTGTAGGGAATGCCGGTGATGCCTCGGCCCAGTCTGCTGCCCGGTGGCAGGGGATCACCATGAATATGGTGGGCGAGCTGAATCTGGTTCAGGCGGCGCTGCTGCTGGAGGATCCCGACGATTACGGCAGTGCTTATGAAATTGCGGAGCTGCGCAGCCGGTTGACGCTGCTCGGCCCGCTGATGGGCTTTTTTGATGCGCAGTCGGTCGCGTTTTTAAATTTATCTGCCAATGATCGCCAGCATATTGGTTCGGGCTATGCCAATACGCTAAGAGATCGGGCGAATCAATTTATCCGAGGAGGAGGCTTTTATTATGGGATTCCTGAGCCATACCGCGGAGCGTGGCTGGAATATGGGGTGCTGCTCAAGGAATTGGCGGACGTTGGGGTGGTGGTGCAGTGCGGCAATACTCGACGGTATTATTTTTATAACGGCTATCATATTCTGCTGGATCCGGGGTTTTATGATGCGCTTGGCTATCCGCCGGACTGGTGCTGGTTTGAACGCACGGGAAATACGGAGTTGTTGAACGACTATCAGGATGCGTCTTCTTGGCCGAATCTGCCGGATCTGCAACGGCGGTCGTCGGTCAACAGCGAATATTTCGGCGTTGGATTAAGGCAGGTGTATACGGCCTTGGGATCGATTGAAGACGGCGAGGATAATGAGGGTGACGACGACAGTGGTGAAGATCGAACGGAAGAACTATGGAACCTTCTGGAGGAAGATGCCGTTGATGTGAAAGGCGTCTCTTCCCTACTGTTGGAGTTTAATCAGGAATACATGATGTCGAACCGTTATCCGTGGCATTTTTATGATACCGGGGGAGACTGGAGTGGAGACTTTTACAAGTGGGTGACATCCGATTCCGGCGATTTCCCTTTTCGTGATGGAGAGACCGTCCTGCCTGAATTTAATTACAGTGGCGCCGATGCTTCGACGACGGTCTCTATTCCTGCAACCAGCTATACGCCGGGAATCCACATGCAAGCAAATCGGATCGTCTGGCATGCATCGGCAAAACCATTCGGCTATTTGGAGACGGAAGAGGAGCGGGTGGTCCCCCATTATTTTGATCTCGTTCTTCCTGCATTTCATCAGGCGCGCCTGATTCCCAACGGGATTTCCAGCCGTACGAACTATGAGGACGATGAGGGCTGGGAGGAACATATTTATGAGCATCTTCCTGAATATATCGAGAATGGAACGCTTCAGGGTGACTGTTCGTACTGTAGAGATCTCATGTTGTGGAACAATTCCGCATTTCGTAGGGCCGGTCGCGATTGGTTGAGGAAATACGGGGATTCCTGTGATGAATCTGTGGGAGGTTCTGGACAACCAGGAGGCTACCGTGACCCGCGCTGATTCCAAAAAATTAAAGAGCGGACAGGCCATGGTGGAGTTTCTGTTGGGCCTGATCGGCATACTGGTTATTGTGCTGAGTCTGGAGCTGATCGCCTCATTTGTGGTGGAAGATTTTGACGTGATGCAGGATGTTCGCGCCGAGGTTGCCCGATCGTTGGTAGACGGAGTGGACAGTTCCGGGGATGTTCCTCTGTTATACAGAAGCGAAACGTTCTTTTATTCCGGGCTTCTAAATGACATTAAATATGATCGAACAAAGGAGCTCCAGGATACGTATCCTCCCCGCTATGAGGACGTAAACGGATTTGATATTGTGGCGATGGGTAATCCGATTTCTGATCTGGTCGGTATAGTGGCTTCGGCGTCGGTTCCGGTGCAAACGGAGTTTTTGCGCAAAGCGCTGGGCCGTGACCGTATCCGAAAAGTCAACGCGGTATGGGTGCCGCCGTGGGACGATCTGATGGGGGCGGAGGAAGAAGAATGAGGATGAAACGCTCAAAACGGCGAACTTGGGTCGCGGGGGTCTGCGGAATTATTCTGGTGACCGTTGTTTCGGCTGAGGTGTTTCGTATTAATCCTGCCGGGGTTTCTGTGCCGAAGTTAAACAACGGCGTTTATCGGTGGGAGAATGCGTATACCACCACGATGACGGTGAATGGGCGGAAGAGCGAGGTTGAGCTCTATTCCGTTCATCCTGCTGAGCCGATAGTGGCGCAGTTGAAGGATCGTTTTGAGCAGATGGGGGCTGATGTTACACTCTCGGTTGGGCCTGACGGAGCAACCGGAACTGCCCAGTGGACGGATCGAGAAGCCCGTTTTCTGGTTCTTTCTCCGCAGGAGATCGAGCGCCAACTGGTTTTTGTCGTTTATCCTGAGCTCGGTACGGTGCCGCAGCCGGTACATTTCCCCGTTCCGTCATATCCGGATGCGGCGGTTTGTCAGACGATTTCGGACGACAAGAGCGGACTATTTTTGGCTACGCTCTCGACGACGGATGCGGCGGCGGAAGTCCACCGCTTTTATGCTGAGCAGATGGCGGCCACAGGATGGCGGCAGGTGGCTGCAGCGCCTGCTGTGAATGGGGCGTCAAGCGGGATGGCGGTTTACTCAAAGGGTCCGGAGGTATGCTATGTTCAGGCGGTGGACCGGATGGGACGAGATAATAGGATCACCCTTCTTGTTAAAGGTGGAACACTCTGATAGGTTTTCGGGGTACTGGAGAAATAGAGATGAAAAATAAACTCATTTTGCTGACTTCCGTCTTGATCGGAATCGTCGCGTTTTGGCTGAGTAAGGCCTATTTGGATAATGAATACAACAGGCTGTATGGTGCCTTCCAAACAATTGAGGTTGTTGGGGTTAAAAAGACTCTTCCTGCCGGAACTGTGCTGAAGAGCGAAGATCTGAAGAAAATGAAAGTGCTGGATGTCGGCCAGAGTCCGGTGCGGTATGATGATTGGGAGCGAGTGGTCGACCGGAAAATATTTTACGGTGTAGATGAAGGGAAAACGCTGCTGTGGTCAAATATTGATGCGCCTCGTCTGGGCGCTTCTGAATTTGCGAGAAAGATTACCGAAGGAAAGCGGGCGCTTTCTATTAATCTTTCCGGCGCATCGGCGGTCAGTGGCCTGGTTCAGCCGAATGACCATGTGGACCTGCTCGGAACCTTTACCTTCCCTGATCCGCAAAATCCGCTCCAGACAGAAACAGTGACCATGACACTGCTCCAGAACGTACTGGTTCTGGCCACGGGAACGCAGTATGGACAGTCCAGTACCGCGTCGGCCGGTGGATATAGCACGGTGACCTTTGAACTGACGCCCGAAGAGGTGGAAATTGTCGTCTTTGCCCAACAGGAGCGAGGACAGCTTTATACCTCGCTGCGGAATCCGCAAGACATTGTTTCCGACTACCGTCAGCTCCCCTCTGTAAACTTTAATTATCTTAATGGAGTGCGACAGGACTTGAATGAAGCGCGAAGAAATACGCGAGACAGATAAATGCAATTGAGCTCAACTATGTTCCAGATTCAGATATCTCACCCCGCTCGTAATGCCCGCATTATGCCGGCCCCCTTTGGTGCCTACATGATCGGGGCCGATGCCTCGAACCGTATTGTGCTCGATGACGGCAGCGTGGAGGAGGTTCATGCGGTGCTGACACTGATGCAGGATGAGTCGTACATTGAGGACTTAATGGGCGGCGGCGTTTATGTGGAGGGTCGGCGCATCGGCAATCGGCAGCAGATTTTTCCCGGAACACCGATCCAGATCGGCAATTATACGCTTTATATTGATTCCGCAGCGGCGGAGCCGACAGCTTCCCCGCCATCGGTGGTGTCAGCTCCTGAGGTTTTTGCGCCCAAAATGAAGAGTCCGAATGTTTCGGCGATTCAGGCCATTAAGCAGCAGATTCATTCAGAACTGGTCGATCGTCTGGATCTGAAGCGGCTCAGTATGAGCAAGCTTCAGGAAAATGAACTTCAGGACAAAATCAAACAGACGCTGGCGGGTATTATTAATGAAATCCGTTCGCGGCTTCCCCGAGGGATTCATCCGGATCGTCTGGCCAAGGAAATTTTTGATGAAGCGGTGGGGCTGGGCCCGCTGGAAGATTTGCTCGAAGACGAAACGGTTACGGAAATTATGGTGAACGGTCCTGGGCAGGTGTTTGTTGAACGCGCCGGAAAGCTGGAGCTGACCGATTGCACCTTTATTAACAGTACCTCTGTGCATGCGGTGATTGACCGGATCGTTTCGCCGATTGGCCGCCGTATCGACGAAAGCCAGCCCTATGTGGATGCGCGTCTGGCGGACGGCTCGCGTGTAAATGCCATTATCCACCCCCTCTCGCTGATTGGGCCCTGCATCACGATTCGTAAATTTTCCAAGGATCCCTTCAAGGTTCAGGATCTGATTAACTTTGGAACGCTGACGGCGGATGTGGCGGAGTTTCTGCGCGTCTGCGTCATCCTGCGTAAAAATATTATTGTTTCCGGCGGAACGGGTTCCGGTAAAACGACGCTGCTCAATGTGCTCTCCAGCTATTTGCCCGATAATGAACGGATTCTGACTATTGAAGACGCGGCGGAACTCCGCCTGACGCAGGCGCATATTGTGCGGTTGGAAGCGCGGCCGGCCAACATTGAGGGGCGCGGCGCGGTAACCATCCGTGATCTGGTGCGTAACGCGCTGCGTATGCGCCCGGATCGCATTGTGGTCGGGGAGTGTCGTGGTGCCGAGGCGCTCGATATGCTGCAGGCCATGAACACGGGGCATGAGGGATCGCTCACGACGATTCACGCGAATTCGCCGCGCGATACCCTTGCACGACTGGAAACCATGGTGCTGATGGCGGGTATGGATCTGCCGATGCGGGCTATACGTGAACAGGTGGGCTCGGCGGTTCATCTGATCTGCCAGATTTCCCGTTTTTCGGACGGTACGCGTAAGGTGAGCCGGGTGACCGAAGTGTCGGGTCTGGAAGGAGATCGTATAACACTGCAAGATATTTTTGAGTTTAAACAGACCGGTGTGAATGATCAGGGAAAAGTCCTTGGCGAAATGAAGCCGACCGGTGCAGTTCCGACCTTTATAGAAGAGATTGCCATGCGCGGAATCCAATTTGACCGCAGTATTTTTGATCCGGCCAGGAAACATAACACGTGGGGGGGGATTCGGTAATGGAATGGATTGCTGCCTCGCTGTTTGCTCTCTTTGCCCTGCTGATGAGCTATGTCCTCCTGCGTGCGCTGCGCGAAGCGGACCAAAGTTATGCCAGCGAGTATACCGTCAATACGACCCGGCAGCTGGAGGATATGTTTCTGTTTATTTCGCCGCAGCAGATGCTGTTTATCTCTCGAACCCTTGCGCTGTTTGTGTTCATGCTCTTTTTCTTTGCGGCCGGCGGTTTCCAGTTCCCGCGTGGGTTGATCCAAGGGATCGTGATCGGCGGGATCGGTGCGGCTGCGGCGTTGTTGGGTCAACGGGTGTTTATAAAGGTGCTGAGGATCCGCCGGCTGGAGCGGTTTAATCATCAATTGGTCGATGCTCTGAATTCAATGAGCAACGCGCTCAAGGCCGGATTCAGCATTCAGCAGGCGTTTGAGACGGTTGTCTCGGAAGGCCAAAATCCGATTGCACAGGAGTTCGGCATGTTTCTTCAGCAATTACGGGTGGGGGTCCGCTTTGAAGAGGCGCTGGCCGATATGGATGCACGAATCGGCAGCGAAGATCTGACGCTGATGACGCAGGCGATTGAGATTGCCCGCCAGACCGGCGGTAACCTGACGGAAGTTTTTGACCGTATTGCGGAGACCATTCGTGAGCGCCACCGCATCGAAGGCAAGATTAAGGCGCTGACCGCACAGGGAAAGATTCAGGGGCGTGTGGTTGGGGCGATGCCTTTGATTCTCGCATTTGTGCTTTACTTGATGGACAAGGAAATGATGTTGGCCTTTTTCCGTTCTCCCGCCGGGATCATCATTGTGATTCTGATTCTAATTATGGAGTTGTGTGGCGCGTTGCTTATTCGGAAAATCACCAATGTGGATGTGTAGGTTTTAATGGATACTCAAACGATCATTATCAGCGTACTGTTTATGGTGTCCGTGACCGGGCTCGTCTGGCAGATCGCGCTGGCTGCCCGGCGTGCGACGTATGTAACGCTGGCGGACGGCCGTCGGCAGGAGCGCAGCCTTCCGCTTATTATTCGGTTGATGCTGCCCTTTACCTCTTCTTTTCCGCAGAAGATTTCGATGCATCGTAAGCTGGAAGAGAGTCGGGCGCGGATTTCGCGAAAACTGGTGGCGGCCGGGTTTGAGGGGTTGATTGAGGCGCATGAGGTGATCGCGTTGCGCACCTTGGTTCCGCTGGGGTTCGGCGGATTGATCTGTGCGATAATTGCACTCATGATTCCGTTGATGAGGGGAAATGTGGGCGTCATCATTGCGGATCGCCAGTTTTCATTCTATTTTATCTTTATTCTGCTTTTCGGAATCTATACCGACCTTTGGCTGAAGTCTGCCGTTAAAGCGCGTCACCAGAAAATTGAGCATGCGCTTCCGTTTGTGCTCGATTTGCTTACGCTGGCGGTGGAATCGGGGCTTGATTTTATGAGTGGAATCAATCGGATTATCCAAAAGCGCGAGATTGATCCGCTGGGCGAAGAGTTGATTCGCGTGTTCCGTGAAATTCAGGTGGGGCGCTCCCGCCGGGAGGCGCTGCGCAATTTGGCGGTTCGGGTGGATCATCCCGATATCCGGGCGGTTTCAAATGCG
>JAAYDL010000287.1 GCA_012729265.1 Lentisphaerota bacterium | reverse complement strand
ATGGTTCGGGCGTCCCTCATCTTGACTATGTCAAAATCAGCTTTATCACCGACCTTACCGGCGGCGGCTGGGGCGAACCCCTTTTCAGCGACGACCAACTTGTCGGCCTCTGCACTTCACAAAACGAAAGCACCGTGCGGGCGCTTTCTGCCGAGCAGATCAACGCCTACCTCTATGCCGTCGACCACCAATCCACCTACCCCGGTTTTGCCTGGCTGGGCCTCCGCTATCAACAGAACAAGGGCCCCGCGCAGGCGGCGTATCTGGGAATGACCGGCGCTCCCACCGGCGTGCGCGTCTGTTACGCCCTCCCCGGTTCTTCTGCTGAAGGGATTCTAAACCCCGACGACGTCCTGCTTGAACTTGACGGGCACAAAGTCGACTCCCTCGGCGATTACGATCACCCACGCTACGGGCCGCTTGACCTCAGCCTCATTGCCAACGAAGGCCACTACGCAGGCGACATCATTAAGGCGAAAGTCCTGCGCGACGGAAAAGAGATCATGCTCGATATTCCGCTGAAAAATGTGCCCCCGTCGGCGGACCTTATTCCGTCCGCGCGCATCAATACCCCGCCTGCCTATCTCGTGGCCGGCGGATTTATCTTCCGCGAACTCGATATCCCCTACCTCGAAACGTGGGGCTCAAACTGGAAAAACGCAATTCCGCCCGAGCTCCGCACCCTCTACTCCCTAGGCATGGAATCGCCGAACCCCGAACAACGGCGGCACTTTATTATTCTGGCCGATGTCTTTCCGGATGAATACAACCTCGGTTATCACGCCCTCGCCGATAATATCGTCAAAAGCGTCAACGGTTTCCCTATTGACTCGATTCGTCAAATGGAAGAGGCCTTTCATCACCCGCAGGACGGCTTCCACGTCATCGAATTCATGCCCTCCTACTCGATGGAAAAAGTGATCCTGGACGCCCGTCAATTTGAGACGGCCACGCAGTCGATCATGGAAAAATATCAGATCCCTGAGCGTATCCGCCTGAACCCGGAACCGACGGCCACCGCAAATCCATGAGCCACGCTCTCTTTCGCCCGCCCGCCGAGGCGTACAGCCTGATCCTCCGCATCGCCGACGGCTGCCCGTGGAACCGATGCGGATTCTGCGGGATGTATAAAGAGGTTTTGTACCGTCTCCATCCCGAGGCAGAGATCGAGCAGACGATCGCCAAAGCCGCTCGGATGCAGCCGCGTACCAAGCGGATATTCCTGGCCGACGGCGATGTTATGGCGCTCTCGGTTGAGCGGCTCAGGGCCCTGCTCGAAACGCTCAACGCGCGTTTTCCGCGTCTCGCGCGCGTCAACCTCTACGCCAATGGACACTCCATTCTCCGAAAGAGTCCTGAACAACTCGAAGCCCTTCGAGCACTCAAACTCAACACGCTCTACATGGGGCTTGAAAGCGGAAATGAAGCCGTACTGCGGCAGGCGCAAAAACGAGAAACCGCCGAAGAGATGATTGCTGCAGGAAAACGGGCACAGGCCGCCGGGCTCAAAATGTCGGTGATGGTTCTGACCGGACTCGGCGGGCAGTCCGCTTCCACCGAACATGCGGTCGCCACGGCTGAGGCGCTGAACCGAATGCAGCCGAAACTGCTCTCCGCGCTGCGCGTAATCCCTATTCCGGGCACGGCACTTTATCAGGCCGAGCAAGCCGGCGCATTCCGTCAACTCACCGAAGTTCAGGCGGTTGAAGAACTCAAAGCCCTGATCGAAAAGCTGGAGCTGGAGTCCACCGTTTTCCGGGCCAATCACTCCTCCAACATTCTTCCGCTCGAAGGACGCTTCCCTAAAGATAAATCCCAACTGCTAGAGACCCTCGCCGCGCTCCTCGCCTCCGGCCGCCTCGACGCCTCCTCCCCCGGCCCCCCACCGCTCTCGCTATAAATCGGGAACCGAATCCCCCTCGTGACTTTTTACTAAGTTTGGCGGATATCGCACGCTCGTAGTTGCAGCATCGGTGACCGGAGAATGGATCTACCCCCTTTACTATCGGAACATTGCTGCATTGACATATATATTTGTGGACGAACTTGAAATTCCGCCAAACGGCTTAAAGACCTCCTGCCCGGTCACTTCGGGTATTGGTGGAAGATATTTACGGGAATAAGCCAAAAGCTCATCTGCATTGGCACTCATATTGATGGTTAATTCAATTACGTCATCATGGATACTGCCGATGGCAAACAGCCCCGCATACAGGACTTGATTATCTTTGCAATATTTAGCCAAAAGCGGGTCTTCCATAATCTTGCCCGGTGTATTTCCCCATGCTTCATAGTAAACTGGTCCAGGGAAAATTTTTATTGGAATCGTTGTGGACCGAATCACCGTATCTCCCGGATAGAGAAGAAGCCAGGTACATGGATTAAGATAAAAGTTCGGGGAGTGCGCACTCGGGATCAAAACCTGATCTACTCGGCTTAGCTGGAACAAATCCCAAGCCTGTTGCGGATGGATCATCCACAACCCCGTCTCAGTATTATTCTGCAGTTCATAGACCATATCTATCCCGTTCGTAGTGACCTGCAGTGATCTAATCCTGGCGGTGACTGAAGTTTCCTTTGGTGGATCAACAACCAGCATTTCCTCTTTAACTCGGGGCAAGCGATTAACCAACCCTATGTATGAAGAAATGGTATCCAGAAGCTTCCTTTCATGATTGAAATAGTTTGTGACCACATTGCGATCATCCCCCACGTATTCATTGAGCACGAGCAATCCGGGCCAATTCGTTACCCCCCCCATCCCTAGCCAACGATCAACATTTTCCTCGTATAATGCCGCATCATCAGGATTATCTAATGAGTAAGCAGCTCGTCTTGAGGCTCCAATTGCCACACCGTTTTTTCCCCTCTCCATTACTCGATCGACAAGCCATATAAGATTCGTGCCGGATATCCTAATTTCATCGAGTTGCGGTAAAATGAACCCCTCGGGAAGTGGCGTTAAAATGATCTCCTCGGCATAAATGCGCGAAGAAAAACCTATGAACAGCAGTGCTATACATACTATTTGTTTCGCTTTTTCCACAACTGACCTCCCTTACTGTAATCTAAATCGTAATGAATAATATCTTTACACCCTCAATGCAGTTCTCGCTTCCGGACGATTCGACATCTCCCCCGGCCCCCCCACCGCTCTCGTTATAGAACAGGAAACGGCACTGCGCTCTGATCACTGAGCTGGACGAATATCTTTCACCTGGAGTTGCAGATCGGAACGTCCATACCATTGGTTTTCTTCGAGCACGAAGGCAATATCTATTTTCCCGGCGGGCAGTGCTTCCAGCGGATAACCGAATGCAATGGCATTAAAGGTGGATTGTCCATGGCCGACGGCAAATTTCAGATGCTTTTTACCGATCACCTGCGGAGCACCAACCACCTGCACATTGAGCATCGCCCAGACGGGCTCCGGATTATCCTGCCCAAACGGACACAACTGCTTCAGCTTTT